>JADGHG010000113.1 GCA_019689585.1 Clostridia bacterium
GCGGGGGGGGGGGGGGGCTAAAACCCCCGGGGGGGGGGGGGGGGGGCCCCCCCCGCGCGCCGGGTTGCTGCCGAGCTCCGCGGATCCGGGCTCGGCCCCGCGGGCGCCCGCCTGCTCACGGCCGGCCGCTCGCTCGAGACGATCGTCACGCCGGGCGTCGCCGTCCACCTGCTCGCCCACGGCGACGGCTGCGAGATCATCCGCCAGGACGTGCAGCCGGGGGTCATCTTCGGCATGCGGCCCGAGCCGGGCTGGGGCGCGCTCGAGGCGATGATCGTCCTCTCGGGCCGCGTCCGGCTGGCGGGGGGAGAGGAGCTCCTCCCCGGCGACTCGATCTCGGCCCACCCCGTCGCGGAGCCGGTGGTGCTCGAGGCGCTTCAACCGTCCTCGATCCTCTACGTCGCGTCCCAGCCCGTCTTCCACGGGTACAGCACCGAGCTCCAGGACCTCCTCGGCCTCGCGACCGAGGTCGAGACGAAGGACGGCTACACGAAGGAGCACTGCGCGCGCATCCAGCGCCTCGCCCTCGCCGTGGGGCGCGCGCTCGGCCTCGGCCCGACCGACCTGTACGCGTTGAGCTACGGGAGCTTCCTTCACGACGTCGGCAAGGTCCGCGTGCCGTCGACGATCCTCGGCAAGCCCGGTCCGCTCACGGCGGACGAGTGGGAGGTGATGCGGCGACATCCCGAGTTCGGCGCCGAGATCGTCGGTGGCCGGGCCTACCTGCGCGCGGCGGCCGACATCGTGCTGCAGCACCACGAGCGCGTCGACGGCTCGGGCTACCCGGCCGGCCGAGGCGGCGAGGCGATCGTCCTCGGGGCGCGCATCGTGGCCGTCGCCGACGCCTTCGACGCCATGACGAGCCGGCGACCCTACCGCGGGCCCATGCCGGTCGAAGTGGCGCTCGCGGAGCTTTCCCGCCTCGCGGGTAGCGCCTACGACCGGAGCGTGATCGAGGCCTTCCGATCGGTCGTCCTAGAAGGAGCCCGCAGGCGGACTCCCGCCCGGGCGGCGCGCGGCCGCCGGCAGAAGGAACCCAAGGGACGGGAGGTGATCGCATGACCCGCATCGGTGTCCGGGCGTGCGCTTTCGCCCTCGCCGTCGCCTTCGCGCTTGTGGCGGCCTTTCTCCCGCTCGCGCCGAAGGCCCTCGCCTGGGGCCTCCTCGGCGGCTCGAGCGGGACTTCGTCCTGCTACGTCCCATCCGGCGACGTCGTCCTCGACGTCGAGCTCGGGCTTCTTTCGCTCTCCGGACTTCGCGCCGTGGACGAGGCGACCGGGGCGACGGCGAGCCTCACGTTCGACGCGCAGGAAGGCGTCTGGTGGCTGGCCGACGGGACGACGGGCGCGTGTGCGCCGCACAGTTACGTCGTCGTCTCGCTCTTCGGCGTGCCGGTCGGCTACATCGACCCGCCCTTCTGCGCCACGGTGTGGAAGTGAGGCGCCCGTGAGGGGCGCGTCTCCCCGTTGACAGCGGCTGCCCTCCTCGCATAGCATCCGTGGTCGTTAAGAAGGTGAACGACCGTGACCCGCGAGGAGGCAGAGCGGTTCGCCGCGCGCTTCGAGGAGGCCCTCGTGCAGTTCTTCCGCCGCGGCGGGCGCACGTCGTGGAACTTCCACGAGGAGCGGCTGCCGCACGCGCGGCTCCTCCTGCTCACGCTCCTTGCCGCGCGCGGCCCGGCGCGCGTGCGGGAGCTGGCGCTCGCCCTGCGCGTGAGCGCGCCGGCCGTCACCTCGCTCGCGAACGAACTCGAGCGCGCGGGCTACGTCGTGCGCCGACCCGATCCGGAGGACGGGCGTGCGACGGTCCTCGCGCTCACGCCCTCGGGCGAGGAGCTCGTCGCCGAGGCGCGGGCGAGGCGCCACGCGCACACGGTCGCGCTTCTCACGCATCTCGAGGCGCGCGAGGTCGAGGTGTTCCTCCGAGTCCTGACGCGCATCCTCGAGCTCATCACGGAGCGGGCCGCGGGCGAGCGGGGCGCCGAGGCCGAGCCCGCGGGGGCGGACGGGTGGCGGCGCCGGGACGACGGTTCCGGGCAGAGCAGAGAGAGGACGGCGATCGAGGCGTGAGCGCCATCGGCGAGGCGGCTAGGCTCGAGGCGGCACAGGTGCAGACGACGAACCGCATCACGGGGAGGCGCCGCGGCTGGGCGCTCGCCGCGGTGCTCCTCTCGATGTTCTTCTCGTCGCTCTATCAGACGGTCGTGGCGACGGCCATGCCGACGATCATCAGCGAGCTCCGAGGCTTCGACCTCTACACCTGGCTCTTCACGGCCTACATCCTCGCCTCGGCCGCGACGGTGCCGATCTACGGACGGCTCTCGGACACCTATGGCCGCAAGCCGTTCTACCTCTTCGGCCTCGCGATGTTCCTCGTCGGCTCGGCCCTCTGCGGCTTCTCCCAGTCGATGGGTCAGCTCATCGCGGCCCGCGTGGTGCAAGGTGTCGGCGGCGGGGCCATGATGAGCATGCCCCGCGCGACGATCGGCGACATCTTCAACCCGCGCGAGCGAGGGCGCTGGATGGGCCTCATGATGGGCGTCTTCGGCCTGGCGTCGCTCGTCGGGCCGGCGATGGGCGGGTGGATCACAGACCACCTCGGCTGGCGCTGGGTCTTCTTCGTGAGCATGCCGGTGGCGCTCGTGGCCCTCGCCATGGTGGCCTACGCCCTGCCGACCGTGCGCCGGCCGGGCGAGGTGCAGGTCGACTGGCTGGGGAGCCTCCTCCTCGTCGGATCGCTCGTCGCGATGCTGCTCGGCTTCACCTGGGGCGGCTCGACCTACGCCTGGAGCTCCCCCGAGGAGGCGAGCCTCTTCCTGGCGGCGGCCCTCGGCCTCGGGCTCTTCATCCTGAACGAGCGGCGGACGGCCTTCCCCGTGATCGAGCTCTCGATCTTCCGGAACCGGACGTTCGTCTCGACGATGGTGATCAGCCTGTTCCTCATGATGTCGATGTTCTCGGCCATGCTCTTCCTGCCGATCTTCGTGCAGGGCGTCCTCGGGCTGAGCGCCGAGAACTCGGGCTACCTCATGACGCCGATGATGCTCGCGTTCATCGCGGGGTCGCTCGCGAGCGGGCTCCTTATGAGCCGCACGGGCCGCTACAAGTGGCAGGCCGTGGGAAGCGGGGCGCTCCTCGTCCTCGGCGCCTATCTGCTCACGCGGCTCACGGCCGACTCGACCTGGCCCGAGGTCGTTCGGGACATGATCGTGATGGGCGTCGGCGTCGGCGCCCTCATGCCCGTCATGGGCACGGTGATCCAGAACATCTTCCCCTACCGCATCATGGGCACGGTGAACGCGGCCCAGCAGACGGTGACAAGCCTCGCCGGCGCGATCGCGGCGCCCATCTTCGGGGGCGTCATGGCGAACCACTTCGCGGCCCGCTTCCGGGAGGTGCTGCCGCCCGACCTCGCGCCCGCCCTCGCGCACCTCGGCGCCTCCGGGGGCGGCGTGGGCGGCGGAAGCGGGGCGGCGGGCGGACTCGGCATGGCGCAGAGCCTCGTGAGCGCCGAGGCCCAGAAGGCTTTGGCGGACCGCTTCGCCGCCTTCGGGCCGCAAGGCCAGGCCCTCTACCAGGAGTTCATCCGCGCGGTGCACGTGGCGCTCGCCGACGCGACGGCGCAGCTGTACGAACTCGGGCTCGCCTTCGCGGTGGCGGCCTTCCTCACGACCTTTTTCCTGCGCGAGGTGCGGCTGCGCCACGAGGAGTACTACCACGAGGAGGACGCGGGGGTCGCGCCGTAAGCGCGGGCGCTGGCAACGCGTCCAGGGAGGCCTGGGACGCGAGCCGGCGAGACTGCAACGACCGGAGGGCGCCGGGGTCGGCCTCTTGGGCGCGGGGGTAGCGCGGTGCCGGGTCAGGGTTCGGCGGGCTGTGTGCCTTGCCGTCATGCTGACCGCGTGCACGTCCGTGACGCATGCGCCCCTCGGCCTCCCCGCCGTCGTCGCCTCCGAAGTCCCGCTCGCTGAAGCGTCGTCCTCCGGTGTGACGCTCGCGGTGGCTTCGCTTGTGGACTCGGACGCCGGCCTCCTCGTCGAGCTGACGCTCGCCGATGGCGCATCGGTACCGGTCCATTTCTTCTGGCGCGATGGATGGGCGCGGGAAGGCGACCGCCAAGTCCGGCCCATCCCCTCGCCGCAGGGCGACGCGCCTGCGGATGTGGTCGAGGCGGGCGGCTCGACGCGCGGCCAGATCCTCCTGCCCGGCCTTCACGCCGGCAGTCCGATCCGCCTGGAGGTCAAGGTCCAGCCCGCTGCGGCCGTCGCGCCCTTCGGGGACCTCTTCCTCTCGGTCACGCTGCCGGGAGGCTCCGGCTGACCGTCCGACGGCGCAGATCCTCGTGCGCGCGGTCCGGGCCGGACGGGCGGTCTCACCGCGGCGGCACCATCGGTCGCATGATGACGGTGTTGTAGATGGCGCGCTTCGGGGCCGCGAGCGCCTCGACGACGACGTGCGCCACGTCCGACGGGTCAAGGCCGTAGCCGCGCGCGGCGCCGGCGAAGCCCGTCGCGACGCTGCCCGGGCAGACGACCGTGACGCGCAGCTCGTAGGGCTTGACCTCCTGCCGCAGCGTGTCGGCGAGGGCCATCACGCCCCACTTGGAGGCGCAGTACCCGGCCCCGCCCTCGAACGTGGTCGTGCCCGCGACCGAGGAGATGAAGACGAGGTGGCCGTCGCGCTGCCGCTCAAGGAACGGCAGCGCGGCCTGCGACCAGATGAAGGGCCCCTTCAGGTTCACGCCCAGCATCTCGTCGAGGTGCCGCTCGTCGAGGTCCTCGACGCGCGCGTAGTAGCCCACCCCGGCGTTCATGACGACGGCGGAGAGCGAGCCGAAGCGGTCGACGGTGTCCTGGACGATGCGCCGCGCCGCCTCGCCGTCGCGCACGTCGGCGGCGTGCGCGACGAAGCCCGGCACCTCGCGCGCGACCGCCTCGAGCCGAGCCATGTCGCGCGCCACCCCCACGACGGCCGCGCCTTCGGCCGCGAGTGCCTCGACGATCGCGCGCCCGATGCCGCGGCTCGCGCCGGTGACGATCACGGCGCGGCCCGAGAGCCGGCCCGTTTCGTTCGTACGCTCGTCGGTCACGAGGGATCCGCCTCCTTCGCCTCCGCTCCCGCGAGCCGTCCGCCGACCCCGTCCGGCGAGCTGCCCGGGGGCCACGGGATCGTGGGGAGGAACCGGGGCGGGCGGCGGGCGCGCGTGAACGCCTCGAACGCGTAGGCGAAACGGACGAGCTGGGGCTCGCTGCCGCGGGGGCCCATGAAGGTGAGGCCGACGGGAAGGCCCGAGACGAAGCCGGCCGGCACCGTGACGAGCGGGTAGCCGGCTCGCGCCGCGGGGCTCGTGCTGCCCCAGACCCCGCGCGTCCCGTTCACGATGTCGTGGACGGCGGCGGGGCCGCTCGAAGGTGCGACGAGCGCGTCGAGGCCGTGGGCCGCGAGGGCGGCGTCGATCCCGTCCCGCCCGCCCAGGCCACGGCTGCCCCGACGCGCCACCCGGTAGGCCGGGT
>JADGHG010000114.1 GCA_019689585.1 Clostridia bacterium
CGCCAGGCTAGGACGGATGCGGCGCCTACGACGCGGGAGACCCTCGCAGAAGGCGGGCGACGCCTCCAGGTAGACCTGCGGGCGATGGGCGCCCAGGTCGGGGAGGCGATCAGCTGCCGTCTCCGGTCGGAAGGACAGGAGGCGTGCCCGGGAGCCCGACCGTCCAGACGTGCCCGCGTTTCATCACGGCCGTGACGCCCTTCAGCGCCGCCACGTCTCGGAGCGGGTCGCCACGCAGGAGGACCGCGTCCGCGCGCGACCCCGGCGCAAGGCGGCCCAGGCCCGGTTCTCCCGCCAGAAACGCTCCCGCATCAGCGGTGCAGGCCTTCAGCGCCTCCAGGACGGTGTAGCCAGCCCCTACGAGAAACGCCGCCTCGTCGGCCAGATGTCCGTGATGAGTGTCGCAGCCGACGACAACCCGCACGCCGAACTTCCGCGCCCGCGCGATCGTCGACCGATAGTCGGCGGCCACCTGTGCGAACCGTTCGCGCATGAACGGAGCGACCGTACGGTCCGACGCTGCGGCCGTCATCACGCTCGACGTACACACGAGCCATGTGCCTCGCTTGCTCATCTCCATGAGGTCTTCATCGGACAGGTACGTTCCGTGCTCGATGCTGTCCACGCCCGAGATGATGGCGGCCGTGGCCGCCGGGCCCCCGTAGGCATGCGCCCCCACCTTGACGCCGTTCGCGTGTGCCTCCTCGATGGCGGCACGGATCTCGTCCGGAGTGGCGCAGGGGCGAATCAACGTCCCCCCGGGGGTCGTGACCCCGCCGGTGACGATCAGTTTGATCATGCCGGCGCCCTGTTTGATCTGTGTCCGAACGGCCCGCCGGAAGCGATCCGGCCCGTCCGTCTCGACGGCGAGAAACCATCCGTGGCCGCCTGTACTCGTGATCGGAACCCCGCTCAGGACGCAGTCCGGTCCGGGCGAAAGCCCTTCCCGGATGGCCCGGTCGACCCAGCGGCCGACATTGTCCTTTTCGCCGGCGTTGCGCAGGTACGTGATGCCTGTCGCAAGCATCAAGGCCGCAGTGCGTAGTCCTTTGGCGACCTTCCACTCGGGCGGCTCGCCGGCCTCAGGTGCCCCGTCGCCCATGTCGATGCAGAAGTGGTCGTGGGCGTCGACGAGGCCCGGGATGACGTACCCTGAAGTCCAGTCGACGTCGGCCTCGCCCGTGCACGCCTCGATCCGGACCACTCGTCCCTCTTCGATCACGAGGTCGACGTCGGTCGTCCAGCCGTCCCGGGTCCCGTCCCACAGGTGCCGACAGCGTATGCGCAAGGTCACGGCCCCTCCTCACTATCGATGCGGGTTCGGGAAGAGCAGGTTGGGCAGAAAGAGGCTCAGGTCGGGGAAAAGGATGAGAGCCACGAGCACGAGCATCTCGGCCAGAATGAACGGGATCACGGCCACCGTGAGCGGACCCAGGGGCTCGCGCACCAACCCGCCGGCGATGTACAGGTTGACGCCGAGGGGAGGATGCACCTGGCCGATCGCCATGTTGACCGTGAAGATCTCGCCGAACTGCACGAGGTCCACCCCTGCGGCCTGAAGGAGCGGGAGGAAGAGGGGCACAAACACGAAGGTCATCGACACGGCGTCGAGAAACATGCCGGCCACGATCAGGATGGCGTTCACGGTGAGCAGAAGCGCCACCGGGTGCGACGACAGCGTGCCAAGGCTTTCCGCTACGGCCTGCGATAGGCCGAGCCGCGTGATCGTCCAGGAGAAGAGGGTGGCGCTGGCCACGATCACCATGGCCATGCTGGAGACGACGGCCGCCTCCGCCGTGATCCCCGGCACCATCCGCAGTCGAAGGTCCCGAAAGACCAGCACCCCGATCAGTAGAACGTAGACGACCGTGACCGCGGCGGCCTCTGTCGGGGTGAAGACCCCGCCGTAGATGCCGCCGAGGATGATGACCGGCACCAAGAGCCCCCACACGGCCTGGCGAGCGTCACGAACGAGCCGCGACCGGTCCGGGATTTGCGGTATGTGCCCGCCGCGTGCGAGGGTCAGCCAGCTGACGGACGCGAGTGCCAGGGCGACGAGGAGCCCGGGGATGATGCCCCCGACGAACAGTTGCCCGATCGACGCCCCGACGAGGCTTCCGTACAGGATCAGCGTGATCGAGGGAGGGATGATGATGCCGATGCTACCCCCGCACGCGACCAACGCCGCGGCGAAGGCCGTCCGGTACCCCTCCCGCCGCATGGACGGAAGGAGAAGCGACCCGATCGCCGCCGTGTCGGCAGTGCCCGATCCGGAAATTCCGGCGAAGAACAGAGAGACGACGATGGTGACGTAGGCGAGGCCGCCGCGCAACCGCCCGACCATGAGCTCGGCGAGGCTCACGAGCCGGGAGGCCATCCCGCTCCGCTCCATCAGCGAGCCGGCCAGGATGAAGAACGGTACGGCCAGCAGGGTGAACTTCCCCACGGCCGCATACGCGATCGCCGGCGCCACGCTCAGCGGGGCAAGGTCGTACAGGACGATCGTGATGAGCGCCGACACCCCGAGGGCGACGGCCACGGGGAAGCCCATCACGAGGAGGAGGCCTAGGGATCCGAAGAGCACCCATGCCGCCGACGTCACGGTCGTCGCCTCTGCACGCGCCGGACGAGGTCACCGCAGATCCGTAGAAGCGCGACCGTCGCGCCGACCGGCACAGCGGCTCCGAACAGCCATTCCGGCCACCCGGTGACCGGCGAGCGCTGGCCGTGCAAGTACTCGTCTCTCACCATCAGAGCCCCGAACCCGGCGAGAACGGCGAAGAGCGAGAGGAACAGGGCTCGTCCCGCCGCGGCGAGGACGTCGCGCCACCTTTCGGGCAGCAGATCCACGAACACCGAGAAGCCGACATGGACGTCCCGGACGACGCTCAAGCCGGCGGCGAGGAACACCACCCACACGAAGAGATCGACCGCCAGGTCCTCGGTGAACGCGAGGCTCTGGTGAAGGACGTACCGCGACAGTACGTTCACGACTACGATGAGCGTCATCGTGCCCAGGAGGGCACTCAGCACCCATTCCTCGTAGTCGAGCCGCCCCCCGCGGCGGCTCACCGGGACGAGGAGAGCTCCTCGAAGCGCTTCAGCACATCGGCGCCCACCTTGGGCGCGAACGAATCGTAGACTCCGCTCACCTTCTGGCGAAAGGCCGCGACCTGGTCGGCCGTCAGCCGGTCGACCTGCATACCCGCAGCCTGCAACTGGTCCTCGACCGCCTGCTGGCCCTGGGCCTCGGCGTCGACCTCCCAGGCCATCGCCTCGCGGGCGGCCTGGGTGATGATCGTCTGGTCCTCGTGCGACAGGCCGTCCCAGAACGACTTGTTGAACGTGAGAAAGATCATGTCGAACGAGTAGTTCAGTTCCGTCGCGTATCGGTTGACTTCGTAGATCTTGTCGCTCAGCACGTACTCGAAGGGAAGATCCTGCCCGTCGACCGTCCCTTGCTGCAGAGCGGTGTACAGCTCGGCGTAGTCGATCGCCACGGGATCCGCGCCCAGCGTCTTCCACGTGGCCAGGAGGACGGCGTTACCGGGAACCCGGATCTTGAGGCCCTTCACGTCGTCCGGTGTCGTCACCGGATGCTTCGAGTTCGTGAGCTGCCGGAATCCGTTCGAACCGATGGCGACGGCGTGCAGACCTTGCGCATCCAGCCATCCCATCATCTCGGCACCGAGATCCCCGTCGATCACAGCCCGCACCGCGTCGAAGTCGGGCAAGATCCACGGCAGGCTGACCACGCCGAAGCGCGCGTCGATGGAACTCAGGGTGCTCGAAGGCATGATCGAGGCCTGGATCGTTCCGTTTTGCAGGAGTTCGAGCTCCTTCTGCTGGTTGCCGCCCGAGAGCTGACCTCCGGGGAACAGCTGGACGGTAATGCGACCTGCGCTCGACTTCTCGACCGCGTCCTTGAAGCGGTTGGCCATGTTGTGCCAGGGGTTGTCCGTCGGCGCAGCCTGATAGGACAGCTGGATCTGGACGGGCTTCGCCGCCTCCGAGCCCTCGGACGCGGAACCGCCGCCCGCCGCTTCAGAGGGAGGCGCAGCCCGACCGCAGGCCGACCCGGCGACAAGCGCGGCCGCCAATAAGAGCAATAGCCATCGTCTGCCGAACGTCCGACGGGTCATCTCTCAGAGTCCCCCTCCGTGCTTCGCCTGATCGGGTCGCCAGTGCTTACGTCGCGAATCTCGGGCAGCTCGGGCGGCGCCGCCGGATCGGAGAGGAGGACGCACCCCGAGCGGGTCACCCACACCGTCTCTTCCACGTGGACGCGGTATCCGCCCTGAACCGTCACCACCTCCAGGCAGATGACATTCCCCTCCTGCACCACTTCCGCCGACTGTGACGAAAGTGCGGGCGCGTCGTGGACTCCGAGGCCGATGCCGTGGCCTACGTGTGGCGCAGCGAGGCGCAGTCCCTGGCGTCGCAGCCGCTCGGCGGCGGACGCGTACAGCTCATGACCCGCGATTCCGGGCCGGCACAGATCGATGAGGTCGTTGAGACAGGAGACCGCAATGCGGTATGCGCGGCGCGCGGAATCCGCCGCCTGCCCCACCGCCGCGGTCCACGCGAGGTCTGTCAGCCAACCTTCGAACGATCCGCCGACGTCGATGCGGAGCACATCCCCGGAGCGCAACGCCGCGCCCTGGCGCGGCGTGGGGTGCGCATCCTCGGCTGCCGCGCGTCCGCCAAGGACCAGGAAGGGGACGCACTCCGCACCCGCCCCGACCAGGCGAGCCCGGATGGCGGTCGCCAGGGCCCATTCGTCGACCCCCGGCCGCGCGGCGGCCAAGGCCTCCAGGACAGCCCGGCGGGTACCGCGCGCGGCCTTCCGCATATGCTCGACTTCCCGGTCGTCCTTCACGGCGCGGATGTCCCTGAGGACGTCGCTTGCGTCCGCCACGCGACCGAGCAGGTCCTCTACGCGGCGGATGTGAGACGCCGGCGCTTCCGCGTCCGCGGCGACGCGTGCGGCGGCGCGGACCTCCGGCAGCGAGCCGAGCACCTCCACGGGGTCGCCGTCTGTCGGATACGGGACAAGGCGCCATCCCGACGGGAGGGAGCGAGGTGCGTCGAAGTCGCTGCACACGAGCGTGGGTTCGCCGGACGACGCCGGCACGACGGCCACGATCCACCGCTCGGGGATGATCCGATGCGTCGGGAAGTAGACACCGGTCAGCGCCTGGACGTTCCACGGCGCGAGCGCCAGGAGGACCTCGCAGCCGTGGCGGGCGATCTCGTGTCTTGCGCGCTCGAGGTCCACAGCCGCCACTCCCGCCCGAGTTGCACGTCCAGCGGACTTGTATGCAGTATACAACGAGAGACGGCCGACTCCTTCTCCGGAAAGCGAGGTGTCGGGGAGCGAGATGGACCCGATGGACCAGCCGGCCTCTCACGCGCCTCTCGCCGGCGTGCGCGTGCTCGACCTCACCCAGGTGATGGCTGGCCCGTTCTGCACGATGCTGCTCGGCGACATGGGAGCGGACGTCGTC
>JADGHG010000115.1 GCA_019689585.1 Clostridia bacterium
TCTTAGGGTCTGGTGGGCTCGGTGATGTGTATAAGAGACTGGCGGAGGGGGGGGAGGCGGCGCATCAGCGATGACGTGAATCCGGTATCGCTAACCGCGGCCGAGGGCCGGGGAGGCCGACGACAGCGTGAATTGGATCGTGCTATTTCAGCGGTTCGGGGATCCGGCGGGGTGCATCGTCTGGATACGATGACCGAATCATCGTTATTGGTCGAGGCAGTCCGGGCCGTGGGCGAATAGCGTGACGGGATTCTCGCTATGGCCGGCGCGTAGCCGCCAGTGGCGGGAGACGGGGTCGCCGGGCGGGAGGCGGCGGAGGAGAGGCCTCCACGGGGAATGAGTGGTAATATATGGACGTAGTTTCCCGCTAGGCGGGAGGTGGAGGATGGACTCCGCCGAAGAGGCGTACGAGCGTTTTCTGGCCTTCCATGAGGCGCGGCGCAAGGGCGAGGATCTCCGCCGGCTCGTCGAGGGCCACAGGGAGCCCGAGGCGCGGTTCGCGAAGACGGTGTGGTTTCCCACCGTCCGCTCGTTCGACGACCTGCACCCCGAGTACCCGGTACGCGACAGCCGTGGCGTCGTGCGGTACCTCGACTTCGCCTACCTGCACGGTCCGCTCCGGCTGGCGCTCGAGATCGACGGGTACGGGCCGCACGAGTCGCGAGCCTCGCGCCGCGCGTTCGCGGACGACCGGCATCGCCAGAACGACCTCGTCATCGACGGCTGGGTCGTCCTGCGGTTCGCGGCCGACGAAGTCTTCGAACGGCCCGACGCGTGCCGGTTGGAACTGCAAAGGTTTCTGGGCGTGTGGTTCGGGCCGTCCCTCGCTCCCGTACGCGCAAGCGCGGCCGGACTCGGCGCGCGGGAGCGCGACGCCTTGCGCTTCCTCTTGCAGCTCGACCGCCCGGCGCAGCCGGGCGACCTCGCGCGGCGATTCGGCGTCACGAACCAGACGGCCCGGGCGTGGCTCAGGCGGCTCCGGGAGCGCGGGCTCGTGGCCGTCCACTCCGGCCCGCGGAGAGCGCGGAGGTACCGGGTGGCGGCGGACGGCTTCGTCATCGGCCGTTATCTGTGACGGGCCGGTGACGGACCTCGGACGCGCGACGACGGACGTCGTGCGGGCGGCGCCCACGCGGGCGCGCGGCGCACGCGGGAGAGGAGGCGAGGGCAAGGGCCCGCCCGCGCGTCGCCCAGGCGGCGGCGGCCGTCATCGGCGGGCGCGCGCCGGGGAAGCCTGTGGGCGTGGACGATCCGGGCCGGACGGGGGCGCCTGCGCCGGGAGACGCCGGATCGACGCGCGCTTCCACCGAGCGCGTCGCTCTTCGCGTCCGCCGTCAGGCGTCGCCCTCGGCCCGCCCCTACTGGGAGGCGTACGTCGTCGAGGCGCCGCCCGGGGCGACCGTCATCGCGCTCCTCCTCGAGATCCGGCGCCGGCCTGTCACCGCCGACGGGCGGCCGACGACGCCCGTCGTCTGGGAGATGTCGTGCCTCGAGGAAGTGTGCGGCGCCTGCACGATGCTCGTGAACGGTCGCGTGCGCCAGGCGTGCGCGACGCTCGTCGCCGGGCTCAGGCGGCCGATCCGGCTCGCCCCGCTCACGAAGTTCCCGGTCGTGCGGGACCTCGTCGTCGACCGCTCCGTGATGTTCGAGCAGCTGAAGCGGATCCGCGCGTGGGTCGCGATCGACGGGACGGCGCCGCGCGGCCCCGGGCCCCGCTTCTCGGAGCAGCTGCGCCAGTGGGGGTACGAGCTCTCGAAGTGCATGACCTGCGGCGCCTGCCTCGAGGCCTGCCCGCAGTACAACCCGTGGACCGGTTTCATCGGGCCGACCAACCTCGCGTGGGTCGACTACTTCGGCCTCCACCCGAACGCGCGGGCGACGCAGGACGAACGGCTCGACGCCGTCCTGGCCCCGGGCGGCGTCCAGACGTGCGCAAACGCCCAGAACTGCGTGCGCGTCTGCCCGAAGGGCGTACCGCTCACCGAGGCCATCTACCGCGTGAAGCGGGCCGCCCTCGTGCGCGGGCTGCGCCGTTGGAGCGAGAGCTAGGGGGAGGCCAGGCGGACGCGATGGCTACCCGCCCGAGACGGCGCGGAGGATCCAGACCTCGTCGCCGTCCCGGAGTGGCGCCGCGAGGCCGCCCGCCTTTCTGGCGTCCTCTTCGCCGACGAAGGCGAGGAGGTGGGGACGGAGGGCGCCGTCGGCCTCGCAGAGGAAGCGGAGGAGCCCAGGCGCGACCTCGTCCGCCGAGCGCAGGAGCTCCCCCAGGGTCGGGGCACAGGGAAGCTCGAGCTCGTGGTCGGGAAGGCGGAGGAGCGCCGCGAGGTCGCGCGGAAGGACGAGGCGGATCACGCGCCTTTCCCTTCCAAGGGCGGGCCCGCGCGGGGCGGGCGCGCGCGCGGCGGGCGCGCGCGGCCACTCACGCGGGGCCCGCCTCGACCGAGAGGATGCGCGGGAGGTGACGGGCGACCTCGTGCCACGTCTCGCCTTCGTCGGGCGAGACGAAGAGGCTGCCCGAGGTCGTGCCCAGGTAGAGGCCGAGCGGCTCCCCGCCGTCGTGCGCGAAGGCGCCCCGCAGGACGCCCGTGAAGGCCGGCTCGGGCAGGCCCCGCGCCAGGGGTCGCCAGCTCTGGCCGCCGTCGTCGGTCCGCCACACGGCGCCGCGGCCGCCGGGGAAGGCGCGGGCGCGCTCCGCGTCGACGGGGACGACGTACGCCGTGTCGGGGTGCCGCGGATGGGCCAGGACCGGGAAGCCGAAGTCGGAGGGGAGCCCAAGGCTGACGTCGATCCAGGTCCGGCCGCCGTCGTCCGAGCGATACACGCCGCCGTGGTTCTGGAGGTAGAGGCGCTCGGGACGCCGCGCGCAGAGGGCGATCCGGTGCACGCACTGCCCGGCTTCGGGGTACCTCTGGGGCTCCGGCAGGAAATCGGCGCGCAGGCCGCGGTTGCGCGGTTCCCACGTCTCGCCGCCGTCTTCGCTGACGTACACGCCGCCCGTGGAGCAGGCGATGAAGACGCGGTCGGGATCGGCCGGGTGGACGATGACCGTGTGCAGGCACTTGCCGCCGCCGCCCGCCTCCCAGACCGCGTGGGTGGGGTGGCGCCGGAGCGAGGCGACCTCGCTCCAGTGATCGCCGCCGTCTTCGCTCACGAAGAGGCCCGAGGCCTCGACGCCCGCGTAGATGCGGCCGGGCGTCGCAGCCGGCCCGGGCGCGATGTGCCAGACGCGCGTCACCTTCTCGGGGTCGTCGGCCGCGTAGGCGAGGCCCGCGCCGCCGGCATCCCACGTCTGCCCGCCGTCGCGCGAGCGGCGAACCGACGGGCCGTAGAACGGCGAGTTCGCGGCGGCGAGGATCGTGCCGTCGCGCGGGTCGCGGATCGCGTGGGTCACTTCCGCGTCCGGGAGGAACGGACCGGCGAGCGATAGGCTCGGGAGCGCGCCCCGGCTGCGCAGGATGAAAAGGCCTTTCGCGGTGCCGACGAGCACCTCGATCGAACGATCCGCCGCCATGAGCCGCGACCACGTCCTCTCCGCCCTCCGGACGCCGTCCGACGCGAGGCCGCGCGAGCGGTGGAGCCCGCGCGAGCCCGCGCCCGACTCCGGGGCGCCGAGCGCCCTTCGGCGCCTAGAACTCGCCTTCCTGCTGCGGTGCGCATCCTACGGCCGGGACGCGCCTCGGCCCCAAGCGCGGGGGCACCGGGCGCGGGCCGCGGGGACGGGGGGACGGGAGGCCACCGTGCGCAGGCGGGCGAAAGCTACGGCGCTTCTGGCCTCTCTCGGCCTCGCCGCCCTCGTCGTCCCGGGGCTTGTGGGCCTTGCGCCGGCGACGCCCGGCCCGCCTTCGCCGCTCGTCCTCGTCGTCCACACGCACCGGAACGAGGGCTACGACCCGGCCGCCTGTCTCGGCGCCGACCGCTTCGCCCCGGGGCCGGCCGACGTCGTCCGGGCGGGCCGCCTCCTCACAGAGGAGCTTCGCGCCCAAGGCGTGCCCGCCTGGCACGACGAGGCCTTCGGCACCGACTCCGCCCCGGGCGCCTACGCCCGCGTCCGGCCGCGGCTCCGCGTCCTCCTGCGCGCGCATCCGGACGTCGGCCTCGTCCTCGACCTCCACCGCGACGACCTCGACCACGCGCGCGCCACGGCCGTCGCACGCGGGTACCCGGCGGCCAGGCTCCTCCTCGTCGTGGGGTCCAGGCCTCGTTCGCCCGGCTTCGACTGGCGCCGGAACCTCGAGCTCGCGGTCGCCTTCGCCGACCGGCTCCGCGTCCGCGCGCCCGGGCTCGACCGGGGCATCTGGGTGAAGCCGGGCGACTACGCGCAGGACCTGGGACCGCCTTCGGCCCTCCTCGAAGTCGGGGGGCGCGGGAGCTGCCCGGCCGAGGTGGCCCGCTCGCTCGTCCTCGTGGCGCGGCTCGTCTCCGAGCTGCTCTCGGGCCAGAGGGCGGCTGCGCGCGCGGCTTCGCCTTCCCGTCCCTAGCGCACGAGCGTGAGCGTCGAGCCGAGCGCGATGGCGAGCGCCGCCCCCACGCGGCCCCGCAGGTCTTCGCCGTAGACGGCGCGGGAGAGCCAGGCCGTCACGAGGTAGGAGAGCCCCGCGGCCGGCTCGAGGACGGTGACGGGGAAGTCGTCGAGGAGCGCGACGAACGTGAGGTAGGTGACGACGTTCGTCCCGGCGGCGAGCGCCAGGAGGCCGGATCGCGAGCGCAGCACCGCGAGCGCCTCCTGGTGGCGGCCCGTCGTGGCGAGCGAGGCGCCGAGGACGAGCGTGACCGACCCGAACATCGTCCAGGCGTAGGCGTACGGGTCGGCCGCGCGCGCGCCCGCCTGGTCGAGGAGGCGCTCCGTGGCGACGAGCGCGGAGTAGAGGAGGAGGAGTCGGCCCCCCCGGTCGCGCGCGACCCACGGCAGCTCGGCGAGCGATCCGCCGCCGAGGCGGGCCGTGCCGGCGAGGAGGAGCAGGACGCCGAGGAGCTGCGGGGCGCCGGGCCGCTCGCGGCCGGAGGCGGCCGCGAGGACGAGGAGCACGAGGTGGGAGAGGCCCGTGAGCGGCGCAAGGCGCGAGACCTCGCCCTCGGCGAAGGCGAGGGCGAGCGCCGCGTAGGCGGCCGCGAAGAGGACTCCGCTCGCCGAGGCGAAGAGGCGCCCGGTCCAAGGGAGCGGGCGCGCGGCGCCGAGCGGCGTGATGAGGACGAAGGCGAGCGCGAAGAACCAGAAGGTCGCGGGCAGGCTTCGCCCGCCCGAACCGACCGCCTTGAGGAGGACGCGCTCGACGCCGATCGCGACCGTGCGCAGCCCGAGGAGAAGCCACGCCTCCGTCACCTGTCGCCGCCCCCGCGCGAGCCGTATGCGCCCGGGGTCGCGCCCACCCGCCCAGGGCCGCGCCGACCCGCCCGGGGT
>JADGHG010000116.1 GCA_019689585.1 Clostridia bacterium
GGGCCGGCCCCCGCGCGCTCGGCGCGAAGGGAGGGCGCCTTCCGGGCGGCCGAGGCCTCGCCCGCAGCCGGCTCGATCACCGTACGGTCGAGCGCGACGGCGAGGAAGGCGGCGAGGTGCGCGAGGCCGAGGAAATAGGCGAGGCCGAGCGGCAGGTCGCCGCCGAAGAGCCAGGCGAAGAAGGCGGCCCCGAGGGCCACCCAGGCCACGGCCGGCTGACGGAGCCTCACCGGGCGCATCCGGCCGCGCGGCGGGCTCGCCGACTCACGCCACCGGCCCCTTCGGCACCGGCACCCGCTCGAGGAGCTCGCGCACCACCGCGGCCGGCTCCTCGCCCCGGGCGGCCGCCTCGGGCCGGAGCACGAGCCGGTGGGCGAGCACAGGCTGGGCCGCCTCCTGGACGTCGTCGGGCCGCACGAACGTGCGGCCCGCAAGGAGCGCCGCGGCGCGGGCGAGGTCGCGCAACGCGAGGGCCGCCCGCGGGCTCGCCCCGACCTCGACGGCCGGGTGCCGGCGCGAAGCCTGCACGAGCGCGAGGATGTAGCCGGCGACGTCCGGGTGGAGGTAGACGCGCCGCGCGTCCTCCTGGAGCGCCGACACCTCCGCGGCCGGCATCACCTCCTCGACGAGCGCCGCCTGGTCGCGGCGCAGCGCGCCCGAGATGAGCCGGAGCTCCGTCGCACCGTCGGGGTAGCCGAGCGTCACCCGCACCCCGAAGCGATCGACCTGCGCCTCGGGCAGGGGGAAGGTGCCCTCGTGCTCGAGCGGGTTCTTCGTGGCGAGCACGAGGAACGGCTCCGGCAGGCGGTGCGTCTCGCGGTCGACCGTCACCTGCCGCTCCTCCATCGCCTCGAGCAAGGCCGACTGCGTCTTCGGCGAGGCCCGGTTGATCTCGTCGGCGAGGACGATCTGCGCGAAGAGCGGGCCCGGCGCGAAGCGGAAGCCGCGCCCCGGTTCGTGGACGAGCGAGCCCGTCACATCGCCCGGCAAAAGGTCGGGCGTGAACTGGATGCGCGAGAAGCTGCATCCCGTGGCGCGGGCGAGCGCCTTGGCGAGCGAGGTCTTGCCGACGCCCGGGACGTCCTCGATGATCGCGTGCTGGTCGGCCACAAGCGCCGCGAAGAGGAGGAGCACGGCGCGGTCCTTGCCGAGCACGGCCGACGACACGGCCTCGCGCACGCGCTCGGCCAGGCCGGCCGCCGCCCTCGCCCTCGCCTCGCTCACGACCTCGCGCGGCGCCTCCGTCCGGACGTCCAACGGCATCCGCCTCCGCTCCTGCCGATGACGGCCTCTCCGGTGAATTCGTTCCGGGCCGGACGCGAAGCCCTCGCGCGCAGGCCCGATTGAGGCTAGAATCGCAAAGGGATCGCGCCGGACGGCCGCCCCGGGTCCATTCTCGCAAACCGGTCGGAAAGAAGTGATCCTCTCTCCCATGCCGGAACACGACGTGCTCGTGGTGGGGGCCGGTCTCGCGGGCATGCGCGCCGCGATCGAAGCCCAGCGCGAGGGTGCCGACGTCGCCCTCATGAGCAAGGTCTACCCGGTGCGCAGCCACTCGAACGCCGCCCAGGGCGGCATCAACGCGGCCCTCAGCGAGGGCGACTCCTGGGAGTCGCACGCCTACGACACGGTGAAGGGCAGCGACTACCTGGGCGATCAGGACGCGATCGAGATCCTGGCGCGCGAGGCGCCGGCCGCGATCGTCGAGCTCGAGAACTTCGGCGTCGCCTTCAACCGCGACGAGCACGGGCGGCTCGGCTCGCGGTTCTTCGGCGGGGCCGAGCACGCGCGCACGTACTTCGTCGGCGACTTCACGGGCCAGGCCATCCTGCACGTCATGTTCGAGCAGCTTCTGAAGCACGGCCTCACGACCTACGACGAGTGGTTCGTCACGCAGCTCGTGAAGGACGACCAGGGGGCGGTGCGCGGCGTCGTCGCGCTCGACATGAAGTCGGGCCGGCTCGAGCTCTTCCGGGCCAAGGCGGTCGTCTTCGCGACGGGCGGGATGGGGCGCGTGTACGAGCCGTCGACGAACGCCCTCATCTGCACCGGCGACGGCATGGCGCTCGCCTACCGCGCCGGCGCCAACCTGCTCGACATGGAGATGGTCCAGTTCCACCCGACGACGCTCAAGGGCAACGGGGCGCTCCTCAGCGAGGCGGCGCGCGGCGAGGGGGCGTACCTCCTCAACAAAGACGGCGAGCGCTTCATGAAGAAGACGGCCCCCAACAAGATGGAGCTCGCGAGCCGCGACGTCGTCTCGCGCGCCGAGCAGGTGGAGATCAACGAAGGGCGCGGCGTGGACGGCTGCGTGCTCCTCGACATGCGCCACCTGGGGGCCGAGCTCATCCTCGAGCGGCTTCCGCAGATCCGCGAGCTCGCGCTCGAGTTCCTCGGCGTCGACATCATCCACGAGCCGGTGCCCGTCCGGCCCGGCATGCACTACCAGATGGGCGGCATCAAGGCCGACGTCGAGGGGCGCACGACCCTCGACGGGCTCTTCGCGGCCGGGGAGTGCGCGTGCGTCAGCGTGCACGGCGGAAACCGCCTGGGCGCCAACTCGCTCCTCGAGACGGTCGTCTTCGGCCGGCGCGCCGGCCGGGCGGCCGCCCAGTACGCGAAGTCGGTCGGGGCGCCGCGCGTCTCCGAGGCCTGGCTGCGCGACGAGGAGCGCTTCATCGCCTCGCTCTTCGACCGGCCCCCGGGCGAGCGGGCGGCCGCGCTGCGGCTCGAGATGGGCCAGACGATGACGCGGGACGTCGGCGTCTTCCGCACGGGCGAAGGGCTGGAGTCGGCGCGCCGGACGATCGCCGAGCTCAAGGAGCGCTGGGAGCGCGTCTCGGTCGGCGACAAGGGGCGCGTCTTCAACACGAACCTCGTCAGCGTGCTCGAGCTCCGCAACATGCTCGACCTGGCCGAGGCCGTCGTGGCCTCGGCCATCTTCCGCACCGAGAGCCGCGGCGCCCACGCGCGGCTCGACTACCCGAAGCGGGACGACGCCAACTGGCTCGTGCACACGGTGTGCCGCCACACGGCCGCCGGTCCCGAGCTTTCGACGATGCCGGTCGTGATCACGCGCTGGGAGCCGGAGGAGCGGCACTACTAGCCCGCGGCGCGATCGGGGAAGCGAGGCGAGGCGCACGGTGGAGGTCACGCTCAGGGTCTTCCGGTTCAACCCGGAGACGGACGAGAGGCCGCGCTGGCAGGAGTACCGGGTGACGGTCGAAGACTACGCCACGGTGCTCGACGCGCTCATCGAGGTACGCGAGTCGGTCGACGAGACGCTCGCCCTGCGCTGCTCGTGCCGGAGCCACATCTGCGGCTCGTGCGCGATGCGCATCAACCGGCGCTCGGGCCTCGCCTGCAAGACGAAGGTGCGCGAGGTCGCCGACGCCGACGGCGTGGTCACGGTCGAGCCGATGGCGACGATGCGCGTCATCAAGGACCTCGTCGTCGACCTCGAGCCGTTCTTCGACAAAGTCCGCGCCGTCGAGCCCTACCTCCAGCCGGCGGGGCCGCCGCCGGAGCGCGAGTACATCGCCTCGCACGAGGACATGGAGAACGTGAAGGGCGCCCAGGCCTGCATCCTCTGCGGCGCCTGCGTCTCGGCCTGCACGGTGATGGAGGTCGACGGCAGCTTCCTCGGCCCGACGGCGCTCGCCAAGGCGTGGCGCTTCGTGGCGGATCCGCGCGACGCGGCCGACGAAAAGCGCCTTACGGCGCTCTCCGGGCCGGGCGGGATCTGGGACTGCACGCACTGCTTCATGTGCGTCGAGGTGTGCCCGAAGGGCGTGGCTCCGATGGAACGCATCCTCGACCTGCGCCGGCGCGCGATGGAGGCGGGGCTCACCGACAACAACGGCAGCCGCCACAGCCAGGCCTTCGTCGACTCGATCTCGGAGTCGGGCTGGCTCGACGAGACGAAGGTCGCCATCCGCTCGACCTCGGGGCCGCTCGAGCTCCTCGGCTGGGCGCCGGTCGGGATCCGCTCGTTCGTCCGCGGCAAGGTGCCGCTCAGGCACTACAAGCGGCCCGGCGCCGAGCACGTGAAGCGCATCTTCCGCCGCCTCGGCGAACTCGACGGCAAGGGCCGCCGGGGCCGGCCGGGGGCCGGCGCGGGAGCCCGCGCCGCGACCCCGTCGAACGCCCCGGGGAAGGCCGGTGACGCCCAGTGAAGTTCGCGTACTACACGGGCTGCGTCGCGAAGGGCGGCACGCCCGAGCTGTACCAGTCGGTCAACGCCTGCCTCGGGCCCCTCGGGATCGAGGTGGAGGAGCTCGTGGGCGCCGCCTGCACCGGGGCCGGCGTGCTCTCCGAGCGCAACCCCGACCTGGCCGACGCCTTGAACGGGCGCACGTTCGCGATGGCCGAGCGGCTCGGCCTGCCCATCCTCACGATCTGCAGCACCTGCACGGGGACGATGTACGCCTCGCACGAAAGGCTGCGCGACCCGGCGCGGCGCGCCCGCATCAACGAGCTCCTTGCCGACGAAGGGCTCGAGTACCGCGGGACGACGGAGATCTACCACCTCATGTGGGTGATCGTCGAGCAGATCGGGCTCGAGAAGCTGCGCTCGCTCGTGCGGCGGCCGCTCGACGGGCTGCGCGTCGCCCCCTTCTACGGGTGCTACATCTTGCGGCCGAGCGCCCTCGTCGACGCCGAGAGGCGGCGGCGCGACACGTACCTCGAGCAGATCATCACCGCGCTCGGCGCGGACGCCGTCGACTACAGCGGCAAGGTGAAGTGCTGCGGCTTCCCGCTCACGACGATGAACCGGCGCAACGCGCTTCGCATGACGGGGCTCAACATCGCCGAGGCGAAGGAGGAAGGGGCCGACGTCATGGTGACGCCCTGCCCCCTCTGCCACCTGAACCTCGACGGCCAGCAGCCGGACGCCGCGCGCGTCATCGGGAAGTCGCTGGACGTCCCCATCCTGCACCTGCCGCAGCTCCTCGGCCTCGCCTTCGGCCTGTCGCCCGCCGAGCTCGGGCTGCAGCGCCACATCGTCACGCCGCGCTGGGTGCTCGAGCACCTCGTCGTCGCGGGCGAGGTCGCGCGCGTCGCCGCGCACTGAGGCGATCGCGCCGGCGGGCCCAGTCGCCCCCCGCGGCCGTCGATGTGCCCGCGGGCCGAGAGACCGGGACCTTCGTCCTAGGAGGAAATGCCCGCCCGAGGTCGTAGACCTTAGCAACCGTGGAGGCGAGGACCCGCCACCCGAGATGGACGCCGATGGGTGGCGGCAAGCCGGGGCGTAACCGGCCACGTGTGTGGCCGGTGTTTTTT
>JADGHG010000117.1 GCA_019689585.1 Clostridia bacterium
GGTCGGCGAGGTGGCCCTGGGGCGCGCCCCGGGCCGACGGGGCGAAGACGAGATCACGCTCTTCAAATCGGTCGGCCTGGCCGTCGAGGACGTGGCCGCGGCCTGGGACGTGCTCGAAAGGCTGACGAGCGAAGGGGTCTAGCGGTACCAGGTGACCGCGAACGAGCCGACCACGAACGCGGCTTGGGGGTACGCTGCCCTCGGAGGTGGCACCGATGGCCGCATCCGAGGGACCGGGAAAGCCCGGCGGGGCCTTGCCGACGGCAGATCTCGGCGCACTCGCCGCGCTTCTCGGCGGGTACACGAACGCCGCCGAGCAGTGTGCGGGCGTCCCGCCCGGCGCCCGAGACGAGGCAATGGCGGCCGACGAGGCGGCCTGGCACGAGGCCCCGGGCCTCACGCTGGCGATCGCGCGCGAGCTCGTCCGGGACGCGCCCAAGGAGGGTCCCGGGGCGGGAGGGGGAAAGGGAGAAAGGGGCGCCTAGGAGGCGCCGATGAGAGGCAGGGTCGGCCGATGCCGCGCGAGGATGTGCGGGCGGCTCCCCGCCTTCCCGAAGAGGGGCTCTCCGACGACCTCGTCCTCGCGCGGGCGCGGGAGCTCATGCGCGACGACCTCGAGACCGGGCGCGTCTTCGCCTACGTCTACGACGCCGCCCGGCCCCGCGTTCGCGAGCTGGCCGAACGGGTGGCCGAGCCGTTCCGGGAGCTCAACGCCCTCGACTTCACCGTCTTCCCGAGCCTCCTGCGCCTCGAGAACGAGGTCGTCGGGATGACGGCCTCGCTCTTCCACCCGGGCCCCGACACCGTCGGCACCTTCACAAGCGGCGGGACCGAGAGCATCCTCCTCGCCGTCAAGGCGGCGCGCGACCGTTTCCGCGCACGCCGGGGCGAGGGGGCGCCCGCCGAGATCGTCATGCCCGTGACGGCGCACGCCGCCTTCCACAAGGCGGCGCACTACCTCGGCCTCACGCCGGTCGTCCTCGCCTGCGACCCGACGACCTTCCGCGTCGACCCCGACGACGTGCGGCGGGCGATCGGGCCGCGGACGGCGATCGTCGTCGCCTCGGCCGTCAACTATTCGCACGGCGTCTCGGACCCGATCCCCGAGATCGGCGCGATCGCGGCCGAAGGCGACGTCTGGTTCCATGTCGACGCCTGCATCGGCGGGTTCCTGCTCGCCTACTTCGAGCGGCTCGGCGAGCCGGTCGTGCCGTTCGACTTCCGCGTGCCGGGCGTGAGCTCGCTCTCGGTCGACCTGCACAAGTACGGCTTCGCGCCGAAGGGGTCGTCGGTGCTCCTCTATCGCGACCGGAGCCTCCGCCGGTACCAGTACTTCGCCTCCACCCGCTGGAGCGGCTACCCGGTCGTGAACGCCACCGTGCAATCGACTAAGTCGGGCGGGCCGCTCGCAGGGAGCTGGGCCACGCTCCTCTCGATCGGCGACCGGGGCTACCTCCAGATCGCGCGCGAGGTGCTGGCCGCGCGGCGCGAGCTCGAACGGCGGGTGCCCGAGGCGGCCGGTCTCACGCTCCTCGGCCGGCCCGAGGCCGGCCTTGTCGCCTTCACCTCGGAGTCCGTGAACCTCTTCGTCCTCGCCGATCGGATGCGCAGCCGCGGCTGGTACATCCAGCCGCAGCCGGGCCGGCCCGAACACGAGCTCCCGCCGAGCGTGCACCTGACCGTGACGCCCGGGACGGCGCGCCGCCAGGAGGAGTTTCTCGCCGACCTCGCCCAGGCGGCCGCCGAGGCCGAGGGCGCGCCCGACCCCCCGTTCGTGCGCCAGCTGGTCGAGGCGCTGAAGGCGCAAGCCGCGGCCGGAGCCGCGCCCGTCGAAGCGCTCGCCCGCTGGCTCCCGCTCCTCGGCCTTGGGCCGGCCGGCCTGCCCGAGGAGATGGCCGAGATCCACGCCCTCATGCGGCACCTGCCGCCCGAGTGGACCGAAGCCCTGCTCGTCGAGGTGGTGAACGGCCTCTTCGGCTGAGGCGGGGCGGGGAGTCGAGGCCCTTCGCGCGGCAGGACGCGGCGCCCGCGTGGGGAAGACCTCGCCGGGAGGCGGTGGCAGGTGGGACGCGGGGGAGCCGTCGCCGGCTTCGCGCTCCTCGTGGCGGCGACGCAGATCGGCTGGCTCACGTTCTCGCCCGTGACGACGCGCGTCGCCCTCGAGCTGGGCGTCGGGGTCGGCGCCGTCGGCACGTTCGCCGCCCTCTTCCCGATCGTGTACATCGTCGTCGCCATCCCGGCCGGCCGCTGGCTCGACCGCCGGCTCGAGACGGCGCTCGGCGTCGGGGCCGCCCTCACGGCCGTGCCGCTCGTCTTGCGGCTCCTCGCCCCGAGCACCTACGCGTGGCTCTTCGCCATGCAGGTGCTCCTCGCCCTCGGCCAACCCTTCGTCATCAACGGCATCCCGGCGGCGGCGGCGAGACTCGTGCCCGAGCGCGCCAGGCCGGCCGCCATCGCCGTCGCGAGCGCGGCCATGTTCCTCGGCATGATCCTGGCACTCGTCCTCGGGCCGCATCTCTTCGCGGCCGGCGGCATGGTGGGGCTCGAAGCCCTCGGTGCGGCGGCGGGGCTCGTGGGCGCGGCCGTCACGATGGCGAGCCTCGCTTGGACCCGGCCTGCGGCCGAGGAGGGAAGCGGGCGGCAGGCCGCAGGAACGGCCGGCGGCTGGGCTGAGGAATGGCGGGCGATCGGGCTCGTCTTCCGCGACCGGGCCGTGTGGATTCTCGCCGGGCTCCTCGCCGTCGGGATCGGCATCTTCGACGCGCTCAGCACCTGGCTCGAGCCGCTTCTTGCGGCCTACGGCCGCGGGGAGGCGGCCGGGGCGCTCCTCGGCGCCACGATCGCGGCCGGGGTGGTCGGCTCGGCGGCCTTGCCCGGCTGGGTGGCGTCCGGTCGCCGGCAGAAGGGCTTCCTCGTCGTCGCGACCGCCTTCACGGCGGCGGCGCTCGCGATGCTCGCGGCATCGCAGAGCGTCTACTGGATGGCCGCCTGGCTCCTCGTCGACGGCTTCCTCCTCCTCGCGGGCTTCCCCATCCTGCTCGACCTCGTGCGCCGGTACGTAGGGCTTGCGCGCCAGGGGACGGCCGTCGGCGTCATGATGCTCACAAGCCACGCCGCGGGCCTGGTCGTCATCTTCCTCGTCCAGCTGCTCCTGCCATACCCGGCGGCCGCCTTCCTCCTCATGACGGCGGCGGCGCTCGTCGGGCTCGGGCTTGCGCTCCGGCTTCCCCCCGTGGCGGAGGCGGCGCCCGCAGCCGAGGCTCAGCCCTTCAGCCCAGGTTGAGCCACACCGTCTTCACCTCGGTGTAGTGCTCGAGCGCGTAGCGACCCATCTCGCGGCCGAGTCCGCTCGCGCGGAAGCCGCCCCACGCGCCCGCGGCGTCGAGGAGGTAGTAGCCGTTCACCCACACGGTGCCGGCCCCGAGGGCCTCGGCCACGCGGAGGGCGCGCGAGAGGTCGCGCGTCCAGATGCCGGCGGCAAGGCCGTAGGGCGTGTCGTTGGCGCGGCGCACGACCTCCTCGAGGTCGTCGAACGCAAGGACCGCGAGCACGGGGCCGAAGACTTCCTCGCGGCTGATCGCGTGCCGGTCCTCGGCGCGAAAGATCGTAGGCCGGAGGAAGAAGCCGGGGCCGGCCTCCGGTGCCGGCCCGCCCCCGACAAGGAGCTCGGCCCCCTCCTTCTGGCCGAGCTCGATGTATGCCCTCACGCGCTCGAGATGGCTGCGGCTCACAAGCGGCCCCATCTGCGTGCCGGGCGCGAGCGCGGGGCCGAGCCGGATGCGCTTCGCTTCCTCGACGAGCCGCTCGGTGATCTCCGCGGCCGCCTTCCGGGGGACGAAGAGGCGCGACCCGGCCGCGCAGATCTCGCCCTGGTTGAAGAAAGCCGCGAACAGCGAGCCTTTCAGCGCGCGCTCGAGATCGGCGTCCTCGAAGACGATGTTGGGCGACTTGCCGCCGAGCTCGAGGGTGACGCGCTTCATCGTCTCGGCCGCCTGGCGCAGGATCGCCTGGCCGACCTCGACCGATCCCGTGAAGCTCACCTTGTCGACGCCCGGGTCGGCGACGAGGGCGCGGCCGACGTCCTCGCCGCGTCCGGGCACGACGTTCACGGCCCCCGCCGGGAAGCCGACCTCCTCGACGAGCTCGGCGAGGTAGAGGGCCGAGAGGGGCGTGAGCTCGGACGGTTTGAGGACGACGGCGTTGCCCGCGGCGAGCGCCGGTGCGAGCTTCCACGACGCGATGAGGAGCGGGAAGTTCCAGGGCGTGATGGCGGCGACCACCCCGACTGGCTCGCGCCGCGTGAAGACGTGGTGGCGGCCGGGCAGGGAGACGGGCAGCACCTCGCCCGTGAGCTTCGTCGGCCAGCCGGCGAAATAGCGGAAATGCTGGGCGGCGAGGGGCACGTCGGCCATGCGCGCCTCCCCGATCGGCTTCCCGACGTTCAGGGCCTCGAGGGCCGCGAGCTCCTCGGCGTGCGCTTCGATCGCCTCGGCGAGGCGGAAGAGGAGGCGGCCGCGCTCGTCGGGCGAGGTCCGGCCCCAGGCGCCCTCGAGCGCGCGCCGCGCGGCGCGGACGGCCCGGGCCGCGTCCTCCGGGCCGCCTCGCGCCACCTGGGCGATCGGCTCGGCCGTCGAAGGGTCGAGGACCTCGATGCGTTCCCCGCCCGCGGCCTCCTCGAACGCGCCCCCGATGTAGAGGGGCCCGACGCGCTCGAGAAAGCGCGCGAGCCGCGGCGGGATCACCGCGCGGCGCCCCTCTCCGGGAAGCGGGTCGGCACCTGGCGGGCGCTCTTCACGAGCTCGAGCGCCGCCTCCATGTACGTGGCCAGGACGCCGACGTCCCCCTGGACGAGCGTGAGCTTCCCCCGCATGAGGGCGGCGATCGGTTCGAGCTCGCCGTCGACGATCTGGCGCCAGGTGCGGAGGTCGCCCGCGATCACGTAGGGCGCTCGGCGGAGGTCGTCGGGGCCCGCCGCGCGCACGTCGCGGAGCTCGCCCTCGTGGAGGTCGAGGTAGAGGGCGCGCTCCTCGGGTAGGCCGCGGGCCGGATCGGCGTCGAGGCGGAGGACGATGGGCCAGCGCCAGTCCGAGGCCGCGCGCCGGTAGGCCTCGTTTCGCGAGAG
>JADGHG010000014.1 GCA_019689585.1 Clostridia bacterium
CGATGTCCGAGGTCGAGGCGCCCGGCGGGATGTGCACGACGACGCTCCGCGCGTCTTCGGGGTCGAGCGGCGCGAAGAGCGAATAGGCCGAGCCCACGACGACGGCCACGCCCACGAGCACGAGGGCGACGCCGAGCGACAAGAGGAGTCGCCGCAGGCGGCATCCCTCGCTTCCCGGCGCTCAGACTGCGCGGAGCGGGGCCGCCCCGCGGGCGATCCACGCGCGCGCCCGGCCGCGGGGCCGGGCGCGCGTGGGACGGGGAGGACGCAAGCGGCGGCTACCGCTCGTCCTCGTCCTCGTCCTCCTCGTCGGCCTCCTCCTCGTCCTCGTCCTCCTCGTCGGCCCACTCCTCTTCCTCTTCGTCCTCGTCCTCGTCCTCGTAGGTGCCGTATTCGGCGTCCTCGTCCTCCCACTCGTCCTGGATCTCGTCCCAGCGGGCCGCGACCTTCTCCCACTCCTCGTCGTCCTCGATGTCGACGAGGATCTCCTCGCCCTTGTCGTCCTCCTCGATGCGCAGGACGACCGCCTCGTCCTCGTCCTCGTCCTCGGGGGCCAGCACCGCGTAGCGGCGGCCCTCGACCTCGAGGACGTCGAGGAGCTCGAAGTTGTGCTCCGCGCCGTCGTCGTCGGTCAGAACGATGTGCTCGTCTTCGTCGAAGGTCCCGTGGTCGTCGGCAGCCACCTGGGCCACCTCCCCGTCTAGAGACTACGACGTAGTGTATCCGGAAGGCCTGTGGCGGTCGAGCCACCCGGCGAGGATGACGGCCGCCGCCACCTCGTCGCGCACCTCCCGCCGCCGGCGGCGGCGGAGGCCGACGTCGAGGAGCGCCCGCTCCGCCATCGCCGTGGTAAGCCGCTCGTCCCACTCCTCGACCGCGACCCCCGGGGGGACGACGGCGCGCAGCCGGTCGGCGAACGACCGCGCCGCCTGCGCGCGGGGGCCGTAGGTGCCGCGCAGATCGCGCGGCACGCCGACGACGATCGTCTGCACGCGAAGCGAACGCGCGAGCTCGACGACGCGGGCGAGGAGCTCCTCGGACGCCGGGAAGGCGCGGGCACCGTCCTTGGCCGCTTCGCCTCCTTCCGCCCCGGGCACGGGCCAGACGGCGTACGGCTGGGCCGTGAGGCCGGCCGGGTCCGAGACGGCGATGCCGAGGCGCCGGTCGCCGAGGTCGAGCGCCATGGTCCGCCCGGCGTTCACGGTCCCCACCTCGGGGAGGTGCGCGGCGCGAAGAGCCGCAAGAGCACCATCCCGGCCACGAAGCCGCCGATGTGGGCCCAGTAGGCGACCGTGGCGACGCCGGGGTGCTGGAAGGCGAAGAGGCCGTTCGCGAGCTGCACGGCGAACCAATAAAGAAGAAGGATCACGGCCGGCACCTCGATGACCGTGATGAAGATGCCGAGGAAGATGAGGGTACGCACGCGCGCGCCCGGATGCAGGAGGAGGTAGGCGCCGAGGACGCCGGCGACGGCGCCGCTTGCGCCGATCGCCGGCACGAGCGAGCCCGGGTTGGCAAGGACGTGCGCGAGGTTCCCGGCCACGCCGACGGCCAGGTAGAAGACGGCGAAGCCGACGTGGCCGAGGCGTGCCTCGACGTTGTCGCCGAAGACCCAGAGGAACAGCATGTTCCCGAGCACGTGCAGCCAGGAGCTGTGCAGGAAGGTGGCGGTCACGAGCGTGGAGAGCGCGCCCCAGTCGGGTGCGGAGGGACCGGTGAGGGCGAGGTCGATGCGAGCCGGGACGACGCCGAGCTCGTAGGCGAGAAGGCGTAGCCCCTCCGCCGGCAGCGTCCACTCCCGGAACCAGACGTACAGGTTCAAGGCGATGAGGACGACGGTGACGGTCGGGAAGCGGCCCGAGGGGACGCTGTCGCGGTAGGGGATCATGACGCGCCCAGCTGGCGCGCCAACTCCTCCCGCGCGCGGGCGAGGGCCTCGCGGATGCGGGAGGGGTCGCGTCCGCCCGCCTGGGCGAAGTCGGCCCGGCCGCCCCCGCCGCCCCCGACCTCGCGCGCGGCCGAGGCCACAAGCCGTCCGGCGTGTGCGCCCCGGCGCACGAAGTCGGGCGTGAAGGACGCGAGCAGGAGCACGCGCCCGTCGCTCCGCGCGGCGAGCACCGCCCCGCCCGAGCCGAGGCGCGCGCGCAGGTCGTCGGCGAGCGCCCCGAGCTCGCGGGCGTCCTTCGCCTCGACCTCCGCCACGACGACGCGCCCCTCGCCGACCGGCTCCGCCGCCTCGGCGAGCCGGCGCGCCGCCTCGGCCGCCCGCTCGGCCCTGAGCGCCGCGAGCTCCCGCTCCGCCTCGGCAAGGCGCAGGGCGAGCTCTTCCGCGCGCGCCACGACGCCCTCGACGGGCACGCGCAGGAGCTCGGCGAGCCGCAGGAGGCGGTCGCGGTCCTCGGCCTGAGCCGCGAGCGCGGCGCGCCCCGTGAGGGCCTCGATGCGGCGGACGCCGCTTCCCACACCCGACTCCGAACGGATGCGGAAGGGTCCCACCTCGGCCGTGCTCGCGAGGTGCGTGCCGCCGCAGAGCTCGAGAGACACGTCGCCGATGCCGACGACCCGCACCTCCTCGCCGTACTTTTCCCCGAAGAGGGCGAGCGCGCCCTCGGCCCGCGCGCGCGCAAGCGGCATGACGCGCGTGACGACCGGCAAGTCGTCGAGGATCCAGCCGTTCACCGTGTCCTCGACCCGCTGGACCTCTTCGGGCGAAAGCGGGCGGGGCGCGGCGAAGTCGAAGCGCAGGCGGTCGGGCGCGACGAGCGACCCGGCCTGGGTGGCGTCGGGGCCGAGGAGGCGTCGCAGGGCGGCGTGCAGGAGGTGCGTCGCCGTGTGGTTTCGCGCGACCGCCAGGCGCCGTTCGGCGTCCACCTGGGCGCGGACGCGCGCTCCCCGCCGCAGGCTCCCGCGCTCCACGCGGACGGCGTGGAGGTAGAGGTCGCCTTCCCTTCGCACGTCGAGGACGCGCGCAAAGCCGCCGTCCGTCGCAAGCTCGCCCGTATCGGCCACCTGCCCGCCGGCCTCGGCGTACAACGGCGTCCGGTCGAGGACGACGAGCGCCTCCTCCCCGGCCGCCGCCTCGTCCTTCGCCCCTTCCTCGCCTACGACGGCGAGGACCTCCGCGTCCGCGACGAGCGAGTCGTAGCCGACAAAGCGCGTCGCGGGCAGGCCGAGGCCGGCCGTGGAGCCGCCCGCCCGCCGAAGCTTCGCCTGGCGGTCGCGGCGCGCGCGCTCCCGCTGCTCGGCCATCGCCTTCTCGAAGCCCGCCGCATCCAGCCGCAGGCCTGCCTCCTCGGCCGCGTCGGCGACAAGGTCGGGCGGGAAGCCGAACGTGTCGTAGAGGCGGAAGGCCTCCTCCCCTCGGATCTCGCTCCGGCCCTCGGCCTTCGCCGTCCGGACGATCTCGTCGAGGAGCGCCATGCCGCGGTCGAGCGTCTCCTCGAACCGGGCCTCCTCCTCGCGCACCACCTCGCGCACGAACGCCTGCCGCTCGGCGAGCTCCGGGTAGGCCTCGCCCATGAGGGCGACGACGGTGGGGACGACGTCGCCGAGGAAGGGGCCGCGGAAGCCGAGGCGGCGCCCCAGCCGGGCCGCACGGCGCAGGATGCGGCGGAGCACGTAGCCGCGGCCCTCGTTCGACGGCAGGACGCCGTCCGCCACGAGGAACGCCGTCGTGCGCGCGTGGTCGGCCACGACGCGGAAGGGGAAGCCGGCCGGCCCGGGGTCGTACGTCCGGCCCGAGAGCCGCTCGACGGCGGCGATGATGGGGCGGAAGAGGTCGGTCTCCCAGTTCGAGGCCACGCCCTGCATGACCGACGCGATCCGCTCGAGCCCCATGCCCGTGTCGACGCTCGGCCTGGGAAGCGGCGTGAGCCGGCCCGAGGCGTCCCGCTCGAACTGCATGAAGACGAGGTTCCAGATCTCGAGCCAGCGGTCGCAGTCGCAGGCGCCGATCGCGCAGCGGGGCGCCTGGCAGCGGTGCTCCGGGCCGCGGTCGTAGTGGATCTCGCTGCACGGCCCGCAGGGGCCCGTGTCGCCCATGGCCCAGAAGTTGTCCTTCTCGCCGAGCCGGACGATGCGATCGGGCGGAAGCCCGGCCACCTCCTGCCAGAGCCGGGCGGCCTCGTCGTCCTCGCGGAACACGGTCGCCCAGAGCCGGTCCGCGGGGAGGCCCAAGGTGCCCGTGACGAACTCCCACGCGAAGCCGATGGCCTCGCGCTTGAAGTAGTCGCCGAACGAGAAGTTTCCGAGCATCTCGAAGAACGTGTGATGGCGGGCCGTGCGCCCGACGCTCTCGAGGTCGTTGTGCTTGCCGCCCGCGCGCACGCACTTCTGCGCCGTGACGGCGCGCTTGTAGGGGACGCGCCGCCGGCCCGTGAAGACGTCCTTGAACTGGACCATGCCGGCGTTCGTGAAGAGCAGCGTCGGGTCGTCCTCGGGGACGAGCGAGGAGCTCGGCACGACCTCGTGGCCGCGCTCGGCGAAGAACGAGAGGAAGGCCCGGCGGATCTCCGCCGCGGCCCGCGGCACGAAGAGGGCGCTTTCGTCCGTGGCCACGCGCCTTCACCCCCGAAGCCGGGGCCGGCCTCCCTGCGGCCGCCGCCTACCGGGACCCGATTGTACCCCGCCCGGCTACGAGCGCGCGAGGACGGCGCGCCGGTGGCCCGCCTGGATGGCCGCAAGCGCCTCGGGCCGCAAGAGGACATCGAGGGCGATGAGCGCCATCCACTTGGCCGCGAGCCTCATCGCCTGGCGGGCGCGGTCGCTGTCGGCGGCCTCGGCGAAGGCCGGCGTGTGCGGCACCACCTTCGGGTCGTCGGAGATCGGCAGGTTGAAGGTGAGGTGCGGGATCTTGTAGCTCACGTTGCCGCTGTCCGCCGAGGCGAACGTCTGCGGGTCGTCTTCCGGCACGGGGAGGCCGAGCCGAGGCAGGTTGGCGAGGCCGAGCTCGCGGTACTCGGGCACGACGACCCGCTCGAGGAACGTGAGCCCCTCCTCGAACTCGACCTGGCACCCGGTGGCGAGCGCGCCCGCCCGGAAGCAGTTGCGCACCTTCTCCGCCACCTCGAGAAGGCGCGCGCGGGTCGCCGCCCGCACGATCAGCCGGACTTCCGCGTAGGCGGGGATCGTGTTGGGGGCGTCGCCCGCCTTGGCGATGATACCGTGGATGCGCACGTCGGAGGTCACGTGCTGGCGGAGGGCGTTCACGGCCGCGAACGCGATCATGGCGGCGTCGGCGGCGTTTGCGCCCTCGTGCGGGTTGTTGCCGGCGTGGGCTTCGCGGCCGCGGAAGCGCACGGTGAGCGGGTGGGCGGCGATGTTCGGGCTGCCGGCCCGGATGGCGTTCGAAGGGTGGAACATCAGCGAGGCGTCGGCCACGTCGAAGACGCCGTGCTCGAGCATGACGATCTTGCCGCCCCCGCCTTCCTCGTAGGGCGTGCCCATGACGTAGACGACCCCCGGCAGGCCGAAGCGCTCGAGCACGCGGGTCACGGCGATGCCGGCGGCCGAGGCCACCGTGCCGATCAGGTTGTGGCCGCAGGCGTGGCCGAGGCCCGGCAGGGCGTCGAACTCCGCCAGGTGGCATACGGCCGGGTGCTGGCCGAAGCGATCCTTCGCGTAGGCGCGGAAGGCGCAGGCGAGCCCTGCGACCGGCCGTTCGACGAAGAGGCCGTGCCGGTCGAGGAAGGCCGCGAGCCGGTCGGCCGAGCGCGGCGTGTCCCAGCCCGTCTCGGGATGCTCGTGCAGGTCGTGCGCGATCTCGTCCATCTCGGGCCCGAGCTCGTCGACGAGCTCGAGGGCCGCGTCCTTCACTCGGGAAAGGTCGGCGTCCACCGGTCGCCCTCCTCGTCAGGTGAGCAGCATGAGCGCGCAGAGCGCGTAGATCTTCACGTTCTGGATGAAGTCCTCCACGCCGACGTACTCGTCGGGCTGGTGGCCGGTGTGGTTGCCCATCGAGAAGTTGACGGTCGGGATGCCGGCGTCGTGGACGATCCAGCGGGCGTCCGTCGAGGCGACCATGCCCTCGGCGCGGGGCCTCGTGCCGGTGACGGCCTCCACGGCCGTCGCCAGAAGGCCGACGAAGGGCTCGTCCGGTGAGATCGCCACCGGCCGCCCGACGGCGATCGGCCGCACCTCGACCTCGAGCCCTCCGAGGTAGGGGTCGGCCGCCCTCTGCGCGTCGAGCACGCGCTCGAGGTCGGCGAGCACGCCTTCGACCGTCATCCCGGGCAGGAAGCGGATGTCGACGACGATCGAGGCCCGGTCGGGCACGACGTTCTCCTTGAAGCCGCCGCGCACGATGTTGACCGAGGCCACCGGCCGGCCCGGCACGATCGGGTGCGGCCGCCAGCCGGTGAAGGTCATGCCGTCGATGGCCGGGATGATGCGCGCGAGCTTCACGACGGCGTTCACGCCGCCCTCCTTGCGGGCCGTGTGGGTCGTGCGGCCGCGCACGACGATCTCGACCTGAAGGAAGCCGCGCGCGCCGATCGTGAGCCGGTCCGGCGTCCCTTCCCCGTAGATGCACCAGTCGGCCCGCACGACGCCCGCCTCGATGAGCTTCGCGATCCCGAGGTGGCCCCCCGTCTCCTCGTCGCCCGGCGTCACGATCGCGAAGTCGCCCGCGAGCTCGACCCCGGCCCGCTCGATCGCCCAGAGGGCGCCGAGCGCCGAGGCGACGCCGAGCTTGCAGTCCTTCGCGCCGCGGCCGATGATGCGCCCGTTCTCCACCCGGCCCTCGAAGGGCGGCGACGTCCAGGCCGACTCGTCCCCCGCCGGCACCGTGTCGAGGTGGCCGTAGATGAGGAGGGTCGGCCGGCCGCGCGTCCCGCGCTTCACCCCGTAGTTCGAGACGCGGTTCGGCAGGGGCTCGATCTGCGTCACCTCCATGCCGAGCGTCCGCATCGTCTCGGCCACGTGCCGGGCGAGGCGCGACTCGTACTCGGGGCTCGGGTTGACGCTCGGGATGCGGATCAAGCTCTGGAAGAGCGAGACGAGCTCCTCGCGCATCCCCTCGACCGCGCGGAAGACGGCTTCCTTCTCCCGCTCGACGCGGCGGAGCCGCTCGGCCGGCTCGCCCAGCTCGGGGCCGAGGGGGGGCAGCTCCGTCGGCCACGGGCGCGCGAGCTCGACGAGCCGGTCGGGGGCGGCCTCCGTCCGGGGACCTTCCGTCATGCGCTCACCTTCTCCCTGTGCTCGGCGCGGATCGTCTCGAGGAGGCCCGGAGTCGTGAAGACGTCGAGGGCCGAGAGCGCGAGCGCCTGCGCCGCCTTCGTCATCGCGTCGAACGCGAACTCGGTGTCGGTCGCGCGGGCGAACTCAGGCGTGTGAGGCACGGCGCGCGCCTCGGGATCGATCGGCGTGCCGATGCCGAGGTGCGGCATGGCGTGGCTCACGTTGCCGCCGTCCCCCGAGACGTAGGTCTGCGGGTTGCCGGCCGGCCGCCGGTACCCGAGGAGCTCGAGGTTCCGCAGGCCGACCTCGCGCAGAGACTCGACGACGACCCGCTCGTAGAACGTGAGCCCGTCCTCGAACGACACCTGGCACCCGGTGGCGAGGGCGCCGGCCCGGGCGCAGTTCCGCACCTTCTCGACGACGGCCAGGCAGCGCTTGTGGTCGAGCGCCCGGACGATCATGCGGATCTCGCTCTTGTCCGGCACGATGTTGGGCGCGTCGCCCGCCTTCGTGATGATGCCGTGGATGCGCACGTCGGGGGTGACGTGCTGGCGGAGGGCGTTCACGGCCACGAACGTGATCATGGCGGCGTCGGCCGCGTTCACGCCCTCCTCCGGCCGCCCGCCCGAGTGGGCCGCGCGGCCCGAGAAGGCGATCGTCATCATGTGGGCCGCGATGTTGGGGCTCGAGGCGCTCACGCCGGGGCCGGGATGCCACATCATGGCGAAGTCGCCGACGTCCATGACGCCTTCGCGCAGCATCACGATCTTGCCGCCGCCGCCTTCTTCGAAGGGCGTGCCCATCACGTAGACGCCGCCTGCGATCCCGTGCGCGTCCATGGCCCGCGCGAGCGCGATGCCCGCGGCGGCCGAGGCCGTGCCGATGAGGTTGTGGCCGCAGGCGTGGCCGAGCCCCTCGAGCGCGTCGTATTCGGCGAGGAAGAGGACGGCCGGCCTCGCGCCGAAGCGGCCCTCCGGGTAGGCGCGGAAGCTCGAGCTGAGCCCCGCCACCTGGCGCTCGACGGTGAAGCCGTGTCGGGCGAGGAAGTCGGCGAGCCGCCCGGCCGAGCGCGGCGTGTCCCAACCCGTCTCGGGATGCTCGTGCAGATCGTGGGCGATCTCCGCCATCTCGGCGCGCAGCCGTTCGACCTCGGCGAGCGCCGTACGCTTGGCGTCCGTCCATTCCGCCTGGTCCACGTGTCTCCCCCCTCCCGCGAAGCCGCGCTACCGCTGTTCGGCGAGCGCCTTTGGGAATTCCGCCTGGACCGCCTCGCGGAAGGCGCGGTCGGCGCAGAGGTCGAGCCCCGTCGCCGCGAGGGCGTGGATCCCGATGCAGACGGCGCGGTCGCCCTCCTCGCGCCCGGCCGCCTCGACCCACGCGTGGCTGTGCCCGCCCGTCCCCACGGGCACGAACGCGACCGAGAGCCCGCCGACCGGCAGGTTCCACGAGACCCAGCCGCTGTCGTTCGAGGCGCGACCGGCCGGGGGCAGCACCTGTTCGGCGCCGGCTTCGACGGCGTTCTTTACGAGCCGCTCGTTCAGCGTCTTCACGTTGATGCGGTTGTGGTACTTGCCGATCTCGCGGATCTCGAGCTCGACGCCCGCCGCGAGCGCGCCGGCCCGGGCGCAGTCCTTCACGCGCGCCGAGGCCTCGTCGACGTGGCGCCGGCGCGGTGCGCGCACGAAGTAGCGGAGCGCCGCCCGCTCGGGCACCGTGTTGGCCGACTCCCCGCCGTCGATGACGATCCCGTGGATGCGCGTCTCCTGCGGCAGGTGCTCGCGCAGGAACTCGATCGCCACCTGCGTGATCGTCGCCCCGTCGAGGGCGCTCCGGCCCGCTTCCGGCGAGGCCGCCGCGTGCGAGGGCACGCCCTTGAAGTGGAACTCGAGCGCGTCGAGCGCGAGGAGCTCCTGGCTCGCCGTCGTGCGGTCGCCGCCGTGGAACATGAGGACGAAGTCGATGCCCTCGAACGCGCCCCGGTCGAACATGATCGCCTTCACGGGCGGCGGCAGCTCCTCGGCCGGCGTCCCCAACACGACGACCGTCCCCGCCGTGCCGGTCGCCTCGAGCGCCTCCTTCAGGACGGCGCCCGATCCGACGCCGACGGCCGCGATCATGTTGTGGCCGCAGGCGTGGCCGATCTCGGGGAGCGCGTCGTACTCGGCGAGGACGGCGACGGTCGGCCCGCCCTCGCCCACCTTGGCCTCGGCGCGGAAGGCGGTCGGGAAGCCGGCGATCCCTTCCTCGACCCGGAAGCCCTCGCTCCGCAGGTAGTCGACGAGGAGCTTGGCCGAGCGCCGCTCCTCGTGCGCCACCTCGGGGTGGGCGTGGATGTCGTGGCTCAAGGCGAGGATCCGATCCCGCCGCTTCTCGAGCGCCTCACGCACGACCGCGTGGTCCGCCACCTCTCATCCGCTCCCTTCCCGACTCCTCACGTCTCCCGTCCGCATCCCGTCCGCGCCCCAGGCCCCCCTCACACGGCCGCCTCGCCCACCTTCGCAGACCTCGCCCGCCGGTCGGCCCGCATCACAGCCCAAGCCAGAAGCGCGCTCGCGAGGCCCGAGAGGATGAACGACGAGGTCAGGCTGAGCCCGGCGGCGAGGACCCCGAGGATGAGGGGGCTCGCCGCCGTCGCCACGTTGTTCACGGCCGCCCGCAGGCCGACGGCGGCGCCCCTCGCCGCATCCCGCGTGTGCTCGGCGATCAGCATGAGGCCGAGCGGCTGGTGGAACCCGGAGCCGAGCCCGTGCAGCGACACGAGGAGGAAGAGCGGCACGAGGTCCCGGAAGAGGGGCGCGAGGGCGATGCCGCCGATGGCGGCGGCCATCGCGAGGGCGAGGAGCCTCGTCTGGCCGAGCGTCCGGAGGAGGTAGGGCGTGAGCGGCCGGACGGCCGTGGCCGCGAGCGAGGCCGCCGTCAAGACGAGCCCGATGCGCGTCTGCGAGTATCCGACCGCGTCCATGTAGACGGGCAGGAACGACTGGCGGGCGCCGAGGGCGAAGAGGCTCACGAACGAGAAGCCGAGCGCCACCTGCACCCCCGGCACGCGCGCGATCTGCAGGGCCGAGGGCGCCCGACCGCGGGCGCCGCCCCGCCGGCCGGCCTCGCGCACGCTGGCCGCCTCCCCCGCCCGCGCGCCCGCCTGGCGCCCGAGCCCCTTCGGCAGGAGGAGGGCCAGGGCGAGAAGGGCGACGCCCGTCGCGCCGAACGCCAAAAAGGCCGCCCCGTAGCCCCATTCGTCCTTGACGAGGCCTCCGACCACGGGCCCCCCTGCCATGCCGACGGCCGTGTACACGGTGAAGGCGGCGACCATCCGCTCGCGCGTCTCGCCCTCCGCCACCTCGGTGATGGCCGTCTGGGCCGAGACCCACGTGAGCATGCGGGCGAGCCCCGCCACGACCTGGGCCAGCGCGAGGGAGGCGAAGCCGTGCGAGAGCGCGTAGAGGGCCGTGCTCGCGGCCGTCCCGAGAGCCCCCGCGACGAGCACCGCCCGGTGGCCGAAGCGCGCGCCCCAGCGCCCGGCCGGCACGGCGGCCACGGCCGGCAGGACGCCGTAGAGGGCCGCCAGGGCGCCGATGGCGGCGGGCGAGAGCCCGAGGTCGGCGGCGTAGACCGACACCACGGGGAGGATGAGCTGCTGCGAGAAGAAGCTCATGCCGCCCGTCAGGTTGACGATCGCCGCCGACCGTCGGGCCGTCACCCCCTCACCGACCCCGCTCGACGACGACGTGGGTGAGGTCCGCGTCGTAGGCCAGCCCCTTCACGTAGCCCTGGACGCGCTTCGAGACGATGTCGACGTTCTTGTTGCTGATGAGCGGGATGGCCGGCAGGTCCTGGTTGAACTTGATCTGGATCTGCCGGTAGAGGTCGGCCCGCTTCTGGTCGTCGAGCTCGGCGCGGGCCTGCGCAATCAGGTCGTCGACGCCCTTGTAGCAGGGGAAGTTGTTCCCCTTCGGCGAGCAGACCGGCCCGTAGAAGAACTGCGAGAGGATCTGGTCCGGCTCCATGCGCGTCGTGAGCAGGACCGAGATTGGCACGTTCGCCTCGGTCAGCGTCTTCTGCCAGGTCGGCGAGTCGACCAGGTTGATCTGCATGTCGATGCCGACGTCGCGGAAGTTCGACTGGATGACGCTGAACATGTCGGGGGCGTAGCCGCTGTTGAGCACGTTCGCCGACGTCTGGAAGCCGTTCGGGTAGCCGGCCTCCCGCAGGAGCTCCTTCGCCTTCTGCGGGTCGTAGTCGTAGACGGGCTGGATGTCGGGCGCGGCGCCGAACATCCCGACCGGGATGATCGTGTTGAGCTTCACGGCCAGGCCGCCGCGCACGCCGTCGGTGATCGCCTTGTAGTCGATCGCGTAGGCCATGGCCTGACGCACGCGCACGTCGTCGAGCGGCTTCGCCTTGGGGTTCAGCTCGAGGACGGCGATCCCGGTCGAGTTGACCTGGTAGACCTGGTAGTTCGGATCGTTCGAGAACGACTGAATCATCTTCGGGTCGCTCGCGTTCCAGAACACGTCGATCTCGCCGTTCTGGAGCGCGATCTGGCGCGCCGACTCGTCCGGGATGTGGACGAAGCGGACGTACTTCGTCTTGGGCGCACCGCCGTAGTAGTCCGGATTCGCCTCGAGCAGGATGTACTGGCCCGGCACCCACTCCTTCAGCTCGTAGGGCCCCGTCCCGACCGGCATGCGGCCGTAGTCCTGCCCCTCGTCCTGGACAGCCTTCGGGTTGGCGATGAAGCCCTCGCGGAAGGCGACGACCTGGTCGAGGAAGAACGCGCTCGGCTGCTTCAGGTGGAAGACCACCGTGTACGGGTCGGGCGCCTCGACGCTCGCGACGTCGTCGAGCGTGCCGGCGAAGGGCGAGGCCGTCGCCGGGTCCATGATGCGCTGGAAGTGCTGGACGACGTCCTGGGCCGTGAGCTCGCCGTAGCCCTTCTGCCACTTGACCCCGTGGCGCAGGTGGAACGTGTAGGTCAGCCCGTCGGGCGAGACGTCCCAGCTCTCGGCCAGGTCGGGGACGATCTCCGTCGTGCCCATCTTGTACTGGACGAGGCCGCTGTAGATCTGCTTCGCGATCGCGTAGTCGTTGATGAGGCTGAAGTAGGCCGGGTCGAGCGTCTTGCCCTCGCTCCAGCCGATGCGGATCTCGTCCGCGTACTGGGGGCCCGTCGACTCCGACCCCGCCTCCGACGCGCCCCCGCCCGTCTCGGGTGCGCCGCCCCCTCCTCCGCAGGCGGCAAGGAGGAGGCCGGCCACCGCGACCAGCGCGAGGAGCGCCCGCCTTCCGCTTCTCACCACATCCGCCACCGCCACCGCCATCGCCTCCTTCGTCCGCCCCCTCCGGGGCGATCCGGCCTGGCCGCCTCCCGCCCGTCCGGGGCCGCCGGCCCCGGACCGGCCTCACATCTTGTCCACCCGCCCGAGGTTGCGCGTCCTCGGGTCGAGCCCGTCGCGGATGCCGTCGCCGAGGAGGTTCAGCGCGAGCACCGTCACGAGGATCGCGAGACCCGGGAAGATGCAGATCCACGGGGCCGCCGTCACGTACGGCTGGCCGGCCGCGATGATCCGCCCCCAGGTGGGGGTCGGCGGGGGCGGGCCGAGGCCGAGGAAGCTGAGGCTCGCCTCGACGATGATCGAGGACGCCACCCCGAGCGTGAACATGACGAGGATCGGGCCTAGGGCGTTCCGCAGGACGTGCACGAAGAGGATGCGCGCCGTCGAGGCGCCGGCGCTCCGCGCGGCCTGCACGTACTCGAGCGTGCGCAGCTCGAGCACGAGCCCCCGCACGAGCCGGGCGTAGCGGGGCGCCCACGAGACGCCGACCGCGATCACGATGTTGGCGAGGCTCGCCCCCATCATCGCGACCATGACGAGCGCGAGGAGCAGGAGCGGAAAGGCCATGAGGATGTCGATGACGTACACGAAGATCGCGTCGAGCCACGGCCCGCCGAAGCCGGCGACGAGCCCCGCCGCCGTCCCCAGGACGGCCGCGAGCCCCGTGCCGAAGAGCCCGACGGCGAGCGAGGGGCGGCTCCCCCAGACGAGCTGGGCCAGGATGTCGTGGCCGAGCTTGTCCGTCCCGAAGGGATGCCCCGGGGAAGGCGGCAGGAAGCCGTGCATGGTGTCGACGGCGACGGCGCGGTCGTACGGCACAAGGAGCGGCGCCAAGAGGGCCACGAGAACGATCGCCGCCGTCACGAAGAGGGCGGCTATGGCCAGGCGGTCCCCTTTGAAGAAGCGGGTGAGCGAGGCGATCACTGGTACCTCACCCGCGGGTCGAGCACGGTGTAGCTGAGGTCGAGGAGCAGGTTCACGAGGACGACGAGGAGCGCGAAGAGCAGCGTGATGCCCTGCACCATCGGGTAGTCCCGCTGGACGATGCTCGTCACGAGGAGCTGGCCGAGCCCCGGGCGCACGAACACGTACTCGATCACGACCGTCCCGCCGAGGAGCCGGCCGGTGTTGTTGGCGACCACCGTGACGATCGGGATGAGGGCGTTGCGGAGGCCGTGGCGCAGGACGACCACCGCCTCGCCGAGGCCCTTGGCCTGCGCCGTGCGGATGTAGTCGCTCGTGAGGACGTCGAGCATCGCCGAACGCGTCATGCGGGCGACGAGCCCGGCCATCGAGAAGCCGAGCACGATCGACGGCAGGGCCAGATAGCGCAGGGCGGTGAGGCTGTCGGTGGCGAGGTTCGCCCCGAGCACGGGGAACCAGCCGAGCCGGGCGGAGAAGACGAGGAGCGCCATGATGCCGTACCAGAAGTCGGGGCCGGCGACGCCGAGGAGCGCGACGAGCATCATGGCGTGGTCGAGCTTCGAGTTGCGCCGACGCGCCGAGACGATGCCGGCCGGCACGCCGATCGCGACGGAGACGGCGATCGAGGCGATCGCGAGCTGGAACGTGTACGGGAAGGCGTGGGCGACGTCCGTGAAGACGGGCCGGTTCGTCATGAGCGAGCGGCCGAAGTCGCCGCGCGCCACGTCGCCGAGATAGGCGGCGTACTGGGCCCAGAGCGGCCGGTCGAGGCCGAGGCGCTGGCGCAACGCGGCGGCTGCCTCGGGCGTGGCGTAGTCGCCGAGGATGACGGCCACCGGGTCCCCGGGCAGAAGGCGCATGAGGAGGAAGACGACGGTCGCCACGCCGACGAGCGTGAGTACGAGGAGGCACAGCCGGCGCGCGACGTACGCAGCCATACCCCACGCTCCCGCGGGAAAATTGGTCCTACCAGTTCAACGGGCTCGGTCGAATTCCTCTCGGGCGGGCGAGATTTTCGCGCTGACGTGTTTATCCTGTAGCGGCGCGGTTTTCGGGCCCTAGGGGAGGGACGGTGGAGGCGGCGACGTCATTCTGGTGATGCCAGTGGCGGCGGGGTGGCGGGCGCGGGAGCGGCGGGCGCAGCCGGCGACGAGGCGCGGGCGCCTGGCGCCTCCCGGCGTAGGGCGGCCGGCCGGCCGCGGCGCGCGCCGGCCGCCGGCCGGGGGCGCGGGGCGAGCGTCTCGGCGAGCGCCTGGGCCGCTCCCCGGCGCTCGTCCCGCTCGAGCCGCGTGTAGCGCGCCACCTCGTCGAGGTGCATCACCATCGCCGCCCAGGCCGAGCGCCGGTCGTGCCGCTCGATGGCGCGCACGATCGCCTCGCGGCTCCCCCGCAGGTCGAAGGGCGGCGCGCCCTTCTGCGTCGCGTGGCGCCAGGAGGCGAAGAGCTCCTCGAGCGTCGCCATGAGCGCCGTCACGGCGCGGTTGTGCGTGGCGCGCGCGACGGCCAGGTGGAAGGCCGAATCTTGCGCGGCGTCCCAGCCGTCCTCGAGCGCGCGGCGGGCCAGTTCTTCGTGGGCGCGGCGGATCTCGGCGAGGTCGTCGGGGTCGGCCCGTTCGGCTGCGAGCGCGCACACGCCCGGCTCGAGGATGCGCCGCAGCTCCATGATGTCGGGAAGGAACCGCTCCCCCGACCGCAGCCGCATGAGGACCGGCAGGAAGGCCTGCGGGAACTCCATGTCCGCTACGTACGTGCCGCCGCGCGGCCGCCGCTCGACGAGGCCCAAAACCTCGAGCACGCGGAGCGCCTCGCGCACGTTCTGGCGCGTCACGCCGAGCTCGAGCGACCACGTCCGCTCCGAGGGCAAGCGGTGGCCGGGCCGGAGCTCGCCCGAGAGGACCCGGCGCTGGACCTCGCGGATCACGTGCTGGGCCACCTGACGCTGCTTCCCGCCGCCCGTCCCGTTCGCGTCCTCCATCGCGGCCGCCCCCCTGCCTCGCGCTGGAATCGGTTGGCAGCATGCGCCTCCGCGAGGCAAGATACGCGATCGGCAGGCCCGGTGCCTGCTTTCCCGGCCGTCACCGCACGAGCTCGCGCACGAGGAACCGCGCCGTCACGACGGCCCAGGCCGTCGCCGGGAGCGCGAGCACGAGCCCCGCCGGCCCGGCCAGCTCCGCTCCGGCAAGAAGCGCGAAGATGACGGCGAGCGGGTGCAGCCCCACCGTCGAGCGGAGGACGAAGGGGCCGAGCACGGCGCTCTCGACCTCCTGGATGACGACGAAGGCGAGCGCCGTGAAGAGCGCGAGCTCCGGAGAGCGAAGGAGCGCCACGGCGACGGCCGGCACGGCGCCGACCACGGGGCCGAGGTAGGGGACGAGCTCCCCCGCTCCCGCGAAGGCGCCGAGGAGGAGCGCGTAGGGGACGCCGAGGAGGAAAAGCGCCGTCGTGGCGAGCCCCGCCACGGCGAGGGCGAGGATGAGTTGGCCCCGCACGTATCCCGAGAGCGCGGCGTCGAGCTCCGCGAAGTAGCGGAGGAGGGACTGGCGCCGATCGGGCGGGAGCCAGCGCAAGGCCGCCTCGCGGATATGGGGCCAGTCGCAGAGGATGTAGTACGCGAGCACAGGCGCGAGCGCGAGCGTGAGAAGCCATTCGAACAAGCCGCCCAGCCCTTCGCCGAAGCCGCGGATGGCGCCCGTCCAGCGGGCGAGGAGGCGCTCGGCCCCGCCTTCGAAGGCCTCGCGGATGGGCGCCGGCAGGCCGAGCGCGTTCCAATGGCCCGAGAGGTGACGGGCCGACGCCGCGAGAAGCCGCGCGTAGCCCGGGAGACGGAGCGCCAGCTCGCGCGCCTCCATCTCCGCCACCGGCGCCGCGAACGCGACGAGGGCGGCCACGGCGAGCGCGACGCACGCGTAGACGAGGAGCACGGCCCAGGCGCGCGCGAGGCCCTTCGCCTCGCACCAGGCGACGGCCGGCGCGAAGAGGAACGCGAAGGCGCCCGCGACGAGGAACGGGGCGAGCACGCCCCGGAGCGCCCAGACGAGGGCGAGCGCCGCAAGGACGGCGGCCGAGGCTCCCATCAGCCCGAGGGCGCGGCGCGGGAACCCGGCCGGCGCCTGCACGGGAGCCGTCCCGTCCGCTCAGTCGCGCAGCTCTCGCCAGGCCGAGCGGACGCTCTGGCGGGCCCGCCGCATGCCCGACGCCGCCTCGCGCATGGCCGCACGGCCCACGCGCCAGGCCGCCCTCCCGCGCCAGACCCGCACCCGCATGCGGCGCCGGCGCGCGCGCATGATCCAGCCCAGGCAGAGGAGCGCGAGCCCGCCGGCGATCACGCCCTGCCAGAAGCGGCGCATCGGCGCACCTCCTCCCGCGGCGCCGACGGAGCGGCGACGGGCACCGGCTCGCCGTCGGCATCGAGGGCCCAGACGGCGAGGGCGCCGTCCCGCCAGCCGAACTCCACGCAGCACTCGCGGCAGAAGTACTGGTCCTGGGCGATGCGCCCCGTGAGGCGGTCGCCGCAGACGGGGCACTTCACGCGTCATCCCTCTCCCGCCGATTAGCCTTCCGTTCCGCCGGCCCCGCTACTCGCCGGGAAGCCGTCCGCCTGCACCCGTCTCCCGCACGGGCGCCTGCGGCCAGTCCCGGACGAGCGCCGCCTCCTCGCCCCATTCGACGGGCGTCTTCGCGGAGAGGAAGGCCTGGCCGCGGGCCAGGTCGGCGAAGAGGCCGGCCGAGACGCTGAAGCCGAGGACGCGGCCCGTGGCCGCGTCGAAGACGAGGTCGTCGATCGTGCCGCGGTCGACGCCCGCGCCGTCGATGACGCGGAGTCCCAGGCGGCGCCGGTGGCGGAGCGCCAGCTCGCCCAGCCGGCGCCGGTGTGCGGCCGGCACGGCGATCGCGACGTCCCTCCGCACGAGGACGGCCGACGGGCCGATCTGCGCGACGACCTCCCACGGCACGACGCGGCGCGTCCCCCCTGGCCCGGAGCCGGCGAGGAGGAGGCCGATCACGCGCCCGCCCGCCGCGTCGAGGATGAGGTCCTCGACGCGGCCGAGCCGGCGCATCCCCCGCGCGACGAAGACGGGGAGCCCGACCGCGGCCGAGCGGCGCACGCCCGGGATCACCCTGCCACCTCCGCGGGAAGTCTGCCCGGGGGCGCCGCTGCCCGTTCGCTTCCCGCGACGTCCCTATGAGGCCGCGGCCTCGGCCCGGACCGGCTCGGCCGCCGGGTCGAGCCCCCCCGCCGGTCCCGGGACGGCGGCGATCGTGCCCCCGCCGAGGACCGTGTCGCCGTCGTAGAAGACGATCGCCTGGCCCGGCGTCGGGGCCCGCACGGGCGCGTCGAAGACGACGCGCGCCGCGCCGTCGGGGCGGGGCTCGACCGTACAGGGCAGGGCCTCGCCGTGGTACCGGACCTGCGCGCGGCAGGCGACCGGACCGCTCGGCGCCTCCCACGCGATCCAGTTGAGGTCCGTGGCGACGAGCTCGCGCCGGTAGAGGGCCGACTCCGGCCCGACGACGACGGCGTTCGCCGCCGGGTCGAGGGCGACGACGTAGAGCCGTTCGCCCCCCGCGAGGCCGAGGCCCCGGCGCTGCCCGACCGTGTACGCCCCGATGCCCTCGTGCCGGCCGACGACCCGGCCTTCGAGGTCGACGATGGGCCCCGGCGTCATGGCCTCGGGCGCGCGCAGGCGGAGGACGTCGGTGTAGCGCCCCCGGGCGGCCACGAAGCAGAGCTCCTGGCTCTCGGGCTTCATGGCCGTGGCGAGCCCCCGCGCGAGCGCCATCCTCCGCACCTCGGGCTTCGTGAGGCCACCGAGGGGGAAGAGCGCGTGCGCGAGCTGGGCCTGCGTGAGCGCGTAGAGCGCGTACGTCTGGTCCTTCTGGCGGTCCGCGGCCCGCAGGAGGAGCACGCGGCCGGCCGAGCGATCCTCGGCCGTGCGTGCGTAGTGGCCCGTGGCCACGCGTTCGGCGCCCAGGTCGAGGGCGAGGTCGAGAAGCGCCGCGAACTTGACGTACCGATTGCAGAGGAGGCAGGGGTTCGGCGTCCGGCCGCGCGCGTACTCGCTCGCGAAGGGCGCCACGACGCCCGCCTCGAACGCCTCGCGGAAGTTCACGACGTAGTGCCGGATGCCGAGCCGGTCGGCGACGGCGCGGGCGTCGAAGACGGCGCCGAGCCCGCAGCAGCCGCCGCGCGCCTCGACGACCCCGGGCTCCTCCTCGGGCCACAGGTTCATCGTCACGCCGACGACCTCGTAGCCGGCCTCGACGAGGAGGGCGGCCGCGAGGGAGCTGTCGACCCCGCCGCTCATGGCGGCGACGACCCGCCGCCTAGGCACGGGCGGCCACCCGCCGCGCCGCGCCCCGGCGGAGCCGCGCCACCGCGTCGCGGATGCGCCGGACCGCCTCGTCGACCTCGTCGCCGGTCGCCTCACGCAAGAGGGTGAGGCGCAGGCCGGAGGCGGCGAGTTCGGGCGGAAGCCCCATGGCGCGGAGCACGTGCGACGGCTCGAGGCTCCCCGAGGTGCAGGCCGCCCCGCTCGAGGCGTCGACGCCGGCGAGGTCGAGCGCGAGGACGAGCGCCTCGCCCGAGACGCCCGCGACCGTCACGTGCACGAAGTCGGGGAGGCGTCCCGCGCCCTGGGGACCCGAGAGGCGGACGCCTGGGATCGAGGCGAGGAGGCCCTCCGCCAGGCGGTCGCGCAGCCGGCGCACCGCCTCGGGGCCCGGCCCGGCCGCGTACGACCGCGCGATCCGGGCCGCCCGGCCGAAGCCGGCGATAGCCGGCACGTTCACCGTCCCCGGCCGCCAGGCCCGCTCCTGCCCTCCACCGCGAAGAAGCGGCCGCACGCGCACCCCGGGCCGCACCCAGAGGGCGCCCACGCCCTTCGGGCCGTAGAACTTGTGGGCGGAAAGCGCGAGGAGGTCGGCTCCGAGCGCGCCGACGTCGATGGGGAGCCAGCCCGGCCCCTGGACGGCGTCGACGTGCAGCCAGGCGCCGACCGCGTGCGCGAGCACGGCCGCCTCGGCGACAGGCTCGAGGGCCCCGACCTCGTTGTTCGCGAACATGAGGGCGACGAGCGCCGTGTCCGGCCGCAGCATGCGACGCAAGGCGTCGAGGTCGACGACGCCCTCGCCGTCGACGGGGACGAACCCGACCTCGAACCCCTCACGCGCGAGGCCGCGGCAGGCCTCGAGCACGGCGTGGTGCTCGACGGCCGAGCAGAGGACGTGGTTCCGCCCTTCCTCGCCCCGGGCGCGCGCCGCTCCGACGACGGCCAGGTTGTCCGACTCGGTGCCGCCGCTCGTGAAGACGACGTCCTGCGGCGCGGCGCCGATCAAGGCCGCGACCTCGCGCCGGGCCTCGTCGACCACCCGGCGCGCGGCGCGCCCGCGCTCGTGGACGCTCGCGGGGTTGCCCCAGGCCGAGACGGAGACCTCCGCCATCGTCGCGGCCACGTCGGGGTGGAGCGGCGTCGTCGCCGCGGCGTCGAGGTAGATGCGGTCCATGACCCGTCTCCCGGTGGCGAGTCTCGCCCGCCCGGAGCGCTCAGATGTAGTACATCGCGGCCATGCGCTGGCGCGCCTCGCGCTCCTGGCGGACGAGGTCCGCGAGGGTGATGTTGTCGACGACGTTCTCGATGGCCTTGCGCACTTTCACCCACACGTCCTGGGCGACGCAGAGCGACCGCTCCCCGCAGAAGCGGATGGCGTAGTCCGGCCCGCCGAGGGAGCACTCGGTCGGCGCGATCGGCCCTTCGAGCACGCGCAGCACGTCGCCCACCGTGATCTCCTCGGGCGGTCGCGCGAGGACGTAGCCGCCCTGCGCGCCGCGCACGCTCTGCACGAGCCCGGCGCGCCGGAGCGGGGCGAAGAGCTGCTCGAGGTAGTGCTCGGACAGGCCCTGGGTGGCCGCGACCTCGCGCAGCGGCACCGGCCCCTCGCCGTAGCGGAGGGCGAGTTCGAAGAGCGCCTTCGTCCCGTACCGGCCTTTCGTCGTGATGTACACGCGATGCGCCTCCGACCGCCGTGACGCGCAAATTCCGGGCGTTCGCCCTGCTTTTGATGCTATCGATCCCGGGCGGCGGCCGTCAACGCCGGCGGAGGGCCCGTCTGGACGGCCCCGCCCTCACCCGAAGAGCCAGCGGCCGATGGGCCCGCCCCAGAGGGCGGCGAGCCAGGTGCCGACCGCCATGGCCGGACCGAAGGGCAGGCGGTCGCGCAGCCGCGCTCGTCCGAGGCCGAGGAGCACGAGGCTTACGAGGGCGCCGACCACGAACGCGAGGAAGAGGGCCACGAGCCCGAGGCGGAGCCCGAGACCCGTCCCGATCACCCCGGCGAGCTTCACGTCGCCCATCCCGAGGGCGCCGCGGGTGACGACGTGCAGGGCGAGCATCGCGCCGCCCAAGGCCGCCCCGCCGAGGACGCCGGCCGCCAGGGGGGCCCAGAGGCCGCGGGAGGCCGCCGCCTGGCTCGCCCCCTCGCCCAGGCGGAGCGCCAGCAGGACGGCGAAGGCGGCCAGGTTCAAGCCGTTCGGGATGATGCGCCGCCGGAGGTCGACCGCCCCCGCCCACGCCACGGCGAGGAGGAGGACGAGGAGCCTGCCGGTCGCCCACGCCTCGCTCACGCGCCGCGTGCCTCCCCGGCCCGCCGCCAGACGCCGCTAAAGCTTCGGGCCCCTCGAGCACGAAACCCCGAGTGGGAAACGCTGGCGGAGACGAGAGGATATCGGGCCATGGAGCCGAACTGTCCACTTCCGGAGGACGCGGCCGCGTGAAGAACCTCCACCTGGTCTACGGCGCCGTGCTCGGCGCCGCCGGGCTCTACGTGTTCGTCCGCGCGGGACTTCCCGTCGCGTGGCCGTACCTCTTCCTCTCCGGCGTCACGATCTACGCCGTCGTCCGCTATCACCTGCGGCTGCCGGGCGACCTGAGCTACTCGCTCGCGACACCCGTCATCATGGGCGGAGCCGTCGCCTGCCACGAGGCGGGGGGCGTCTGGCTCGCCGTGCTCGACGCGCTCCTGCGCGCCGTCGCCCGCCGCCGGCCGCCCTGGTGGCGGCTCAGCTTCACGCTGGGGCAGGCGGCCGTGTGCGCGGCCGTCGGGAACTGGGTGCTCCTGCGCATGCCCCCCGGCGGCCGGGACTACCTCTGGGGCGCGGTGGCGACGGCGGCCTTCCTCGTCTGCAACGTGCTCCTCTTCTGGGGCATGGTCTCCCTGCAGCCCGACCCCACCCTGCGCGCCGCCTTCCGGCGCACGATGCGGATGGCCGTCGAGATGCAGCTCCTCGAAGCCGTTGCGGGCGGCCTCCTCGTCGGGCTCCTGCGTTCGGGCGACCCGGGCGGCGTCTTCCTCATGATCGTCATCCTCGTGATGTTCGGCCTCACCGTGCGGCGGCTCTCCGACGCCCAGTTCCAGTCGCGCAGCGACCCGCTCACGCGCCTCTGGAACCTGCGCGGGTTCGCCGACGACTTCCAGGCCGCGCTCGACCGCTTCTTCGGCGCCCGCCGCTCGTTCGGCCTCGTCGTCCTCGACCTCGACCGCTTCAAGGACGTCAACGACACCTACGGCCACGACGTCGGGAACGAGGTGCTGCGGCACGTCGCCGACCGGCTGCACCACCACGTCCGCCAGGTCGACGGCGTCTACCGCATCGGCGGCGAGGAGTTCGCGGTGATCATGCCCGACATCGGCCGACAAGCGCTCCGAGAGCGGGCCGAGCAGCTCGAGGCGGCGATCGGCGGCGAGCCGGTGCACGTGAGCGGCGGCCGCACGCTCTCCGTCACGGCCTCGGTCGGCTTCGCCCTCTGCCCCGAGGACGGGGAGGACTACGAGTCGCTCTTCCGACACGCCGACCAGGCGATGTACCGGGCCAAGGTCGCGCACCGCAGGGCGCGCCGGGAGGCCGAGGCAGCCCGGGCCGAGGACGTGCTCGAGCTCTGACGGGCGCGGCACGTCAGCGGCCGAGGGCGACGCGCCCGAGCGACCGCTCGATCGCACGGAGCGCCTTCGGGATGTCGCTTCGCGCCACGTCCTTGTGCGTGACGAAACGGATGCGGTAGGGCCCCGTGGCGTTGGCGAGCACGCCCTCCTCCGCCATGCGGCGGACGAGCTCCTCGGCCGGCACGCCCGTCCCGGCGACATCCACCGCCACCATGTTCGTCACGACCGTCTCCAGGTCGACGGAAAAACCGGGGATGGCGGCGAGCCCCTCGGCGAGGCGGCGCGCGTTCTCGTGGTCTTCGGCGAGGCGGTCGACCATCGTGCGGAGCGCCACAAGGCCCGCGGCGGCGAGGACGCCCGCCTGGCGCATGCCGCCGCCCAGCATCTTGCGGTAGCGGCGCGCCCGCGCGATGAATTCGCGCGTCCCGCAGACGAGCGAGCCGACGGGCGCCGCCAGGCCCTTCGAGAGGCAGAACATCACGCTGTCGGCCGGGGCGGCGAGGCGCGCCGCCGTGGTGCCCAAGGCGACCGCGGCGTTGAAGATGCGGGCCCCGTCGAGGTGGACGCGAAGGCCCTCCTCGTGCGCCGCCCGCGCGAGCCGTTCCGTCTCGTCCTCGGTCCACACGGTGCCGCCCGCGCGGTTGTGCGTGTTCTCGATGCAGACGAGCCTCGTCGGCGGGTAGTGGATGTTCGCAGGCCGTAGCGCAGCCCGGAGCTCCTCCGGGCCGAAGACGCCCCTCCGCCCGACGACGGTGCGGGGCTGGGCCGAGGAGAGGGCCGCGATCGCCCCGACCTCGTACCAGTAGATGTGGCTCTCGGCCTCGACGATCACCTCGTCGCCCCGCTCGGTGTGGCTCAGCACGGCGATCTGGTTCCCCATGGTGCCCGACGGGACGAAGAGCGCCGCCTCCTTGCCGAGCCGGTCGGCCGCCTCCTCCTCGAGCCGATGGACGGTCGGGTCCTCGCCGTAGACGTCGTCGCCGACCTCGGCCTCCGCCATCGCCCGGCGCATCTCGGGCGTCGGCTGGGTGACCGTGTCGCTTCTCAGGTCGATCCTCGCCATGGCGAAGCCTCCTCGCGATGTCGCACGTCTTCGCGACTTCGCGGCCGTCCCGGCCGAACCCTGCGGGCGCCCCAGGCGGCGCGGGCCCGAGCGGGCCCGGGCCCAGGCGCGGGGGCGCGGCTCCAGGGGAGTCGGCGCGGCCGCCCGGGCGGGTCGGCGCGGCCCCGGGCGGGTGGGCGCGACCC
>JADGHG010000118.1 GCA_019689585.1 Clostridia bacterium
CCACCGGCAAGCCGTCCATCCGCATCCCACCCCCTCCGCCCATTCCGCGCCCGGCTCGCCCGCCCCTTCCGGCGTTGCCGGGAGAGGCGGACCAGCCGATCATGGTCGGGAGGGGCGGACGAGATGGCGACGAAGGTGCTCATCCACGCGCCGAGCGGCGCGGAGGCCTATCGCGACTGGCTTCTCTCCCACGGCTGCCCGGCTGTCATCAGCGTCTCGCGCACGGAGGACGAGGCGGCCGCCCGCGTCCCCGACGTCGAGGTCATCTTCTGCTGGCGGTTCCCGACCGAACTCTTCAGCCGGGCGCCGAAGCTCCGCTGGGTCCAGTCGATGGGGGCCGGGGTCGACGACCTCGTGCGCGCAAGGGGGCTCGCGCCCGACGTCCGGCTCACGCGCGTCGTCGGGGCCTTCGGGGCTTCGATGGCCGAGTACGTCTTCGCCGCGCTCCTCTCCCGGGTCCGCGACCTGCCCCGGCTCCTCGAGCAACAGCGCCGCAAGGAGTGGCGCCCCTTCCGGGCCGACACCCTCGAAGGCCGGACGATCGGGGTAGCCGGGCTCGGGTTCGTGGGGCGCGAGATCGTGAAGCGCGCCCGCGCCTTCGGCATGCGCGTCCACGGCCTCTCGCGGAGCGGCCGGCGGGCCGACTTCGTCGACCGCCACTTCGGGCCGGGTTCCTGGATCGACTTCGTCCGCGACCTCGACTTCCTCGTCCTGGCGCTTCCGCTCACGCCCGAGACGGAAGGGATCGTCGACGGGCGCGTGCTCGCCGCCATGCAGCCCGGGGCCGTGCTCGTGAACGTCGGCCGCGGTCGGCTCGTGCGGGAGGCCGAGCTCGTCGAGGCGCTCCGGGCCGGGCGCATCGCCGGCGCCGTGCTCGACGTCTTCGAGGTCGAGCCGCTGCCGGCCGAGAGCCCGCTCTGGGAGATGGAGAACGTGCTCGTCACCCCGCACGTCTCGGGGCCGAGCCGGGTCGAACAGGTCGCGTCGTTCTTCCTCGACAACCTCCGCCGTTTCCAGCGCGGGGAGCCGCTCCTCGGCGAGGTCGACCGGGAGCGCGGGTATTAGCCGTCACGCGAGCTCGACGCGCAGGGCGTCGCCCCACAGCCGCTCGAGGTCGTAGGCGCGGCGGACGTCGGGCAAAAACAGGTGCAACACGACGTCGCCGTAATCCTGCAGGATCCAGCGGCCCTCGCCGTAACCCTCCTGGTGGCGGGGCGGCCGGCCGGCCTCGTCCATGCCGCGCGCGACCGCGTCCGCGACGGCGCGGGCGTGGATCGGGTTGCGTGCCGTCGCGATCACGTAGTAGTCGGCCACGACCGTGAGCCCGCCGAGGTCGAGCACGACGAGATCGTCCGCCTTGTGGTCCTCGGCGAGGCGGGCGATGCGCGTCGCGGCCTCGAGCCCCGGGAGCTTCGCCGGCCTTCCCTCGCCGGGCGCCTTCGGCAAGGCTGCTAGTGGCCCCCGCCCGGACTCGCCGTCCCGCCGGCCGCGACGGGCCGCGGTTCGGGGGCGGGCACGCCGCTCGCCGCCAGATCCGTGCCGATGACGATCGTGACGTCCCAGCCGGGCCCCGCCTCGGAGGCCGCCGGCTCGCTTACAGGCGGCGTCCACTCGCGGTCCTCGCGGTCGAGCGAGGCGGCGGTGTACGGTTCCTCGATCGTCGGCCACTCGTAGTGCAGCGTCCGCACCAGGACCTTCCCCGCGAGCTCGGCGCTCGGCTCGGCGTAGACGGCCGTGGGGCCGTCGTTCGGCACCTTCGCGTCGCCGACCTGGACGACCGCGTAGCCCAGGCTCCCGAGGTACCGCGAGAGCGCGGCCGCCAGCCCCGGGACGCCCGTCCCGTTCAGTATACGCACCCGCACCGCGCCGTTCCGCACCGGGTCGACGCCCAGCACGTAGCGGAGGACGTAGCTCCGCACCGTCTCCGGGTCGATCGTCTGGTAGGATATGCCGTCGAGCCACAGGTCCTTCGTGGGCAGGGTGGCCGCCACGATCCCGTCGGCGCCGGCCTCGTGCCCGATCGTGGCCAGCCGCAGGATTGTCTGCGCGTCGAGCGTCGTGCGTACGTATCGCGCGAGGGTGGCGACGAGCGAGGGCACGCGGGGCCAGTTGGCCGGCTCGAGCGCCTTCTGGGCCATCGCCACGAGGAAGGCGTGCTGGCGGTCGATGCGGCCGAAGTCGTTGCGCGGGTCGTCGTAGCGGTCGCGCACGAACCCCATCGCCTGGTAGCCGTCGAGGTGCTGCCAGCCTTTCTTCAAGTGGATGTGCAGATCCTGGGCCGGGTCGTCGTAGTTCATGTCGAAGGGGACGTAGACGTCGACGCCGCCCAGCTCGTCGACGATCTTCTGGAAGCCTTCGACGCCGACGTCGACGTAGTCGGGGATGTCGACGCCGAGGAAGGCGTCGACCGTCTTCAGGGCGAGGTCGGCGCCGCCGTAGGCGTGGGCGGCGTTGATCTTGTCGCGGCCCGGCCGACCCGGGATCTCGACCATCGTGTCGCGCGGGATCGAGAGGAGGTCGACCTCCCGTGTGAGCGGGTCGAAGCTCGCGACCATGATCGTGTCGCTGCGGGAGGCCTGGCGCCGCCCGTTCGCGAGCTGGGTCACGTCGTGGCCGAGGAGGAGGACGTTCACGCGGGCGTCGGGCCGACCCATGGCCGTCACGCGGCCGCCGTCCCCCTCCGCGCCGCCGGGCACGTGGATGGCCGAGAGGAACCAGCCGGCCGAGGCGCCGACGAGCGCGAAGAGGCCCACGACCGTCCCGAGGGCGATCCACAGGACCCGCCGGCGCAGGCGGAGGCGCCGGCGGGCGGCGCGCGGCTTCGGCTCGGTCGGTGGCACGCCCGTCCTCACTCCCTGAACCGCAGGAGGTCGTTCCGCGCGAGGAGGGCGTCGGGGTGGATCCAGGCGCCTCGGTCGATCAGGTGGTGCAGCGTGTGCTCGAGCGCGCGGAGCATCGCCGTCTCCAGCCGACCGCCGAGGCTCGCGCGCAGCTCGTCCGCGCCTGGGAAGTCGCGAGCGGGCTCGAGCATGTCGGCCAGATACACCACCATGTCGAGGCGGCTCATGCCCGGCGCGCCGGTCGTGTGGCGCGCGACGGCCGAGAGGACGGCCGGGTCCGCCTCGCCCAACTCCTCCGGGAGCACGCGGGCGGCGAGGGGCCCGTGCAGCACCTTCGGCTGCGCCTCGAACTCGCGCGTCCAGAGGCCCAGGCGCCGGGCGGCCGCGAGCTGCGTTGGGATCGGCCACTCCTTGCAGAAGTCGTGCAGAAGCCCGGCGCGTTCGGCCTTGTCCACTTCGACGTCGAAACGGCGCGCCAGTTCCCCGGCGAACTTCGACGTCCGAAGACAGTGTTCGTAGAGCTCCCGGCTCATCCGTCGCGCCAGCTCCCGCCGCAGCTCATCCGGTCCCAGTGGCGTCACCCCCGCCGCGGTAGAGGCCGGCCTTCTCGATGTAGCGCGCCACCTCGGCCGGCACGAGGTAGCGGATCGGCCAGCCCTGGGCGACGCGCCGGCGCAGGTCGCGCGAGGCGATCGCGAGGGCCGGCACCTCGAGCGTCCGGATGCGGCCGCGGGCAGCGCCGCCGAGGGCCTCCTCCACGCCCTTGAGCCTCTCGAGCGGGTAGCCCGGCCGCGTGACGGCGACGAAGCGGGCGAGGCGGACGAGCTCCTCGGGCTCGCGCCAACCGAGGATCTCGAGGATCGCGTCGGCGCCCGTGATGAACCAGAGCTCGGCCTCTGGGAATCGGCGGCGGTACTCGCGCAGCGTGTCGACCGTGTACGACGGCGCCGGCCGCTCGAGCTCGACGCGCGAGACCTCGAACTCCGGCCGGTCGTAGGTGGCGAGGAGCGCCATCGCGTAGCGGTGCTCGGCGTCCGTCACCTCGCCCGAGGCCTTATGCGGCGGCGTGCGGGCCGGGACGAAGACGACGCGCGAGAGGCCGAGCGCGTGGCGCACGGCGTCGGCCGCGACGAGGTGGCCGTGGTGGATCGGGTCGAAGGTGCCGCCCATGAGGCCGATCGCCGGCCCTGCGCCCACGCCGACCCCCCGATCGCGCCCGCCCCCGCCCGCGAAGCGCGGCAGTCGAGGACGAACTCCCAGTCGCCGATGCGCACGCGGTCGCCCGGGCGAGCCCCGGCCCGCGCCAGCTCGCGCAGCACGCCCCAGCGCCGCAGGCGCCCGCGCAGGTGCGCGAGCGCCTCCTCGTTGCCGAGGTCCGTCATGACGACGGCTCGCTCAAGCCTAGCGCCGCGCACCCGGAAACCGTCAAGCTCCCGCTCGACCGTGATGGCGCCCTGCAGAAGGCGCCGGTCCTGGGAGGCGCGCAGGACGAACGGCTGGCCGCGGGCCGCCTGGCCGTCGGCCGCGTCGGCCGGCGGCGCCTCGCGCGGCCCGGCCTCGGGCGCCAGGGCGAGCCTCTTCCCGAGCTCCGCGACGAGCTCGGCGAGGCCCAGGCCGGTGTGCGAGGAGACGGCGAAGAACGGCCGACCCTCGGCCTCCGCCCGCCGGGCGAGGAGGTCGGCCGCCCGGCGCGCCCTCTCCGTCTCGACCTTCGTCGCCACAAGCCACCGTTCGCGACGGGCGAGCTCGGGCGAGTAAAGGGCCAGCTCGCGCTCGACCGAGGCCAGGTCGTCGACCGCCGAGCGGCCTTCCTCGGCCGGGGTGAGGACGTCGACGAGGTGAAGGAGGACGCGGCAGCGCGTCGCGTGCCGCAGGAACTCGTGGCCGAGCCCGGCGCCCTCGTGGGCGCCGGCGATGAGGCCCGGGAGGTCGGCCAGCACGAAGCTGCCGCCGCTCCAGGCGACGACGCCCAGGTTCGGCGCGAGCGTCGTGAAGGGATAGGCGGCCACCTTCGGGCGCGCGGCGCTCACGCGGGAGAGGAGGGTCGACTTCCCCGCGTTCGGGAGGCCGATCAGGCCGGCGTCGGCGATGAGGCGGAGCTCGAGCCGGAGCGTGCGCCGCTCGCCCGGCTCGCCGCGCTCGGCGAACCGCGGCGCCTTGCGGACGCTTGTGGCGAAGCGGGCGTTGCCGCGCCCGCCCGACCCGCCCCGCGCCACGAC
>JADGHG010000119.1 GCA_019689585.1 Clostridia bacterium
AAGACCATGATCGGGATGTCCTGGCGCGGGTCGGCCTCCGTCCAGTCGGGATGCCGGATGACGACGACGGGCCCCGAGGCCACGACCGTCTCGCTGCCGATCGCGAGCCCCTGCCAGGTGTCGGCGACGATGCGATACCCCGCCCAGCTCGCCGGCAGCGCGAAGCGGAACCCGTACTCGTCGTTCACGTATACGACGCCTTCCGACCTCTCGCTCTCGCTCGGCGAAGGCGGCGAGCCGGAGGCGGCCGGCTCCGCGGCGTGAAGACCCGCACGCACGGCGAGAAACCCGGTCGAACACCCGCTGAGCCCCGTCGAGGCCGCGAGGACGAAGCCCCAGGCCGCGAGAAGAGGGCCGAGCCGTCGCGCGCGCACCCGCATGTCCATCGTCCGGCGAGCCACCCCTTCCCGTCGGCGCCGTCTGACCGTGAGACGCCGCGGGCCCGCGGAGGTTCCGCGCCGCGCCCGAGGCCCGACCGAAGGCTGCCTCCCGACGCCGGCCGCCGGTCCGCCGAGCGCCGGCCCGCTTCCATTTGTGGCGCATCCTCGCCGCCGGTATAATTGGTCTAGCCACTCAACCATTACACGCAGGAGGCGTCGCCTATGCGCTTTGCGACCTACGAAACCGCGGCGGGCTTGCGGCCCGCCCTCGTCGTGGGCGACGCCCTCATCCCCCTGCCGTCGCGCTACCCCTCGCTCCTCGCCTTCATCGCCCAAGGCGAACCGGCGCTGGCGGAAGCGAGGCGCATCGTCGCCGCGTACCGGAGCGGCGACGACCTTCGCGGGTTCGAGGCCGGGCCCGCCCTCCCGCTCGCCGAGGCGCGCCTTCGCGCACCGATCCCCGAGCCCCGGCGGAACGTCTTCTGCGTCGGCCGCAACTATCGCGAGCACATCGAGGAAGGCGACCGCGCCTTCGGCCGCGAGGGCGTCTCCGAGGCGTGCATCTTCTTCACCAAGGCCACGGGGAGCGTGGTGGGACCGGGCGCGCCGATCACCGGCCACGGCCTCACCGACGAGCTCGACTACGAGTGCGAGCTGGCCGTCGTCATCGGGCGCGGGGGGCGCGACATCCCGCGCGCGCAGGCGTTCGAGCACATCTTCGGCTACACGATCGTGAACGACGTGACGGCGCGCGACCTCCAGCGATCGCACCGCCAGTGGTTCAAGGGCAAGAGCCTCGACGGCTTCTGCCCCCTCGGCCCCTGGATCGTGACGAAGGACGAACTGCCCTGGCCGCTCGCCTTGGACATGCGGCTCCTCGTCAACGGCGAGGTGCGCCAACGGCTCAACACCCGGGACATGCTCTGGGACGTGCCGGCCATCATCGAGTCGCTCTCGGCCGGCCTCACGCTCGAGCCGGGGGACGTCATCGCCACGGGCACCGGGCCCGGCTGCGGGTTCGCCTACGAACCGCCGCGGTTCCTCCGGCCGGGGGACGTCGTGCGCGCGGAGATCGACGGCATCGGCTGGCTGGAGAATCCGGTTGCCTGACCACCCCGTCGGGGCCCGGGCGGCGCAGGGGATCGGGAGGCGTCCCGCCTCCCTCGTCCGCTGGCAGTACTGGCACCGGATCGTGGCGCTCTCGTTCCTCGGCTGGGTCTTCATGTACGCCGACCGCACCGTGCTCTCGCCGGTCCTGCCGCTCATCGGGGCCGAGTGGGGCTTGAGCCGCGCGCAGCTCGGCCTCGTGTCGTCGCTCTTCTTCCTCGCCTACGCCGCCTGCCAGGTGCCGGTCGGCTGGTTGAGCGACCGGCTCGGCCGGCGGCTTTTGTTCCTCGTACCCGGCTTCGTCCTCTTCGGGCTCGGCACGCTCGCGACAGGGCTCGCGCCTTCGTACGAAGCGATGCTCCTCGTGGGCGTCGTGAGCGGCCTCGGCCAGGGCGCCTACTACCCGACCCAGTACTCGCTCTCGACCGACGTCGTCCCCCCGGAGCGCCGAGGCCTCGCGGCCGCCCTCATCAACAGCGGCCAGGCGGTCGGCATCTCCCTCGGCCTCGTCGTGGGAAGCGCCGTGGCACTCGCCGCCGGGGCCGGCTGGCGGGCGCCGTTCGTCGTCCTGGCCCTGCCCACGGTCGCGGTCGGCCTCCTCATCTGGCGGGGCGTGCACCCCGACCACGACCGGCGCGCCTTCCCGGCGCTGCCGGCCGACCGAGGCGAGGGCGAAGGCACCGAGGGCGAGGAGGAGAGCGGACCCCCGCCGTCCCGGCCCCTCTGGACGCCCTCGCTCCTCGGCCTCTACATCGTCAACTTCTGCTCGCTCTACGGCTTCTTCGTCGTCCTCACCTGGCTGCCGTTCTACCTTCAGACGACGCGCGGCTACGAGGGCACGGCCGTCGGTTGGGTCTCGTCGCTCGTGCCGTGGGCCGCCGTGGCGGGCGGCATCGCCGCGAGCGTCCTCTCGGACCGCGCGCCCAGCCGACGTCCGGTCGCCCTCGCCATGCTCCCGGCGGCGACGGCGGCGCTCGCCGCCATCCCGCTTTTGCACTCGCGCCCTCTCCTCTTTTGCGCGCTCGTCGCCTACGGCCTCACGGGCAAGCTCGCGCTCGACCCGGTGCTCGCCGCCATGGTGGCCGACGCCGCCGAGCCGAGCGCGTACGGGCGGGTGTACGGCGTCTTCAACCTGGCGGGCATGACGTCTTCGATCGTCGCCCCGTACCTCACCGGGTTCCTCGCCGACGCCACCGGCTCGCTCGACGTCGGCTTCCACCTGGCCGCGCTCCTCCTCCTCTGCGGCGCGTTGGTCCTCCTCGCCACACCGACCCCTCGCCGGGGGGCGTCGGCGTGAAGGGACGGGCGCGCCCGGGACGTCCCGTGTCTCGCAATGCCTAAAGTAGGATTCGGAGGTGAGGCCCTTGGAGATCCGCCCGCTGCGCCGCTCCACACTCTACCAGGAGATCGTCGAGCAACTGCAGGAGTCGATCCTGGCCGGGGAACTCGCGCCCGGAGAGAAGCTGCCGACCGAACGCGAGCTCGCCCAGCGCTTCGGCGTGTCCCGGACCACGGTGCGCCAGGCGCTCGCCGCGCTCGAGGCCCGGGGGCTCATCGAATCGCACGTCGGAAGCGGCACCTACCTCGCCCGCTCGGAGCGGAGCTTCTCCATCGCCGTCCTCGCCCAGCTCCTCGACGGGGCGCGGCTTAGGCTAGCCGAGGCGCTCGAGGTGCGCGCGATCCTCGAGCCGGCCGTCGCGCGCCTGGCCGCCGAGCGGGCGACGGACGACGACGTCGCCCAGATCGGCGAGGCGCTCGCGAAGATGGAGTCGGGCCGCGACCCGCTCGAGCACGACTCGGCCTTTCACGCCGCCATCGCGGAGGCGGCCCGCAACCGCCTCATGCGCACGATGCTCCAGGCGATCACGAGCCGTCTCCGCGAAAGCCGCCAGCTCTCGCTCGCCGCGCCCGGCGGGTTGGAGCGGTCGCTCGACGACCACCGCGCCATCCTCGCCGCCATCGCCCGGCACGACCCCCGAGGGGCCGAGGCGGCCATGCGCGAGCACATCCGGCACGTCGAGGAGCTGGCCGCCGGGCGGCTCGAGTCGGCCGAGCGCCGCTCGGCCGGGGCCGGCGACGCCTGAGCCGCCGCCCTCTCAGGCCCGGGGTCGCCAGCGCTCGCCCAACGCCCCCGCGCGCGGCCGCCCGATCCGGTGGGCGAGGGTGCCCACGCCTTCGACCGTCACCTCGACCACGTCGCCGGGCTGAAGCCAGCGGTCGATCTCGAAGCCGCACCCGCCGTCGACCGTGCCCGAGCCGAGGAGGTCGCCGACGGCGAGCGTCTCGTCACAGGACGTGTACGAGACGAGCTCCGCGAAGCTCCAGCGCATCGTGCGCGGGCTCGACTCGGCCCAGAGCTCCCCGTTCACGCGCACCGACATCCGCACCGTGCTGGGGTCGGCGATCTCGTCGCGCGTGGCGATCCAGGGGCCGAGGCCCCACGCGAAGTCCTTGCCCTTGAAGGGCCCCGTGTGGTTCGACATCTCCTCGGCCTGGACGTCGCGCGCCGAGAAGTCGTTCAGCACCGTGAAGCCCAGCACGTGCTCCATCGCGCGCTCCGGAGGGATGTCCCGCCCGGGCTTGCCGATGACGGCGCAGATCTCCATCTCGTAGTCGAGGCGCGCGGTGTAGGCCGGCCAGGGGATCTCGGCCTTGTGTCCGAAGAGGGCGGTCGGGCTGCCCTTGAAGGCCATCGGCCGCCGGTACCAGGCCTCGGGGAGCGAGACCCCCATCTTGCCGAAGGTGTTCTTCAAATGCTCCTCGAAGGCGGCGAAATCCCGGAGGACGGGCACGCGCAGGACGGGCGGCAGGTAGCGCACCTCGGGCTCATCCCAGCGGATCCGCTCGCCGCGCGGACCGCGCTGATCCTCGCCCGCGCCCGCCAGCCAGGCCAAGACGTCGCGCGCGAGCTCGAGGCCGTCTTCGCCCGTGCGCGCGAAGGCCACCATGTCGCTCGGCAGGAGCTGGTCGGCGCGCTCGTTCGGGAAGGGCGCGCCCCGCGCCGCGAGGCGGGCCGCGCACGCGAAGTTCAGGTCCACGATGGCGCCGTCGGCCAAAAGCGCGCCGAGCCGCGCGAAGGGTCCGACCTCGGTCGCGACCTCGAAGGTCAGGAGCTTCATGCCGTCCGTCTCCTCACCGCAGCTCGACCTTGTCCGCCGCGTCCGTCTCCGGGAAGGGCCCCTGCTTGATCTCGACCACCTTCGTGCCGTCCTCGAGAAAGCGCACCGAGTGGCCCTCGAGGCAGAGGACCAGGTCTCCCGGCCGCAGCACGACCTCGCCCAGCGCCTCGCCCTCCTTCGTGTAGACGCCCACCTCGACCGCGCCCCGCTGGCAGATCAGCACCTGGTGACGCGTCTTTACCTCGGGCGGCCTTTCGTTCACGTGGTAGTGCGCCTTCGTGAAGGAGCCCTTGGGCCGGTTGAGGAGCACGATCTGCAGCGGCCACTCGTCCTCGGTGATGTGCGCCTTCG
>JADGHG010000120.1 GCA_019689585.1 Clostridia bacterium
CGCCCTCTACCCCGCCCGCCGCAGGGCCCGCCGTGAGGCCCCCCGCGTGGCTCGCCGTGAGGCCGGCCGCCCAGCCCGCCGCGTGGCCCGCCGCGTGGCTCGCCGTGAGGCCCGCCGCCACGCCCTCGGGGGCGCCCTTCGCCTCCTCGTCCGCCGACCCCGCAGAGCGCCGCAGGATCCAGCCCACGTCCCGCGCGCGAAGGGCGTGGCGGGCGAGGCCGTGTCGCAGGAGGAACGCGACGTTGTCGCGTTCCTGGCCCACAGGCCGCCCGTAGACGACGAGGGGCGTGCCGAGCGCCACCGCTTCGCTCGTCGTCACCCCGCCCGGCTTCGTGACGACGAGGTCGACGGCGCCCATCCAATCCCAGATCCTCTCCACGTATCCGAGGACGCGCGCCCGCGCACCTCCGGCTTCGGCCACGGCGCGCGCGAGGCGGGCGCGGAAGCGCTCGTCGCGTCCGGCGACGAAGACCGCCTGCCAGCCGGCCTCGTCCGCCTCGCGCGCGAGCTCGCGCGCGAACGAAAGGAGGCCGGGAGCCGTCGCGTCGGCGCCTGCCATGAAGAGGAGCGCAGGGCGCTCCGCATCGAGGCCGAGGCGGCGGCGCAGCTCGCCTCGCCCGGCGGCCGCCCGCGCCTCATGGAACGCCTGCCGCACGGGCATGCCCGTCGCGGCGACCTTCAGAGGCGCGAGCCCCCGCGCGACGAGCCCCCTCGCCGTATCGTCGTCCGGGGCCAGATACAGGGCGACGTCCGGGTGGAGCCACTCCGCGTGCACGGTGTGGTCGGTGACGGCGGCGACGACGGGGATCGGCGGTCTCAGGCGAGCCGAGACGCGCGACACGACCCCGGCGGCCACGGCGTGTGTGGCGAAGACCAGTCCGGGGCGCGTGGCGCGGAGCCGCCGCGCGACGCGGCCCGCGCCGACCCGCCTGAGTCCGCGCCGCAGGAGCGAGCCCGGCTCGTCGGCCTGGCCGGGGCGGGTGCGCTCGTAGAACCACGTGTACGTCGCGGGCAGGTAGCGCGTCCAGAGGACGTAGATCCGCTCGGTGAGCCGCTTCAGCTCGGGAAGCGCGACAGCCATGAAGTCGACGACCTCGACGTCGGCGCCCGGCAGGGCGCCTGCCACGGCCTCGGCGAGCGCTTTCGCGACCGCGTCGTGACCGCCTCCGTAGCTCGCGCTCCAGATCTCGACGCGCGGCATGGCCCGTCACCTGCGGTGTCATCAATAAGCCATGAGTCGGCCGGACGATGCGGCGTCCGACGGACAACTTCGCCGCCCGCCGGGCGCCCCCTCCGACGCGCCCTTCGCCGAGCGGCGCGCCGTCCCCCGCGCGCTCCGCCACGCGCAGGGACGCGCCTGGCTCCTCGGCCTCGCCGTTCTCGTCCTCGTCGCGTCGCTTCTTCATCTGGCGCTCGCCGAGGACCCCTCGCTGGCCGCCCTCCCCGTGAACGTCCTCCACCGCCTGGGGCTCACGGCCTGGACGGCGCGCGCCTACGACGACGTCCGCCAGGTGCCGTTCCACGTCGTCGAGGTGAAGACGGACGACCTCCCGCTCGGCCAGCGCGAACCCGACCGCGAGGGGCGGCCGGGGTTCCTGCGCGCCCGCGGCGTCGTCTTCACCGCTCCCGGCCGGCGGGAGGACCGCGTCATCGCCGAGCGCCTCATCCGGCCGCCGCGGGACGGGCGCGTGCGGGTGGGCACAGGCCGATACGTGGTCGTCAACGGGCGCCATTACGAGTTCACCAAGGTGCTCCATCTGACGGCGACGGCCTACGACTACACGTGGCAGTCGAACGGACCCTGGACCGGGCAGCCGACGGCGCTCGGGGTCCCGCTCGGCCCGGGCGTCGCGGCCGTCGATCCGGACGTCATCCCGCTCGGCACTTGGCTGTACGTGACGGGGTACGGCGTGGCGCTGGCCGCCGACACGGGGAGCGCCATCCGAGGCGACCGCATCGACCTCTTCTTCGACCTCTCCCCCGAGGAAGTCCGCGCCTTCGGGATCCGTCCCGTGACGGTGTACGAGCTGGCGTTGCCGCCCGTGACGCCGGAACGCGCGCGCGCCGAGCCGGAGCCGCGGCCGGAGGCCGGGCCGCCCGCCCTGCCGGAGCCGGCCGCGCCCGAAGGGCCGGGACGCCGACCGTAGATGGGCGCGCAAAGCGGGCGAGGACCGCGGCCGAACCCCTCTCCTCGCCCCGGCCGCTTCGCGCGAGGGGCCGCCCACCTGGTCCGCGCCCTCCTCGTCGAGGCGCGCGCCCACGGCACCCCCCTCCTCGCGGCGGCGCTCGCGTTCTTCGCGCTCTTCTCCCTCACGCCGCTCGTCCTTCTCGCGACCGCCGCCGCCGGCGCCCTCCTGCCCGCGGACCGGCTCGCCGAGGAGCTGGCGGCCGGGGCGTCGCTCTACGCGCCCGGCGCGAAAGACATCGTGCGCGCGAACCTCGACCGCCTCGTCGGCGCGCGCCATACGCTCGGCCTCGTCGGGACGGCGGGGCTCCTCTGGGGCGCCTCGAACGTCTTCTCGGTCCTCACGACGACGCTCAACCGCGTCTGGGACGCCGAACGGCGCCGCGCGGCCTGGTGGCGGCGGGGCCTCGGCCTTCTCCTCGTCGCCGTCTCCGTCCTCGCGCTCGCCGCCGCGCTCGCGCTGGGCCCCGCCGCGCGCGCCGCCTTGGCGCTCGCCCGTGAGGGGCTCGGGCCGGCCGGCGCCGGGGCCGCCCACGCGGCCGAGGAGGCGGGCCGCTTCGCGTTTCCCGCGGCCGTGTTCGCGGCGGCGGCGGGCGCCTACCGGTACCTGCCGGCTGTCCGGCCGCGCCCGGCCTGGCGGGCGGTCCTCCCCGCCGCCGCGCTCGCCGCCCTCGCCGTCGCAGGCGCGCGCAGAGCCTTCGCCTGGTACGCGTCGGGCCTCGGCATGCACGAGATCGCCTTCGGCGGGCTGACGTCCTTTCTCGCGCTCGCCCTCTGGGTGTACGTGGTGGCGTCCGTCTTCCTCTACGGCGCCGAGCTCGCGGCCGTGCTCGACCGGAGGGCGAGGCCGAGGCGTTGAATCCGCGGCGGCGGGGCCCCATTCCGCGCGCCCCGCGCCTCACGTGGGCGCGAGCGCAAGGCGGAGCGCCACGACGAGGAGCGCGAACCCAAGCCCGGTCATCACCCAGCGGGGACGCGCGCGACGCGCGAGCCAGGCTCCGACCGGCGCGCCCAAGACGGCGCCGAGCGCAAGCGGCCAGGCCAGGCGGAGGTCGACCGTCCCCTGGAGGCCGTGCGAGACGACGCCGGCGAGCGCGGTGAAGACGAGGATGAAGTGCGAGGTCGCCGTCGCCACGTGCGCCGGGTAGCCGAGCAAAAGGACCAGGAGGGGCACGTGGATGACGCCCCCGCCGATGCCGAGGAAGGACGAAAGGAAGCCGACGGCGAGCGAGAGGGCGACGCCGAGCGCGACGTCCGCCGTCCACTCGTACCGCTCCCCGTAGGCGTCGACGAGCTGGCGGCGAAGGCCGAAGACGCCTTGGCGTGCAGGGCGGCGCCCCGCGCGTTGGCTCGCGGCACGGCGGCCGGCCGGGCGCGGGTCGGGGGTCGCGACCCGCCCGTTCCGGCCGAGGACGAGCCACGCGGCCATGCACGCGAGAAGGAGCGCGAACGCCAGCCGAAACGGCCGGTCGGCCACGAGGGGGGCGACGCGGGCGCCGAGCACGGCGCCCGGCACCGTGGCCGAGGCGAAGAGGAGGCCGGTGCCGTAGTCGATGCGGCGCTGGCGCGCGTACGACGAGGCGCCCGAGGCCGCGTTGGCGAGGACGACGAGGAGCGAGGTCCCGGCGGCTACGGCGCTGTCGAGGTGCTCCTCGAGGAGGAGCCAGGGGACGAGGAGGAACCCGCCGCCCGCGCCCATGAACGTGCCGATCGCGCCGAGGACGAACCCGGCAGCGACGTGTACGGGCGTGTCCACGCGCTTACTGTACACGCGTTCCGCGGCCCTGCCGAGCCCGGCGCGCCCACGGTCCGCTTCGTCATCCGCCCACCCGGACGACGATGCGCCCTCGCACCTCGGCCCGCACGATCCGCGAAAGCGCCTCCCCGAGCCCGTCGAGCGTGACCTCGTGAGCCGCGTCGGAGGGCGCGATGGCGTCGAGGTGGCGCGGCTTCAGGTCGGATGCGAGACGCCGCCACACATCCCGCCGCAGATCGGCGTCGCAGTAAGCGGAATCGATGCCGAGGAGGCTCACGCCGCGGAGGATGAACGGCATCACGGTCGTCGAGAAGGCCGCGCCGCTCGCGTTGCCGATGGCGGCGACCGCGCCGTGCGGTCGCGTCGTGCGAAGCACCTGGGGAAGCGTCGCCGCGCCCACGGTGTCGACCGCCCCCGCCCAGACGCCGTGCTCGAGCGGACGCCCCTCGGCGCGGGCGATCTCCTCGCGCCCGAGGACGCGCGCCGCGCCGAGCGCGAGGAGGTACTCGCGGGCGTCGGGCTTCCCGGTCGCCGCCACGACCTCGTACCCGCGGCCGGCCAGCATGTCGACGGCGAGCGAGCCCACGCCGCCCGAGGCGCCCGTCACGAGGACCGGCCCGCGGTCGGGGCGCAGCCCGTTCTCCTCCATGCGGTGGATCGCGAGCGCCGCCGTAAAGCCGGCCGTCCCGAGGGCCATGGCCGAGCGCAGGTCGAGCCCCTCGGGAAGCGGCACGACCCAGCCCGCCGGCAGGCGCGCGTATTCGGCATATCCGCCGAAGTGGCTGACGCCGAGGTCGTAGCCGGTCGCGACGATGCGCGCGCCGGGCGCGAAGCGCGGGTCGGACGAGGCGAGCACCGTCCCCGCGAGGTCGATCCCCGGCACCATCGGGTAGCGGCGCACCACCCGACCCTCGGGGAGGGCGGCGAGGCCGTCCTTGTAGTTCACGCTCGAGTACGAGATGCGGACGAGGACCTCGCCCGGCGGGAGGTCGTCCGGCCCGAGCTC
>JADGHG010000015.1 GCA_019689585.1 Clostridia bacterium
CCCGAGGAGTGGGGCGGCGACACGATCGTCGTGCCCGTCTCGGCCGTCCGGCGGCAAGGGATCGGCGACCTGCTCGAGATGATCCTCCTCGTCGCCGACCTCGAGGAGCTGAAGGCCGACCCCGCGCGGCCGGCCGTGGGCACGGTGATCGAGGCCCGGCTCGACCGCGGTCGCGGTCCCGTGGCCACCGTGCTCGTGCAGACCGGCCGGCTGCGGGTGGGCGACGCGTTCGTCGCGGGCGCCACCTGGGGGCGGGTGCGCGCGATGGTCGACGACCGCGGGCGGCAGCTGAAGGAGGCCGGCCCGTCGACGCCGGTCGAGGTGCTCGGCTTCCAGGAGGTGCCCGAAGCCGGCGACGCGTTCGAGGTGGCGGCGGACGAGCACCGGGCGCGCCAGCTGGCCGAGGAGCGCGCGGCCGAGCGGAAGGAGCGGCTCGAGCGCCGGCGGCCCGCCTCGCTCGCCGAGTTCGGGGTCGGCGAGGACGGCCGCGCGCCCGAGCTCCGGCTCGTCGTCAAGGCCGACGTCGTGGGCTCGCTCGAAGCGGTGCGCACGGCGCTCGAGAAGCTCGCGGTCGGCGAGGCGCGCCCCTCGCTCGTCCACGCCGGCGTCGGCGCCATCAACGCCTCGGACGTGATGCTCGCCCGCACGGCCGACGCCGTCGTCATCGGGTTCAACGTGCGGCCCGACCCGGGCGCCCGCGAGGCGGCCGACCGCGAAGGCGTCGAGATCAAGACCTACCGCGTGATCTACGACCTCGTCGACGAGGTGCGCCAGGCGCTCGCGGGGATGCTGAAGCCGAAGGTGGAGGAGGTCGCCCTCGGCGAGGCGGAGGTGCGCCAGACGTTCCGCCTGCCCGGCGGGGCCGTCGTGGCCGGCTGTTACGTGCGGCAAGGGGTGCTGCGGCGGGGCGCGACCGTCCGGCTCGTGCGCGACGGCGTCGTCGCGTACGAAGGGCGCATCGGCTCGCTCCGCCGCTTCAAGGACGACGTGCGCGAGGTGGCGGCGGGCTACGAGTGCGGCGTCGGGCTCGAGCGCTTCAACGACGTCAAGGAGGGCGACGTCATCGAGGCGTTCGAGGAGCGCGAGGTCGCACGCTAGCGAAGGGTGACGTCATGCCGGCGACGCGGGCCGATCGGGTGGCGGAGCGCATCCGCGAGGAGATGGCCGACATCCTCCGGCGGCGGGTCAAAGACCCGCGCCTCGGCTTCGTCAGCGTGACACAGGTGCGCGTGAGCCCGGACCTGCGCCACGCGCGCGTGTACGTGAGCGTCCTCGGCGGCGAAGAGGAGCGCCGCGCCAGCGAGAGGGCGCTCGCGAGCGCTAAGGGCTTCATCCAGAGCGAGCTCGGGGCCCGGCTCGGCCTCTTCCGCACCCCTCTCCTCGAGTTCCGCCTCGACGACTCGATCGAGCGCGGGGTGAGGGTGTCGAAGCTCCTCGACGAGGCCGAGGCCGGGCGCGGCGAGGCCGGCGATGCCTGAGGCCGGGCCGGAGAGGGGCGACTGGCGCCGGATCGTCTCCGTCCTCTCCGAGGCGCGGCGCGTGGCGCTCCTTCTGCACGTCCGGCCGGACGGCGACAGCGTCGGCTCGAGCCTCGCGCTGGCCCGCGCGCTGGCGAAGCTCGGCAAAGAGGTGGCCGTCGTCTCGGCCGACGACATCCCGGCGGCGCTCCGCTTCCTGCCGGGGGCCGGGGAGCTGCGCCGGCCCGAGGAGGTCTCGGGCCCCTTCGACGTCGCCCTGCTTCTCGACTGCGGCGACCTCGAGCGGACCGGCCCGGCCCGGAGGGTGGCCGACGGCGCCGCCACGGTCGTGAACGTCGACCACCACACGTCGAACACGCGCTTCGGCGACCTCGCCTGGATCGAGCCCGAGACGGCCGCCGTCGGCGAGATCGCCTGGCGGCTCGTGCGAGAGCTCGGGGTCGAGCCCGACCTCGAGATCGCCTACGGGATCTACACGGCCATCGTCACCGACACCGGCTCCTTCGGCTTCTCGAACACGACGCCCGCGACGCACCGCGTCGCGGCCGAGCTCCTCTCCCTCGGCGTGCGGCCGGACGAGGTCGCGCGCCGCGTGTGGGAGGAGAAGAGCGAGGTGTCGCTGCGCCTCCTCGGGCGCGCGCTCGCGAGCCTCACCGTCGAGGCGGGCGGCCGGGTGGCCTGGGTGCGCGTCACGCAGGAGGACCTCGCGGCCGTCGGCGCCTCGCCCGACGACGCCGAGGGCATCGTGGCGCACCCGCGCTCGCTGCGCGGCGTCGTGATCGCCGCCTCGTTCGTCGAGGACGCGCCCCGCCGCTGGCGGGTGAGCCTCCGCAGCAACGGCGCGGCCGACGTGGCGGCGATCGCCTCCCGCTTCGGCGGCGGCGGCCACCACCGCGCTGCCGGGCTCACGCTCGAGGGGCCGTTCGCGGAGGCGGCCCGCGAGCTGCTCGGGGCCTGCCGGCAGGCGGCCGCGGGCGGGGGCCCCGATCCGGAGGGTGCGCCCGCGTGACGGCGAAGCCGGTCGGCGTCGTGCCGATCCTCAAGCTGCCGGGCCCGACCTCGCACGACGTCGTCGCGCGCGCGCGCAAGATCTTCGGCACGCGCGAGGTCGGCCACGGCGGCACCCTCGACCCGGCCGCCGCGGGCGTCCTGCCGCTCCTCGTCGGTTCGGCCACGCGCCTCGCCCGCTACCTCCTCCTCGGCGACAAGGCCTATCGCTTCACCGTGACGTTCGGGGCCGAGACGGACACGGGGGACCAGGAAGGCTCGGTCGTGCGGCGCGCCCCGCTTCCCCCTCCCGAGGCGGTGGAGGCGGCGGCGGCGAGCCTCACCGGCCGCGTGCGCCAGAGGCCGCCGGCGCACTCGGCGCTCCACGCCTCGGGGCGGCGCGCCCACCGGCTCGCGCGGGCCGGCCGGGACGTCGAGCTGGCCGAGCGCGAGGTCGAGGTGGCGCGGCTTGCCGTCGTCGGCCTCGAGCCCGGGCCCGAGGGGCGGGTGCGCCGGGCCAGCTTCGACCTCGTCTGCTCGCACGGCACGTACGTCCGGACGCTGGGCGTCGACCTCGCGCGGCGGGCGGGGACGGCCGGCCACGTGTCGGCCCTCCTCCGCACGCGCACGGGGCCGTTCTCGCTCGCCTCGGCGCGCACGCTCGCCGAGGTGGCGGCCGAGCCGAGCTGCCTGCCGCCGGAGGCGGCGCTCGCCGACCACCGCCAGCTCGCCCTCGCCCGGCACGAGGCCATGGCCGTCCGTCATGGGCGCCTTCTGCCGGCGCTCGCCGTCCGGCTCGGCGCCCCGCGCCCCGGCCTCGCGCACGACGTGGGCCTCCTCTGGGCGGGACGGCTCCTCGCGGTCGCCGGCGGCGACGGCGGCCGCTGGCGGCTGCGGGCGGTGTTCCCCGCCGAGACGACGTGACGCGCCTCACCTCGTGGGAGGGCCTCGCCCCAGACGGCCGGCCGCGCTACGCCGCGATCGGCACGTTCGACGGCGTCCACCTGGGCCACGCCGCGCTCGTCCGCCGCATGGCCGAGGAGGCGCGGCGCGACGGGGCCCTCGCCGTCGCGCAGACGTTCGACCCCCACCCCCTCGCCGTGCTCGCGCCCGGGCGCGAGCGGCCCCCCCCCCCCCCCCCCCCCCCCCCCCCCGGGGCCGCCCCCGCGCCCCCCCCCCGCCGCTTCTCACGTCGCTCGCCGAGCGGGCCGAGCTTTTGTGCGCGGCCGGGGCCGAGCGGGTCGTCGTGCAGCCCTTCACGCCCGCCTTCGCCGCCCTCTCGGCGGAGGAGTACGTGCGGAAGGAGCTCGTCGGACGGGCGCGCCTTGCGCGCGTCTACGTCGGGTTCAACTTCACCTTCGGCCGGGGCGGCCGGGCCGGGCCGCGGGAGCTCGCCGCCCTCGGCCGCGAGGCCGGTCTCGCCGTCTCGGTCGAGCCGCCCGTGGGGGAGGGCGGGCGAGTCTGGTCGTCGACGTTCGCCCGGCAGGCCGTCGCCGCCGGCGACCTGGCCGCGGCCGCGCGCTGCCTCGGGCGGCCGTACTCCGTGCGCGGGCCGGTCGTGCGCGGGGAGGGGCGCGGCCGGAGGCTCGGCTTCCCGACGGCGAACGTCGAGCTTCCCCCGGGGCGGGCCATGCCGCCCCCGGGCGTGTACGCGGGTCAGGCCGGCCCGCCGGGTGCGGCGCGTCTCCCGGCCGCCGTCAGCTGGGGACGCCGGCCGACCTTCGGCGGCGGGACCCTGCGGCTCGAGGTCCACCTCGTCGGGTTCTCCGGCGATCTCTACGGGCGCGAGCTCGACGTCGCCTTCCTCGCGCGCATCCGCGACGAGCGGCGCTTCGAGCGGGTCGAGGAGCTCGTGCGCGAGATGGCGCGGGACGTCGAGGCCGTCCGGTCGCTCGTGGGGGACGTGCCCGAGCTGTGATACAATATCGCGCGTCATTATCCGGCACCCCGGGCGCGGCCGCCCGCTGCCTCCGGCGGCGCGCTGGGCCCGGGGCGGGTCGAGGGTGCGGCGAGGAGGGCTTGCCCGTGTTGGGCACGGAGAAGAAGCGGGAGATCATCGCCGGCTACCGGTTGCACGAGCGCGACACCGGCTCCCCCGAGGTGCAGATCGCGCTGCTCACCGAGCGCATCAGCCAGCTCACGGAGCATCTGCGCGTCCACCCGAAGGACCATCACTCGCGGCGCGGCCTCTTCAAGATGGTCGGCCAGCGCCGGCGGCTCCTCAACTACCTGCGCGCGAACGACGTCGAGCGCTTCCGCCAGGTGACGGAGCGGCTCGGCATCCGGGTGAGGTAGAGGCGACGGGGACCGGCGGGGCGACGCCCCGCCGATTTCACGTAGTTCGGGCCCGGGCGGCGGGCCGCCGGGCGCATCCCGGGGTCTCGCGCCGGGGGGAGGAGAGGGCGTGTGAGCGAGACGCGCGAAAAGCACGTATTCGAACTCGAGGTCGGCGGGCGGACGTTCCGTATCGAGTACGGCCACGTGGCCGAGCAGGCGAACGCGGCCGTCTTGGCCCGCTACGGCGACACCGTGGTGCTCGTCACGGCCACGGCCACGAAGGAGCCGCGCGAGGGGGTCGACTTCTTCCCGCTGCGCGTCGACTACGAGGAGCGGCAGTACGCGGCCGGCCGCATCCCGGGGAGCTTCTTCCGGCGCGAGGGCCGGCCCTCCGAGCGGGCGATCCTCTCGGCGCGCCTCATCGACCGGCCGATCCGCCCCCTCTTCCCCAAGGGCTTCCGGAACGACGTCCAGGTCGTCGCGACCGTCCTCTCCTACGACGGCGAGAACGCGCCCGACGTGACGAGCATCGTCGGCGCGTCGGCCGCCCTCACCATCTCCGACATCCCTTTCGCCGGGCCGATCGGGGCCGTGCTCGTCGGGCTCGTCGACGGCCGCTTCGTCGTCAACCCGTACGGGGAGGCGCTTGCGAAGAGCGACCTCGAGCTCGTCGTGGCGGGTACGAAGGACGCCGTGCTCATGGTCGAGGCGGGCGCGAACGAGGTGCCGGAGGAGAAGATCGTCGAGGCCATCCAGTTCGGGCACGACGAGATCCGCCGGCAGGTCGCCTGGCAGGAGGAGATCCGGGCCCAGGTCGGAAAGCCGAAGATGGCGTTCACGCCGCCCGCCGTCGACCCCGAGGTGCGCGAGGCCGTCTTCGCCTGGGCGGGCGACAGGGTGCGCGCGGCCTTGCGCACGCAGGACAAGAAGGAACGCGAGGAGCGGCTCCTCGCCCTGCGCGCCGAGGCGCAGGAGGCGTTCTCCGAGCGCTTCCCCGAGAAGGCGGCCGACGTGGCCCTGGCCTTCGACGAGGCCGAGCGGCAGGCGATGCGCCGCATGATCCTCGACGAGGGCGTGCGCCCCGACGGACGCGGGCCCGAGGACATCCGCCCCGTCTGGTGCGAAGCCGGCATCCTTCCGCGCACGCACGGCTCGGGCCTCTTCACGCGCGGCCAGACGCAGATCCTCACGGTCGTGGCGCTCGGCGCCGTCTCCGACCGCCAGATCCTCGACAGCCTCGGCGACGAGGAGTTCAAGCGCTACATGCACCACTACAACATGCCGCCCTACAGCACCGGCGAGGTGCGCCCCATGCGCTCGCCCGGCCGGCGCGAGATCGGCCACGGCGCCTTGGCCGAGCGCGCCCTCGTGCGCATGGTCCCCCCCGAAGAGGAGTTCCCGTACACGATCCGCGTCGTGAGCGAGGCCATCTCCTCGAACGGCTCGACCTCGATGGGCTCCGTCTGCGGCTCCACGCTCGCGCTCATGGACGCCGGGGTGCCGCTGCGCCGGCCCGTCTCGGGGATCGCGATGGGCCTCATCAAGGAAGGCGACGAGGTCGCCATCCTCTCCGACATCCAGGGCATCGAGGACCACCTGGGCGACATGGACTTCAAGGTGGCGGGCACCGAGCGCGGCGTGACGGCCATCCAGATGGACATCAAGATCCAGGGGCTCGACGTCGACACCCTCCGGCGAGCGCTCGAGCAGGCGCGCCGCGGCCGCATGCACATCCTCGCGAAGATGCTCGAGGCGATCCCGGAGCCGCGCCGCGAGATCTCGCCCTACGCGCCCCGCATCCTGGTCCTGCGCGTGAACCCCGAGCGCATCCGCGACGTGATCGGCCCGGGCGGCAAGACGGTGAACCGCATCGTCGCCGAGACGGGCGCGCAGGTCGACATCGAGGACGACGGGCGCGTCTTCATCACGGGGCCGGCCGAGGGCTGTCGGCGGGCGCAGGAGATGATCCTCCAGCTGACCAAGGAGGTCGTCCCGGGCGAGATCTACCTCGGCAAGGTGACGCGCCTTGTGAGCTTCGGCGCCTTCTGCGAGATCCTGCCGGGCCGCGAGGGGCTCGTCCACATCTCGCAGCTCGCCGACGAGCGCGTGCCGACGGTCGAGGACGTCGTCGCCATCGGCGACATCATCCTCGTCAAGGTGACGGAGATCGACAGCCTCGGGCGCATCAACCTGTCGCGTAAACAGGCCTTGCACGAGGTCCCGAACGCCGAGTCGCAGGAGAGCCGTCAGAAGGCGAAGGTGCGGGTCTAGAGGAGGCGCCGGCCGCCCGGCCGGTCTCGCCCCTCCGCCCCCGGCATAGCGCTCACCGGGGGTGTCCACGTGCGCTGGAGCGAGCTCGCCGGCAAGGAGATCATCGACGTCGCCGACGCCACCCGCCTCGGCCGGGTCGAGGACGCCGACCTCGTGCTCGAGGAGGACGGCTCGATCGCAAGCCTCATCGCGTCGCGGCGAGGCTTCGGCCTGCGCCGGCCGGCCGTCGCCATCCCCTGGTCGCAGGTCGTGCGGGTCGGTCCGGAGGCGATGCTCGTCGCGACCGGCGTCGGCCCCGCCGAACGTCCGCGCGCGCGCGAGGCCGGCCGCCCGGGCGACCGGCTTGCCGGCCAGGCCGGCGGCATAGGCGACGGTCGCGAGCGCCCATACTAACGGCCGACCGACGAGGGAGAGGGTGGCCGAGATGGCGAAGACGGTGGTCGGGGTCTTCCGCATGGAGAGCCAGGCCGAGAAGGCGGTGGCGGCGCTCCGCCAGCGGGGTTACTCCGACGACGAGATCTCGATCGTGGCCAAGGACACGGGCCAGGCCAAGAAGGCTCGGGACGAAGGGCGCGGGTCGGGCATGGGGGCGACCATGCACGACGTCGGCCAGGGGACGAGCTGGGGCGCGGGGATCGGCGGCGCGGCCGGGCTCCTCGCCAGCGCCGGCGCCATCGCCATCCCGGGCATCGGCCCGCTCCTCGCCCTCGGCCCGCTCGCGGCCACGCTGGGCGGGGCGGCGGCCGGCGGACTGGCGGGGGGGCTCGTCGACTACGGCATCCCCGAGGCCGAAGGGCGCCAGTACGAGGAGCGCGTGAAGCGAGGCGACATCCTCGCCGTCGTCTCGGGCGCCCGCGACGTCGACGAGGCGGCCCGCATCCTGCGCGAGAACGGGGCGGAGGACGTCCGCACCCGCTAGGCGGGTCGCGGCCCGGTGGGGCGGTATACTGGCGGCGGCGGAGGAGGGGCCGCGCGTGCTCTCCGTCGTCGTCGCCGGCGTGACGGGGCGGACCGGCCGCGCCGTGGCCCAGGCCGTCTCCGACGCGGCGGATCTGCGGCTCGTCGGCGCCGTGGCCCCGCATCACGCCGGGCGCCGCCTGGGCAGCGTACTCGGACTGGAACCGGCGGAGCTCGTCATCTCGGCCTCGGTTGACGAGGCGCTCGAGCGGGCTCCGGCCGACGTGCTCGTCGACTTCACGGTGCCGTCGGCCGCGCGCGAGAACGCCTTGGCCGCCCTCGCGCGCGGCTGCCGCCCGGTCGTCGGGACGACCGGTCTCTCGGCCGACGACCTGGCCGCGATCGACGCCAAGGCCCGCGAGCTGGGGCTCGCCGCCGTCGTCGCGCCCAACTTCTCGCTCGGCGGGCTCCTCCTCGAGCGGCTCGCCCGGGAGGCCGCCCGGATCCTCCCGATGGTCGAGATCGTCGAGCTCCACCATCTCCACAAGAAGGACCAGCCCTCCGGGACGGCCGCCCGCCTGGCCCGCCGGCTCGGCGAGGCCGGGGCGCGCGAGCCGGTGCCGATCCACAGCGTGCGGCTCCCCGGCCTCGTCGCCCACCACGAGGTGATCTTCGGCGGCACGGGCGAGGTGCTCGCGATCCGCCACGACACGACCTCCCGCGAAGCCTTCACGCCGGGCGTCCTCGTCGCCGTCCGCTCGGTCGCGCGCCAGGCGCCCGGCCTCGTCACCGACATCTGGCCGCTCGTCGCTCCTGAGTGAGCCTTCGTCGTGTCGCGGCCCCGCCGAGCCGCCCATAGACTGGCGGCGGACCGGGGCGGGCGAGGCCGCCCTGGCGCGGAGGCGATCCCGTGGACGCGACCCGACCCCTCGAGCTCGCCGTCGTCGGCGGGGACCGGCGACAGCTGGTCGCCGCGCGCCGCTTGCGGGCGGCCGGCTTCCGTGTACGCGAGGCGGCGCTCCCCGGCTTCGAGGTGGCCGACCCGCTCTCGGCGCTCGCCGGCGCCGACGTCGTGCTCCTTCCGCCCTCGCCAATCGGCCCGGACGGGGTCGTCGGGCGCGGGGCGGCGTGCGGCGAGGCGCGCCTCTCGTTCCAGGCCTTCCTCGGCGTGCGACCGGGCGGGCTCGTCCTCTCGGGCGCCCTGGCCCCGGCGGTCGAGAGCTGGCTTCGCATGGCGGGGCTTCGCCACGTCGACTACACGGCCGACCCGGCCTTCCAGGCCGAGAACGCGGAGCTCACGGGCGAGGCCGCCGTCCTGCACCTCGCGCTCGTCCGCGGGCGGGCGATCGCCGGCCAGCGGATCGCGCTCGTCGGCTACGGCCGTTCGGGGCGTGCCATCGCCCGGCGGCTCGCCCTCTGGGAGGCCCAGGTCGACGTGGTGGCGCGGAGCGAGGCGGCCCGGTGGCAGGCGCGCCGGGCGGGGCTCGCGGCCCACGCGATGGAGGCGTTAGCCGACGTCCTGGCGCGCGCGGAGGCGGTCGTCACGACCGTACCCGCGCTCGTCCTCGACGGCCGCGCCCTCTCCCGGGCGCGCGCGGGCACCTACCTCCTCGACATCGCCTCGGCCCCGGGCGGCGTCGACTGGGAGGCGGCGCGCGCGCGGGGCCTTCCCGGCGAGCGGGCGGGAGGCCTCCCGGGCCGCTACCTCTCGGAGTCGGCGGGGCGGGTGCTGGCCGAGGCGGTGGTGCGCCGCCTCCGCGAGCGGACGGAGGCCGGGCGGCTGCCCCGGGCCGGCGAGGGTGGGGAAGCGGACGCGGGCGAGGGCAGGGGTGAGGCGTGATGCGCGAGTGGCGCGGGGTGACGGTAGGGTGGGGCGTGACGGCCGCCCACGGCGCGTACGGCCACGCGATCGACGGCATGATCGAGCTGCGCTCGGCGGGCGCGCGCGTCGTGCCGATCCTCTCGGACGCGGCCCAGCGGTTCGACGGCGGCGGCTTCCGCGCCGAGGCCTGGGTGCGCCGCTTCGCGGAAGCGGCGGGCAGCGAGCCGATCGCCACGGTCCAGGCCGCCGAGCCGCTGGGACCCGAGCGCACCCTCGACCTCCTGGTCGTCGCGCCCTGCACCGGCACGACGCTGGCGAAGATCGCGTCGAGCATTTACGATACGGCTGTGCTGACGGCCGTGAAGGCCATGCTGCGGAACGGACGGCCCGTCGTCCTGGGGCTCGCCACGAACGACGGGCTCGGCTTGAACGCGGCCAACCTGGCCCGCCTTTTGGTGGCCCGCCACGTCTACTTCGTCCCGATGCGGCAGGATCACCCGGAGGAGAAGCCGACCTCCCTCACGGCCGTCTGGGATCTCTGCCTCGACGCCTTGGCCGCGGCCCGCGAGGGGCGCCAGCTGCAGCCTCTCCTCCTCGGGCCCGAGGGCCTCGCGCGCCGGGGCGCGTGAGGAGACGGGCGGGCGTGGCGGGATATCGCGTGGCCGTCGTCGGTGCCTTGGGACAGGTCGGCTCGACCCTGCTCGGCGTGCTGGAGGAACGGTCGTTCCCCGTGGCGGAGCTCCGCCCGTTGACGAGCCCGCGCTCGGCCGGCGGCGAGGTCCGGTTCGCGGGCGAGGTCCTGCGCGCCGAGGAGGCGAAGCCCGAGTCGTTTCGGGGCATCGAGATCGCCTTCTTCGCGGCGGGCGACCTCGTGAGCCGCACGCTCGCGCCCGAGGCCGTGCGTCGGGGCGCGGTCGTCGTCGACAAGTCGAACGCCTTTCGCATGGACCCGTCCGTCCCCCTCGTCGTCCCCGAGGTGAACGGCGAGGCTCTCGCGGGGCACCGGGGCATCGTCGCCAGCCCGAACTGCTCGACGATCCAGCTCGTCGTCGCCCTCGAGCCCCTCCACCGCGAGGCCGGGCTCCGGGAGGTGACGGTCGCCACCTACCAGTCGGTCTCCGGGACGGGCGCCGAGGCGCTCGCCGAGCTCCAAGCCCAGCTCGCCGGCTCCGGGGCCACGCGCGTCTACCCGCATCCGATCGCGGGGAACGTCCTTCCGCACTGCGACGCCTTCCTCCCCGACGGCTCGACCCGCGAGGAGCGCAAGCTGGTCGATGAGACGCGGAAGATCCTCGGCCTCCCCGATCTCCCGGTCGCGGCCTTCGCGGCGCGCGTGCCGGTCCGGGTGGGCCACGCCGAGGCGGTCTGGGCCGGCTTCGAGCGGCCCATCCCGCCCGAGAGGGCGCGCGCGGTCCTTGCGCGCGCGCCGGGCCTGCGCGTCCTCGACCGCCCCGAGTCGTGCGAGTACCCCACGCCCCTTCTCGCCGAAGGCGGGGACCTCGTCCTCGTCGGCCGCATCCGGCCCGATCCCGTGCGACCGAACGGGCTGGCGCTCTGGGTGGCGGCCGACAACCTGCGCAAGGGCGCGGCCACGAACGCCGTCCAGATCGCGGAGGCGCTCGCGGCGGGAGGGCTCCTGTGAGCGTCCCGGGCGCCTTCGAGCCGGCGAGAGGCCCCCGGCCGATCGTCGTCCAGAAGTACGGGGGCACGACGGTCGTCGACGAGGCGGGGCGGGAGGCCCTCGCGCGGCGCGTGCGCGAGAGGCTCGACGAAGGGCGGGACGTCGTCGTCGTCGTCTCGGCCATGGGCCGCAAGGGCAGCCCCTACGCGACCGACACGCTCATCGAGCTCGTACGGAACGAAGGCGGGGCGCCGCCCCGCGACCTCGACCTCGTCCTCTCCTGCGGGGAGATCATCGCCGCGGTCGTCGTGGTGGCGCGCCTCTTCCGGCACGGGATGCCGGCCGTCGCCCTCACGGGCGCGCAGGCCGGCCTCGTCACCGACTCGACCCATGGGGACGCGCGCCTTCTCTCGCTCGAGCCGGCCCGCGTAAGGGCCGCGCTCGCCCGGGGGCTCGTGCCGGTCGTGGCGGGCTTCCAGGGGGTCGACGAGTCGGGCGAGGTCACGACCCTCGGCCGCGGCGGCAGCGACACGACGGCGGCCGCGCTCGGCGCCGCGCTGGGTGCCGAGCTCGTCGAGATCTTCACCGACGTCGACGGCATCAAGACGGCCGATCCGCGCATCGTGCCCGACGCCCGCACGCTCCCGAGCGTCACGTACGAGGAGGTCTTCCAGATGGCCCACGAGGGGGCGCGGGTCGTCCACCCGCGGGCCGTGGAGCTGGCGATGCGCGCGGGGCTGCCGCTCCTTGTGCGCGACGCCCGCGGCGAGGTGCCGGGCACCCTCGTGAGCCGCCATCCGCTCGGTCCCAAGGAGCGGCCGCTCTGGGCCGGCTACCGCGACGTCGCGACCGGCGTCACGCACCGTGCGCCCGTGGCGCTTCTGCGCGTGCCGGCCGGCCCGGGCGAGGAGCCGCGCGTCTTCCGCGCGGTAGCCGACGCGGGCATCAGCATCGACCTCATCAACATCCAGCCGGAGCTCAAGTCGTTCACCGTCCCCGAGGACCGGGCCGAGGAGGCGGCGAACGCCCTCCGCCGGGAGGGGTTCGCCGTCGAGGTCGTGCCGGGCTGCGCGAAGGTGTCGGTCGTCGGAAGCGGCATCCACGGCCGCCCGGGCGTCACGGCCGCGATCGTCGAGGCCCTCGTCGCGGCGGGCGTCCGCATCCTCGCCAGCACCGACTCGCACGTCACCGTCAGCTGCCTCGTGCCCCGGGACGACATGGAGCGTGCGGTGCGAGCGCTCCACGCCGCCTTCGACCTCGCGCGCGACAGGGACGCCCTTCAGGCGATGCCGGAGATGGAGGGGAGAGAGGAATGACGACGCACGACTTCGGCCGCGTGATCCCGGCTCTCGTGACGCCCTTGCGCGCCGACGGAGAGGTGGACGCCAAGCGCGCGGCGAGCCTCGCCCGGAAGCTCGTCGACGAAGGGTGCGACGCGGTCCTCGTGGGCGGCACGACGGCCGAGTCGCCGACGCTTTCGCCCGACGAGCGCGTGCGGGTCCTCGCGAGCGTGCTCGAGGCGGTCGGCGACCGCGTCTTCGTCTGGGCCGGCACGGGCACGAACGACACGGCCACCTCGGTCGCGCTCTCGCGGCGGGCGCGCTCGGAAGGCGCCCACGGCCTCATGCTCGTCGCACCGTACTACAACAAGCCGCCGCAGTCGGGGCTCATCCGCCACTTCGGCACGGTGGCGGAGGCCGTCGACCTGCCGATCATGATCTACAACATCCCCGGCCGCACGTCCGTGAACGTCGCGCCCGAGACGATCGCGCGCCTCCGCGCCGGCTGGCGCAACATCCAGGCCGTCAAGGAGGCGAGCGGCAACCTGGACCAGGTGAGCGAGATCCGCCGGCTCGCGCCCGATCTCGCCGTCTACGCGGGCGACGACTCGCTCACCTTGCCCATCCTGGCCCTCGGCGGCCGCGGGGTCGTGAGCGTGGCGGCGCACGTCGCGGCCGGGCCGATCCGCGACATGGTCGACGCCTTCGCCCGCGGCGACGTGCAGCGCGCCGAGGCCATCCACCGCGCCCTCTTCCCGCTCTTCAAGGCGCTCTTCGTGACGACCAACCCGATCCCCGTGAAGTACGCCTTGAAGCTCACCGGTTTCGACGTCGGCGGCTACCGGCCGCCCCTCGTCGACCCGTCGGCGCACGAGATGGAGGCCGTCGCGAAGGCGCTCGCCGAGGTGGCGTCCGCGCTCGGCATCGCGCTCTCGGGCGAGCGCGGCTGAGGCGGCTACTCCTTCGGTCGGTTGAGCCGGCCGGTCGGCTCCGGTAGACTGTAGCCGGGGTTCCGGAACCTCTCCTCTCGCGCGACCTTCGCGCGTCGTTCGCACCGAGGCTTAGACCCTTCGGGACGCCGTCCGGCCTGGCCGGGCCGACCATGCGCTTCCCGCGCATCCGAGGCGTCCGACGCGAAAGGAGACGTCGCAGATGGGCAAAGAGGTCAGGGTCGCCCTGGCCGGGTGCGGCAACTGCGCCAGTTCGCTCGTCCAGGGCCTGTACTACTACCGTGACGAGACCCGCCTGCGCCGTTCCCCGGGTCTCATGCACGCGGAACTCGGCGGGTACCGGCCGGCGGACGTCCGGGTCGTCGCCGCCTTCGACGTCGACCGGCGCAAGGTCGGGCGGCGGCTCGACGAGGCGCTCCTCGCGCCCCCGAACTGCACGCCCGTCTTCCAGGAGCTGCCCGAGATCCCCGTGGTCGTCCAGATGGGCCCCGTCCTCGACGGGGTGGCCGCCCACATGCGCGACTACCCCGAGGACCGCACGTTCGTCCTCGCGGACTGCGATCCGGTCGACGTGGCGGAGGTGCTGCGCGACACGGGCGCCGACGTGCTCGTGAACTATCTGCCCGTCGGCTCCGAGGCGGCGACCCGCGCCTACGCCGAGGCGGCGCTCCGGGCCGGGGTGGCGTTCGTCAACGCCATCCCCGTCTTCATCGCCTCCTCGCGCGAATGGGGCGAGCGCTTCCGCCGGGCCGGGCTCCCCGTGATCGGGGACGACATCAAGAGCCAGGTGGGCGCCACGATCGTCCACCGCGTGCTCGCGCGGCTCTTCGAGGAGCGGGGCGTGCGCCTCACGCGCACCTACCAGCTCAACTTCGGCGGCAACACCGACTTCCTCAACATGCTGAACCGCGACCGCCTCGCGAGCAAGAAGAAGTCGAAGACGGAGTCGGTCCAGTCGCAGCTCGGCGCGCCCTTGCCCCCGGACCGCATCCACGTCGGGCCGAGCGACTACGTGCCGTGGCTCATGGACAACAAGGTCTGCATGATCCGCATGGAGGGCCAGGGGTTCGGCGACCAGCCGATCGAGCTCGAGCTGCGCCTCTCCGTCCTCGACTCGCCGAACAGCGCGGGCGTCATGATCGACGCCGTGCGGGCGGCCAAGCTCGCGCTCGACCGGGGCCTCTCGGGGCCGCTCGAGGGCCCGTCGGCGTACCTCATGAAGTCGCCGCCCGTCCAGTACCCGGACTACGTCGCGCGCCGGCTCATGGAGGAGTTCGTGCGGGGCGGGCCGTCCCAGGCTCCGGCCTCGGGTGCGCGACAGGCCGGCGCCGTGACGGCGGGGTCGGCGTACGCGCCGGCGGCGGGCGCCGGGGAAGCCGGTGCCGGCTGACGGGGCCGTGCGCCGGGCCGTCGTCCTCGCGGCCGGCGAGGGCAGCCGGCTGCGGGCGAGCTCGGGAGGGGTGCCGAAACCGCTCGCGCGGGTCGGCGGGGTGGCGCTCCTCGAGCGCGCCGTCGAGGCGGCGTTGGCGGCCGGCCTGCGCGAGCTCGTCGTCGTCACGGGCGCCGAGGGGGAGAGGGTCGAGGCCGCCCTCTCCCCCTCGCTCTCGCGCCGGGCCGAGGGGCGCGGCGCCCGACTCCGCTGGGTCTCCGCGCCCGACTGGCGGCTCGGGAACGGGCGAAGCCTGCTGGCAGCCCCCGTGGACCCCCCGTTCCTCGTCCTGATGGCGGACCACGTGCTCTCGCCCGAGGTGCTCGCCGCGGCGCTCAGAGCGCCCGTCCCGGCCGCCAGCGAGGCGGCGCTCGTCGTCGACGGCCGGCTTTCGCGCTTCTCCGATCGGGAGGTCCTGGAGGCGACCCGGGTGCGGAGGGAGGCCGGGCGGATCGCCGCGATCGGAAAGGGGCTGCGACCGTTCGACGCCCTCGACGTGGGCGTGTTCGTCGACGGCGGCGGCCTCGTCTCGGCGCTCGCCGAGCTCGCCCGGAGGGAGCCCGGACGGCCGCTCGCCGTGACGGACGGGGCGGCCTGCCTCGCGGCGACGGGGCGGCTCCGGCCGGTCGAGCTCCGCGCCGGTTGGTGGATCGACGTCGACGACGGCCCGGCGCTCCGGCGGGCCGAGGCGGAGCTTCTGCGCGAGGCGCGCCGGTCGGGCGGGGACGGCCTCGTGGCCCGCCACCTGAACCGCAGGCTGTCCGGGCCCCTCACGCGGGCGCTCGCCCGGGCGGGCGTCGCGCCGGATCAGGCCACCCTCCTCTCCTTCGGCCTCGCGCTCGCCTCGGCGCTTCTCTTCGCCTCGGGCCACCCGGGCTGGGGCGGTCTCCTGGCCCAGGCGGCCTCGGTCGTCGACGGGACGGACGGCGAGCTCGCCCGGCTCCGCCTGCTCGCGCGGCCGCAAGGGGCCTTCCTCGACACGGTGCTCGACCGCTACGCCGACGCCTTCCTCGTGGCCGGGCTCGCCTTCGGCGCGCTCCGGGCCGGGGCCGAGCCGGCGCTCTCCTTAGGCTTGGGGCTCGCCGCGCTCGCCGGCGTCCCGATGTCGGCCCTCATGAAGGACCGCCTTCTCGTCTTGGGCCTTCTCGGCCACGGGGGCCGCTTCGACCCGGCGCGGGACGACCCGGCCTGGCTGCGCGCCTGGCCGGCGAACCGCGACGGCCGTCTCCTCCTCGTATGTGTGCTCGGCCTTCTCGGGCTCCCGCTCCTTGCGCTTCTCGCGCTCGCCGTCGTCTCGCACGTACTCGCCGTCGGCCGGCTTCTCGCGGTCTTGCGGCGCGCGAGCGCGGAACGTGCTATACTGCCTTGAATTCGTGCCGTCCCCGGACCGCCTGCGGGGGGCGCGCGCCAGATCGCTCGGACACGGAGGTGCGGACCACGGCGGCAGCTTCGGAGCGCCGGGTTTACCTGCGCCCGCTCGGCGGCGTGGGTGAAGTCGGCAAGAACATGATGGCCCTCGAGTACGCGGGCAAGATCCTCGTCATCGACTGCGGACTGACCTTCCCGGACAAGGACGCCCCAGGCATCGACGTCGTCATCCCCGACATGACGTATCTCAAGGAGAACGCGGGCCGCGTCGTCGGCCTCTTCATCACGCACGGCCACGAGGACCACGTGGGGGCCCTGCCGTACTTCCTGCGGGACTTCCAGGTGCCCGTCTTCGCGACGCGGTTCACGACGGCGATCGCGAACGAGAAGCTGAAGGAGCACGGCCTCCGACTGCCCTCGGGCTCGCGCGTCGTGCACCCGGGCGAGACGATCCCGCTCGGGCCCTTCAAGCTGCGACCGTTCCGCGTCAACCACTCGATCCCGGACTCGGTCGGCGTCGCCGTCCAGACGGACCCCGGCTGGGTCGTCTTCACGGGCGACTTCAAGATCGACTACACCCCCGTCGACGGCCAGCCGGCCGACCTCGACCGCCTGGCCCAGTTCGGCCGCGAAGGGGTGCTCTGCCTCTGCGGCGACAGCACCAACGCCGAGCGGCCGGGCGTGACGCCGAGCGAGCGCGACGTAGGCCCGGGGTTGGCCGACGCGGTCGCGCTCGCCGAAGGGCGCGTGTTCGTCGCCACCTTCGCCTCGAACGTCCACCGCGTGCAGCAGGTCATCGAGGCGGCCCAGCGCGCGAAGCGCAAGGTCGCGTTCTCGGGGCGCAGCCTCGAGCAGACGGTGGCGCTCGCCGTCGAGGAGGGCTTCCTCTCGCCGCCGCACGGGGTCGTCGTGCCGCTCGACGAGGCGGCCAAGCTGCCGCCCGAAAAGGTCGTCGTCATCACGACGGGCAGCCAGGGCGAGGCGCTTTCGGCGCTCGCCCGCATGGCCCGCGGCGACCACCGCCAGATCCAGGTGCAGAAGGGCGACACGGTCGTGATCTCGGCCACGCCCATCCCGGGCAACGAGAAGGACGTGCAGCGGACGATCGACAACCTCTACCGGCTCGGGGCGAAGGTGATCTACGGCCCCGAGGCGCGCGTGCACGTGAGCGGCCACGGCAGCCGCGACGAGATGAAGCTCGTCATCCGGCTCGTGCGGCCGCGCCACTTCGTGCCCGTCCACGGCGAGTACCGCATGCTCGTCCACCACGCCGAGCTCGCCCGCGCCTGCGGCGTGCCGGAGGAGCGCATCCACGTGATCGAAAACGGGCAGGCCCTCGAGCTCACCTGGGACCGCGGGAGGGTCGCCGGCACCTTCCCCGCGGGCGGGGTGTTCGTCGACGGCCTCGGCGTCGGGGACGTCGGCAACATCGTGCTGCGCGACCGGCGGCAGCTCTCGGAGGACGGGATCCTCATCGTGGTCGTGGGGCTCGAGAAGCGGACGAGCCAGGTCGTCGCGGGACCCGACATCATCTCGCGCGGCTTCGTCTACGTGCGCGAGTCCGAGAAGCTCCTCGAGGAGGCCCGCCAGCGGGTGATGCAGGCGCTCACGGGGCGGAACGGCACGCCCGTCACCGAGTGGTCGACGATCAAGAGCCTCGTCCGCGACGCGCTCGCCCACTTCCTCTTCGAGAAGACGAAGCGGCGCCCGATGATCCTGCCGATCGTGCTCGAGATCTGAGGCCGGGCCTCGGGCCTGGCGACCGCCTCAAGGCCGGGTGGGAAGAAGCGCCAGGCGAGGGCCGCCTGCAGGAGCGCGAGGGCGAGGTTCAGCCCGACCGCCTCGTCGAAGGGCTCGCCCCCGAAGGGGAGAAGCGGCTCGCCCTGGTAGAGCAAAAGCAGGGCGGAGTAGAGGACGGCTCCGAGCGAGGCCGCCCGCCCGAGCCGCGCCCAGGCTGCGGGGTCGCGTCCCATGCCGAGGGCGCTTCCGAAGAGGGCGAGCCCCAGAAGCGCCTCGAAGGCTAGGACGGCGGGCGGCCAGACTCCGGGGGCCAAGCCGACCGACGCCCGCACGAGGGCGGCGAACCAGGCGGGCGAGAGGATGGCCGCGTGGTCCGTCACCCACTCGGCGAAATGGCTCGCGAAGAACGGGTAGTGCGCGAGCTTGGCCGCGGCCGAGTCGAGCCACTCGTAGGCGAGGAGGCACTGGAGCGCCGTCGCCGCGCCCACCCAGGGGAAGGCGTCCGGGGCGACCCTTCCCTCGGCCGCGCCGGGCGGCTTCGGGGTAGGGCGGGGCGGGGAAGCCATGAGCGACCGCGCGAACGACGCGAAAAGCACCCCGTGGACGAGCGCGAGCAGGAGGTCGAGGCCGACCCCCTCGTAGAACGGATTCGCCTTGCCGGGGACGACGATGTCGCCCATGTAGGCCGAGAGGGCGAGCGAGTAGGCGCACCCCGCCGCCGAGGCGAGCGCGCCGAACCAAAGGGCCGGCCGAGGAAGCGGTCGCATCGCCAGAGCGGCGCTCAGCCCGAGGAACGAGGCGCCGAGCGCGAGCTCCCCCCAGAGGACGAGCGACGCGACGGCCGGCACGTCCCCGACCAGCACCCGGCGCTCGAGGAAGCGCTCGAACCAGGGCGGGCTCATCATGCTGGCCATGCCGAGGACCGCCTCGCGGAAGCCCGCGAAGTACGAAGGGCCGGCCGCGAGCTTGGCGAGCCCCGACGCGCTCCATTCGAGCGCGACGACCGCCATGGCCCAGAGGACGGCCCGGCGGCAGGGCACGGGCGGACCTAGGGCGGTTTCTGCCTCGCCGGCCATGCTCAGACGAGGTAGAGGACCGAGTACATCACGAGCCACATGAGGACGACGAAGTACCAGTAGAGCCCGGCGAGGCCGAGGCTCGAGCCCAGGGGATCGAGCCGCCTCCGCACGCCGCGCACGAGGATCGAGACGAACACGACGAGCCCGATCGCAAGGTGCAGAAGGTCGAAGGCCAGGGAGCCCAGGAACACGCTCCCGTACCGGTCGCCGGCCCCGACGGGGAGCGCCGTCCACTCGCGGACGAGAAGCACGCCGAAGGCGAGCCCCAGGACCCAGGTGAGGGCGACGGGCCAAAGCCAGGGTTCGCCGGGCCGCTCCTTCGCCCGGTGGAGCGCGAGCCAGTTCGTGAAGGCGCTCAGGAGGAGCACGGCCGTGGCGACGAGGGCGAACGTCTGGTCGAGCCCGGCGGGCCGCGCCGTGCCGGCGAGGTCGAAGCGGACCTTGATCATGGCGACGAAGAACATCGTCTCCGAGAACATGAAGAGCCAGACGCCGGTGCGGTAGCTCTTCGCCTTCTCCTCGGGGCTCTGGGTGAGGTGGGCGTGGCCGTGGGAGGCGTGCCCAGGGCCCGCCGCGACCGCCTCGCCCGAAAGCGACATCGCTCGTCTCCCCTTTCCGGACGGCCCCCCTCGCTGGGGGCCGCCGAGTGCGGATCAGTCGCCGCCCGGCACCGGGACGCCCGGCATCGGCAGAGGCCTCGGCGGAAGCGGCAGCTCGACGTCCTCGGCGCCGTCGTAGTCGTAGAAGTCGACGATCGCGGGCGCCTCGCGGAAGTTCTCCTTGGGCGGCGGCGACGGGATCGTCCACTCGAGCGTCCGGCTCGCCCACGGGTTCATCGCCGCCTCGGGGCCGCGCGCCCACACGTACACGAGGTGGACGGCCGGCAAGAGGAAACTCGCGCCCAGCGTGAAGGCGGCCACGCTCACCCACTCGTTGACGGGCTCGAGGTACGGCAGGTAGTCGGCGACGCGCCGGTTCATGCCCAGCACCCCGGCCCAGAACATCGGCAGGAACGTGGCGTTGTAGGCGAGGAACATCCACCAGAAGTGCACCTTGCCGAGCGCCTCGTTGTACATCCGCCCGCTCATCTTGGGGAACCAGTAGTAGATCCCGGCCATGAGCGCGAAGACCATGCCGCCCATGATCGTGTAGTGGAAGTGGGCGACGACGAAGAACGTGTCCTGCATCTGGAAGTCGAGCGCCACGTCGGCCAGGAAGACGCCGGTGAGGCCGCCGATGAGGAAGTTGAAGAGGAAGCCGAGCGCGAAGAGCATCGGCGTCGTGAGCCGGATGCGCCCGCCCCAGATCGTCCCGAGCGCCGCCAGGTAGACGAGGCCCGTCGGGACGGAGATGAGCTCCGTCGTCGTCATGAAGGGGACCAGCCGGGCGTTCGAGATCCCGGTCGTGTACATGTGGTGGTCCCACACGGTCATGCTCATCAGCATGACGGCGAGGAGCCCGCCGACGATCCAGCGGTACCCGTAGAGCGTCTTGCGGGCGAAGACGGGCAGGAGCTCGAGCACGATGCCGAACCCCGGGAGGATCAGGATGTAGACCTCGGGGTGGCCGAAGATCCAGAAGAGGTCCTGATAGACGAGCGGCAGGCCGTCCTTCGTGAAGAAGTTCGTGCCGGCCACGCGGTCGAGCGCGACGAGCACCATGGCCGTGCCGACGAACGGTACGAAGGCCACGTTGAGCACGGCCGTCACGACCATCGACCACACGAAGACGGGGAGCCGCCGCCAGTCGAGCCCGGGCGCGCGCATGTGGTGGACGGTGGCGAGCAGGTTGATGCCGCCCGTCACCGACGAGATGCCCAGGGTGAGGATCCCGAGCACGGCCGCCACCTGGCCGGTGCCGTCGGTGTCGGACAGCGGGGCGTACGCCGTCCAGCCCGACTCCCACCCGCCGAGGAGGGGCCCCGAAAGGAAGGCCAGGACGCCCATGGGCACGAACCAGTACCCGACGGCGTTGAGCCTGGGGAAGGCCATGTCCTCGGCCCCGATCATGATCGGGACGACGTAGTTGCCGAAGCCGCCGACGATGCCGACCGCGGCGACGGCGAAGATCATGAGCGAGCCGTGCAGGCTGACGACCTGGTTGTACATCTCGGGCCCGCCGAAGACCTGGAACCCCGGATGCATGAGCTCGAGCCGCATCAGCATCGCCAGCCCGCCGGCGAGGAGGAGCGTCGCGAGCGCCGTGACGAGGTACTGGATGCCGACGACCTTGTGGTCGGTGTTGAAGCGGAAGTAGCGGGAGCGGCCCGTCCCCTCGTCGAGCCGGTATGGCCCGCCGAACCACGGCACGACGAAGGCCTCCCAGCCGCCGATGCCGAGGATCCACGCGAGGAGCGCGACCGCGTAGCCGACGATGACGGGCAGGTCGTCGAGGAACGAGCCGCCGGCCAGCCCGACCGTGGCGCCCGCGCCGAGGAGGTAGCCGACGGCCGCCCACACGACCGCCCGCAGGAGGGGGGCGTGGAGGAAGCCGCGCAGAGCCGAGCCCATGGTTCACCGACCTCCCGACGTCGTCGTCTCTTCGCTCTTCGTCTTCTCGACCCAGGCCTGGAACTGGTCGGGCGGCAACACCTCGAGCCCGGCGCGCATGTTCGGGTGGCCGAGGCCGCAGAGCTCGGCGCACTGGACGCGCGCCGTCATGTCGTCGTTCGTCGAGATCACGCGGGTGGTCGTGACGGTCAGGTGGTTCTCCCGCCCCGGGATGGCGTCCATCTTCACGCGGAAGGCCGGCACCCAGAAGGAGTGGATGACGTCCTTCGAGGTGACGACGAAGTGGATCTCGCGCCCGGCGGGGAGCACGAGCGTCTTCGAGGTGATGCCGAGCTCGGGATACGCGAAGTCCCAGCCCCACTGGTGCGCCTGGGCCTCGACGACGAGGTCGCCCGAGGCCGGACGGTCGTGGCCGAGCACGATGGCCTCGACGTCCGTCACGCCGGGGCCGAAGACGAAGTACACGTTGAGGGCCAGCGAGACGACGAACCACGTCCAGGAGAAGTAGCGGTTGTCGCGAGGGTAGCGGGCCGGGCCCGAGGCGGCCTCGCGCCGGGCCTGGGCTGCGCCGAGGACGCTCACGACGAGCACGGTGACGACGAACGCGAAGACCGGGGCCGTCAGCCGGAGCAGGAGGGCGAACGTCTCGTCGATGAGCTCGCCCTGGCTCGAGGCGACGACGGGGAAGTGGGCGATGAGCGCCTCGACGCCCACCTCCGCGAGCGCCGTGAAGACGACCCAGAGCGCGGCCGCCAGGACGGCCCGCAGGGAGCGCGGGCCCAACGGCTTCACCTCCTCGTAGGGCGGGCCCGCCGGCGGCGGGGCCGGGGGCCCGCCCGACGCGAGTCCCTCACTTCGTCACGACGAACTGGCCGTGCATGCCCTGGATGTAGTGCTGGCCGTCCTCCTCGAAGCAGCCGAACTCCCAGGTGCCGACGGCGCTGTCCGGGACGGTGAAGCTGAACTGGGCCGTGCCGCCCGGGCCGATCGAGACGACGAACGCGTTCGGCTCCCCGGCCTCGAGGGGACCGGCCTCGCTGATCGTCTTCTGGATGAGCTCGGCGGCGTCGCCGCCCTGGACGGTCGCCTCGCCGGTGCGCAGCTCCTCGACCTCGGAGCCGCCCTCCCACGTGACGGTGAGGCCCTTGAAGAAGTCGACGTTGTAGCCGAGCGGCGTGTCGCCGAAGTCGCCGCCCTTCACGAGGTCCTGGCCGATCTTGAACTCGTGGTCCTTGTCCTGCTTCGACTGGTTCACGAGCTTGATCGTCACCGTCTGTCCGGCCTTGACGTCGATCTCCTTCGGGTTGAACTCGTACTCCGTCATCCCGACCGTGATCGTCACGGCGTTCTCGGAGCCGCCTCCGCCGCCCCCGCCGCCCGTCTGCCCCGACGAGCCCCCGCCGCAGGCGACGGCTGCCGCGAGGACGCCGGCGACGGCCGCGG
>JADGHG010000121.1 GCA_019689585.1 Clostridia bacterium
CCCGCCGCCCCCGCAGCCCGCCACGAGGAGCCCCATGGCGAGAAGGGGCGCGAGCACCGAAAGGCGAGGCCGGCGCCACGGCCGGCTGGCCTCTGTCCTTCGCATGGCATCCGCCTCCATCCTTCTCGGACGCAAGGCGCGAATCGTCGCGCGGAGAAGCCGCGCCATGGGACACGAAGGAGGCGGGAAGCGATCCCGGAGAGCCTCCACCACGCCTGCGAGGTTAGTTGTCGGGCTAGGGCCGGTGAGAGTTGCCCCCGCTTGCGCGTGCGCCCCGAGGCCCGTCGCCCGGTGAGAAGCGCCCTAGGCGCCTCCGCCGCGCGACCGCGGCCTGACGATCCCCCGCTCGCCCGCGAGATGGGCGATTCGGCGACGAATCACGCTGCGACTCGTTGCCATCCAGGCTACCAGATCGAGACGGCGCGGGCAAACCGGCCGGCCCGCGCTTGGGAGCGCCCGGGGCCGCTGCTATAATGGCGGCGAGATCGCGCGCTCGTAGCTCAATGGACAGAGCGTCGGCCTCCGGAGCCGAAGGTTGTGGGTTCGAGCCCCGCCGAGCGCACCAGATTCCGCCGCGCCCGCGGCCCGGGAGGCGCCGCACGTAGACCCCGAGCCGCGCGATCCGCGCCAGGTCTTCTCGCGCCGCGCCGCGTCCTACACGACGAGCCCGAGCCACGACGACCCCGAGGTGCTCGCGCGCCTCGTCGCCTTCGCCGATCCGAAGCCGGACTGGGTCGCGCTCGACGTCGCGACCGGGACGGGCCACACGGCGCTCGCCGTCGCGCCGCACGTCGCGCGCGTCGTCGGGCTCGACCTCACGCCGGAGATGCTGGCCGAGGCGCGGGCGCTCGCCGCCCGCCGCGGCGTGGCGAACGCGACCTTCGAGATCGGCGACGCCCACCGGCTCCCCTACGCGGACGCCTCGTTCGAGCTCGTCACCTGCCGCCGCGCCGCCCACCACTTCCGCGACGTGTCGCGGGCGCTCGCCGAGATGGCGCGCGTGCTCGTCCCGGGCGGGCGTCTCGTCCTCGACGACCGCACCGTCCCCGACGATCCCCGGGCCGACGCCCTGCTGAACGAGCTCGACCGGCTGCACGACCCCTCGCACGTGCGCGAGTACGGGCGCGAAGAGTGGCGCGCGCTCCTCGTGCGCGCGGGCCTCCGGCCCGTGGCCTGGCACCCGTACGAGAAGCTGAGGCCGCTCACGGCCTTCACGGCCCACGCCGACCCGGGCGACGCAGCCCGGATCCGCGAGCTCGTCCGCGGCCTCGACGACGGGCTGCGCCGGGTCCTCGGCGTGCGCGAAAAGGACGGGGAGACGTGGACGCTCCACTTCTACCTCATGGTCGCCGCCGAGAAACCGGCCTCGCCGGCGCCTTCGGCCGGCGGCCGCCCTCAGCGGTCCTCTGCGGGCGGGTAGCTCGGCGGGGCGGAGGGCGGCAGGCCGAGCCGGCGCTCGAGCATCGCGACGGCCAACGCCGGCCCCTCGTCCATCCCGAAGGTGCCGAGGAGGAGGAGCACCCCGCCCCGCGGGAGCCGCCCGACCGCCTCGGCCACCGCCGGGGCGAGCTCCTCGTGCAGGCTCACCCCCAGCCCTTCGCGCTTCGCCGTGTCGACGAAGGCGGCGAGCTCCGCCTCCCGCACCCGGTGGTCGACCGGGTCGCGCGCGAGCTCCCCTTGGCTCGCCGTGACGATGAGGGGAGCGAAGCCGAGGCGCCGGTTCCAGCGCGCGAGGACGCGCGCGGCGGCGGCGTTGACCTCGGCGCCGCGCGCGCCCCGCAAGGCGTTCACGACGACGAGCCCCCGGGCCCCCCAGGCGGCGACGGTGGCGAGCGCCGTGTCGTAGCTCGCCTCGTTCATGGCGACGTCGTTCACGACGAGGTACGGCCCGACCGGCCGCGTCTCGAGCCGGCGGGGCGGAGGCGGCGCGGTCGAGAGCGCCGGAAGAAGCGGCTCCAGCGGCAGCCCGAGGCCGAGCGCGGCGCCGAGCGCGGCGAGGGCGTTCTCGACGTTGTGGCGGCCGGGCAGGGGGAGGTTCGCGGGCGCGGGCAGCTCGCGCGCGGCCGCGGGGGCCAGTTCGCAAAGCCGCGGCCCCGGAAGGAGCATGAACTCGCTTCCCATGCGGCCGAGGCGCAGGTCGGCCGCCTGGAGGTCGGCCCGTTCCGCCCGGTCCGCGACGCCGTACGTGAGGACGGTCGCGCGCGTCGCCGTTTCGAAGCCCAAGACGACGGGATCGCCCGCGTTCAGCACGGCGAGCGCCCCCGGGCCGAGCGCCGCGAAGAAGGCCCGCTTCGCCGCCACGTACGCTTCGAGACTGCCGTGGAAGTCGAGGTGGTCGGGGGAGACGTTCGTGCCCACCCCGGCGCGGAACCGGATGCACCGGACGCGCCCTAGGGCGACGCCGTGCGAGGAGACCTCGAGCACGGCCGCCCGGCGCCCGAGGTCGGCCGCCGTCCGCAGGAACCGCTCGAGCCGGTGGGCGGGGGGCGTCGTCCAGACCGGGCGGAAGGACGGCCCGGCGCCCGAGACGAGCGTCGTCGTCCAGGCCGCGGGGTCCCACCCGGCGGCGCGGAGCAGGTGGGCGAGAAGCAGTGCCGTCGTCGTCTTGCCGTTCGTGCCGGTCACGCCGACGACCGTGAGCTCGTGGGACGGGTGGCGGTAGAAGCGGGCGGCCAGGTCGGCGAGCGCCGCCTCGGGCGCCGGGTGGCGGAGGCCGGCGAGGCCGGCCGGCGCGCTCTCCGAGGTCGGGATGACGACGGCGGCCGCGCCGCGGCGCGCGGCCTCGGCGACGAAGGCGGCCCCGTGCCTCTGGGTCCCCGGCAGGGCGACGAAGAGGTCGCCGGGCTCCACCTGGCGCGAGTCGGTGGCGATGCCGCGGACGCGCACCGCCCGCCAGTCGCCGAAGGGCGTCCCGGGAAGGCCCCGGATGAGCTCCGCAAAGGGCCGGCCCTCCTGCACCCCGCGTCCTCTCCTCAGCGCCCGTCCTCGATGAGACGCCAGACGACGACCGCGTCCTCCCCGTCCCGGAAGAAGCGCGGGCAGACGCCGAGCTCCGACCAGCCGAGCCGGGCGAGGATGCGCCGCTGCTCCGCGTTCGAGACCCGGACCTCGCCGAGGTACCAGCGCGCCCCCTTGGCGCGGGCGAGCGGCTCGGCCTCCCTGAGGATGCGGGAGCCGAGACCCCGGCGCCGGTAGGCCGGATCGGTCGCGTTGCTGATGACGTGCGCCGTCGGCCCCGTGACCTGGAAGCCGAAGTAGGCGGCGAGGCGGGGGCCGTCCCGGAAGACGACGTACGTGACGTCGGGCCGGGCCCAGAGCGCCTCGAGCTCCGCCTGGGAGAGCGGCTCCCGGAAGACGGCAGCCTCGAGCGCGGCGATGGGCGCGAGGTCGTCCGGGCGGGCGGGCTCGAGTCTCCAGGCCATCGGCGCATCCCTCGCCCGGCCGGTCGTGTCGGCGCCCGCGCGCGGCCGGCGCCGCCCGCATGCTATGCGCGCGGCCCGCACACCCGCGACCGGTCGCCGGCATAGCCTGGCGTCGATCCGAAGCCGGAGGGACTGGCCGTGGAGACGCCGCTTTCCCCGCTTGCGCTCTGCCACCGCGGGTTCGAGCTCTACCCGGACGCGCCCTGCGTCCTGGGCGACGGCCCGCCTCGTTCGTACCGGGACGTGCGCGCGCGGGTCGAACGCCTGGCCGGGGCCCTCGGCGAGCTCGGGGTGGCGCGCGGCGACCACGTGGCCCTCCTCGCGCCCAACACGGCCTCTGCGTTCGAGTGCTACCTGGCGGTCCCGCTCTCCGGCGCGGTCCTCGTGCCGCTCAACGTGCGGCTCTCCCCCGAGGACCTGGCCTGGATCCTCGATCACGTCGGAGCCCGCACCCTCCTCTTCGACCCGGCCGTCTCCGACCTCGCGCAGGCCGCCCTCGCCTCGCTTTCGGGGGTGCGGGCCGTCCGCCTCGGCGACTCGCCGGGGGGACGGGACGGCGAGCCGGCCGCGCCCCCCTTCGGCGACGCGAGCCTCGAGGAGGCGGCCCGCGCGGCCGAGCCCCTCCCGTTCGACCCGGAGGTCGCCGACGAGCGGGACGTCCTCTCGATCAACTACACGAGCGGGACGACGGCCAGGCCGAAGGGGGTCATGCAGACCCACCGCAACAACTTCCTGAACGCCGTCGACATGATCCTCGCCCTCGGGCTCGGGCGCGACGACGCCCACCTGCACGTGGCGCCGCTCTTCCACGCGAACGGTTGGGGCATGATCTGGGCGACCCTCGCCGTCGGCGCGGCGAACGTCATGCTGCCCAGGGTGACGCCGGGCGAAGTCGCCTGGCGCATGCGGGCGCACGGCGTGACGACCCTCGCCGCCGCCGCGACCGTCCTCGTCCGCCTCCTCGAGGAGCCGGCCGACCTGCCGAAAGGCCCAGGGGTGCGGGTGGCCGTGGCCGGCATGGCGCCGCCGGCCGAGATCCTCCGGCGGGTCGAGGTCGAGCTCGGTTGGGAGGTGCGGCACCTCTACGGTCTCACCGAGACGACGGCCTTCATCACGTACTGCGAGCCCTCGCGCGAGCTCCGCACGGCGCGCGACCCGGCCGAGCGCGCGGAGAGGCTCGCCCGCCAAGGGGTGCCGCTCCCCCTCGCAGGGCGCGTCCGGGTGGTGCGGGGCGACATGCAGGACGTCCTGCCGGACGGGCGCGAGCTGGGGGAGGTGGTGGCGCGCGGAAACGTGATCATGCGCGGCTATTTCCGCGACCCGGAGGCGACGGCCGAGGCCTTCCGAGGCGGGTGGTTCCACACGGGCGACCTCGCCGTGCGCCATCCCGACGGCTCGATCGAGATCAAGGACCGCCGCAAGGACGTGATCGTCTCGGGCGGCGAGAACATCTCGTCCCTCGAGGTGGAGGCGGC
>JADGHG010000122.1 GCA_019689585.1 Clostridia bacterium
CGGCGCGGCGTACGCGCTTCTCGCCCCGCCCGAGGCGCGCGCGGGCGTCCTCCGCTGGATCGTGGCGCTTCAGACGACGAGCGACTTCCTCGACAACCTGGCCGATCGCACGGGCGAACGCAGCCTTGCCGACCTGCGCGCCCTGCACGACGCCTTCCTCGACGGGGCGAGCCTCGCCCGCGAGCCAAGGAGCCGCCTCGCGGCGCCGGTCGGCCCGTCCGGCTACTACCGCTTCCACCCCGCGGCGGAGGACGTATACCTGCCACGGCTCGTCGCCCTCTGCCGGGAGGAGCTTGCCCGCATCCCGGGCGCGCCCTCGGTCGCGGAGGAGGCCCTCGACCTGGCCCAGCTGTACGTCGAGCTCCAGGTCCGAAAGCACGCGCCTTCCGGGCGGACGAGGCTCCTCACCGAGTGGTTCGCCGCGGAGCGCGAGAGGCGCCCGGAGCTCGCAGGGGTCGCGTGGTGGGAGTTCGCGGCCGCCGCCGGCTCCACGCTCGGGCTTTTCGCGCTTCTCGCCCTTGCGGCCGGCTGCCCCGAGGGCCTCGCGCCACCGGAGCGGGCGCGGATCCTCCGCGCCTACTTCCCCTGGATCGCGGCGCTCCACATCCTCCTCGACTACGCGATCGACCAGGACGAGGACCGGGCGGGCGGCGACCTGAACCTGGTCGCCCAGTACCCGGACGACGACGCGGCGGCTGCCGGTCTCATCCGCATCTACCGCGAGGCGCGGCGGCGGGCGCGAGAGCTCCCCGGCCCGGCGCACGCGGCGATCGTCGACGGCCTCGTCGGCCTCTACCTCTCTGACCCCAAGGCGCGCTCTCCGCGCCTCCGGGCGTGGACACGGCGGGTCCTCGCCGGCATGGACCCGCCGGCCCGCGCCCTCCAGCAAGGCGCGCGCCTTGCGCGCATCGCGGGGGGCCTGGCATGACCCGCGAAACCGGGCGCGTGCCCCGCGAAACCGGACGCGAGCTCGAGATCGCCCGCGGCGAGGACGGCCGCACGCTCATCTCGTATCTCCGACGCCGCCTGCCTCGCCTGCCCCTCTCGGCGCTCCACCGCATGATCCGGACGGGCGCCATCCGCGTGAACGGCCGGCCCGCGCGGCCGAGCCGGCGCCTTCTCGCCGGCGACCGGGTCCGCCTCCCGCTCTCCGAGGCCGACTTCAAGTCCGTCGCCTACCGCCCGCCGAACCGACCCGCCGCCCGACTTCCGGCCCCTCTCGTCCTGGCCCGCGGCCCCGACTGGCTCGCGGTCGCGAAGCCCGCCGGACTTCTCACGCACGCTCCCGACCCCCGCGGACGCGGCCCGCGCGAGGGCGGCGCAGGCCGAGCCGGCGTCCGAAGGGAGCGACGAGGCGGCGACGGCCGCGGGCGCCCCGCGGACGAGGCGGACTCGCTCGTCGCGCGGGTCCTGGCCCACGAGCCCGGGCCGGCGGGCGGCCGCCGCCCGCCCGGCCCGGGCGCCGAAGCCTTCCCCCCGGCGCCCGTCCACCGCCTCGACCGCGGCACGTCGGGCGTCGTCCTCTTCGGACTCACGTCCACCGCCCGCCGCAGGCTCGCCGCGGCCTTCCGCGATCGGCGAGCGGAGAAGCGCTACCTCGCCCTCCTGCCGGAGGACGCCGAGGACCGCGTCGTGCGCGCCGCGCTGGACAGGGACCGGGAGACCCGTCGGTCGCGCGCGGCGCCGCTCGCTCGGGGTGCCACTCAACCCACGGTCCAGGCTGTCGAACACGGCGGCGCGGACGCGACCGAATTCCGCATCCTCGCGCGCGGCCGCGGCGGAAGCCTGGCGCTCGTCCGGCCGCAGGGCGGCCGCACGCACCAGATCCGCGTCCACGCGGCGCTCGGCGGGATGCCGCTCCTCGGGGACCGCAAGTACGGCGGCCGCCCGATCCCGGGACACCGGGGCTACTTCCTTCACGCCTTCGAGATCTGGACGCCCGAGACGGGGACGGTGCGCTGTCCGCTCCCGCGCGAGTGGAAGCCGGTCATGGAGGCGCTCGGCCTCGCGTGGCCGCGCTTTCTGCGGGGCGCAGGCGTCAGGCCTCGGGAAGCACCCCCAGGGCCTGAAGCTGGAGGCGGCCCCGCCGCAGAGCCTCCTGCTCGGAGCTCGCCTCGCCCGAGATGAAGACCGTCAGGTCGGCCGCCTCCTCGCCGCGCGCGGGCGCGTCGCCGCCGGGCTCAGCCAGAGAGCCGAGAGGCCGCAACCGCGGTCGCCTGAGCCGCACGAGCGCCCATTCCACGTGGCCGTCGTCGAGCCGCCGCACCCGGAGGAGGTAGTCGCCCTCTCGCACTTCGCGCGTCGCCAGCGACATGACCGTCCCCGCCTTCCTGGAACGCGTCTCCGCCCGAGACGAGTGTAGCCGAGCCCGCCGTCGGGTTCCAGATGTGGTATGCGACAAGTTCATAACGCCCTGCATGTGGCGTGTGGGCGCTGCGGCGGGCGGCGACCACCGGCCCCCGGCTGCCCGGCCCGGTGGGACGCGGTATAATCGCATCGTCTCGGACGACGGCGATGGAGCCCGCCTTATCCGCCACCGCGCGGTGATGGCTCCTGCCAGGAAGGCAGGGGCGCCGTGCCGCGCGACAGCAGAGAGCCGGACCAGGAAGTCGAGGGACGGCGGGCGCCGGGCGCGGCGCCGCCCTCTCCGCTCCTCGAAGCGGGGTTGCCCCACGCGCTCCGCCGGCGCGAAGTCTGTCCCATCCGTCTGAGGCGGGAGCTCCTGCGCGCCTCCTCCGGCCTCTGCCCGACGCACGCCGAGGCCGTCCTGCGCGTCACGCCGCCGGACGTCGCGACCTGGCTCGTCTCGGACCTCGAGCGCCGCGTCCGGCCACGGCAGGCCGAGGTCGCCGCCTTCTTCCGCGCACTCGACTACCGCTTCGCGCACGAGGCCACCGGCCGCGAGAAGACGGTCTGGCGCACCATCGCGCGGTATCTCCGGGGGGCCAGGCCGGGATGATCTGGCTCCGCCGCGACGAATGGGAGCTCGCCGGCGGGCCGCAGGAGGTCTGGGCCCTCGTCGCGGCCGGCCGTTCGGCGCTCGCCGAGGCGTCCGTCGCAGACGACGCGAACTCCCGCGCCCAGGTGGCGGCCCGGCTCGCGCGCATGCGGTATCACGCGGCCCGCCTCGCCGCGGAGCAGTTCCAGCTCTGCTGGGCGATCGGCCGCATCCTCGCCCGCGGCGGCTTCGCGGGCCCGAAGGCCGAGGCGTCCCGCGACGCAACGCCATCGCCCGCCGCCGTGCGCAGTTTCGCGATCGGCGTCTGGTGCGCGGCCGGCTCCGAGGCGCCCTCCGGCGACGACGACGAATGGCAACGGCAGCTGCGGGAGGCCTTCGGCGCCGGACTCTGGGCCAGCGAGCGCGGCCCGGGCCGCGACGTGCCCGTCCTGCGCCTCAATTCCGAGGCCTCGTCCCTCAATTACGATGTCTACGTGCTCGCGAACGACAACCGCGCGCTGCGCTTCAAGCTCGCCGGCTGGCGCGCCCGCTTGTCGTTGGCGGCCCGCGGGCAAAGTGCCTCGTCCGCGGACACGGCGGAGGGAGAGGGGGAAAGGGCGTGACACCCGAACGGCGGGCGCTCAGCTTCGTGGTCCTCCTCGGGGTCGTGAGCCTTTTCGCGGACGTGACGTACGAGGGCGCGCGCAGCGTCACCGGGCCCTATCTCGCGAGCCTCGGGGCGCCGGTCGCGGTGGTCGGGCTCATCGCAGGCGCCGGAGAGCTCCTCGGGTACGGCCTCCGGCTCCTCTCGGGGCTCTGGGCCGACCGCCTCGGCGAATACTGGCTCATCACCGGGATCGGTTACGGCTTGAACCTCCTCGCCGTGCCGAGCCTCGCGCTCACGGGCCACTGGCCGGCCGCCGCGGGGCTCATCCTCCTCGAGCGGGTGGGCAAGGGCCTTCGCAATCCGCCGCGCGACGCGATGCTGGCGCACGCGGGAAGCCGCATCGGCCACGGCTGGGCCTTCGCGCTCCACGAGGCGCTCGACCAGACGGGGGCCGTCCTTGGCCCGCTCCTCGTGGCAGCCGTCCTCTACGCGCAGCAAGCGTACACGTGGGCCTTCGGGGCGCTTGTTGTGCCTGCGCTGCTTGCGCTCGCCACGCTCGCGCGGGCGCGCGCTCTCTTCCCCGTGCCGCGCGAGCTCGACGCGGACGTGCTCGCCCGCCCCGGCGAGGTGCTGACCCTCCTCGGCCACGCGCGGAAGGAGGCGGCGCTCCTTCTCTTCACCGCGCTCACCGTCTTCGGCTTCGTCCACTTCCAGCTCGTCTCGTACTCGTACGAGGCGACGAGGGTCCTCGCGCCGAGCGCTATCGCCCTCGTCTTCGCGACCGCCATGGCGGCCGACGCCCTCGGCGCGCTCGCGCTCGGCCGCGCGCTCGACCGGCTGGGCCCGCGCCTCCTCTGGGCCCTGCCGGCGGGCGCGATCCTCGCGACACTGCTCCTCTTCAGCGGCCGGCCCGCCGCCATCTGGCCGGGCGCGGTCGTGTGGGGCGCGGTCCTCGGGGCGCAGGACACGATCCTCAAGGCCGTTCTCGCCGCGCGGGTGACGGCGTCCCAGCGGGCCACGGCCTTCGGCCTCTTCGACACTGTCTTCGGCATCGCGTGGTTTCTCGGCAGCGCCGCCTTCGGCTGGCTCTACGCCGCCAGGCCGGCGGCGGCCGTCGGGACGGTCGTGGCCGCCCAGCTGGCCGCGCTCGCGGTCTTGGCCCTCATGGCCAGGGCATCCCGGAAGGCGACTGTCCGAGTGTGAGCGACGGAGCCGTTGTCCTGGCGACCGTCCGGCGGCCGGCGGGCGGCGCGGCTCGGGAGCCCCGCTCAGCCGCGCCGCTCGCGGAGGAACAACTAAGATCCCCCGCGGCCCTAAAAAAC
>JADGHG010000016.1 GCA_019689585.1 Clostridia bacterium
GCGCTGCAGGCGCAGGCGCAGGCGGTGGAGGCGGCGGAGGCGGCGGTTAACGGCGGGCCGCCCTTCGCACGAGCCCGGCGCCGCCGCCGCACCGCGCCGACGGGCGACCGGCGTCCCGGGTCCCGCCGGGACCCTCGTCGTGGAAACACCTGCAAACCGTATGTGAAAGTGGAGACGCAGGCGGCCGGCCTGCCGGGCCAGGCCAGGGCCACGCCGTCGCCCGGGCCGCGCGGTCGACAGAGACTGACATCTTTCGCCGAAGGAGCCGGTGGCGCTTCGGCCGAATTGGGAGGAGGTGACAATGGATGGCCCGCGTGCTGAAGGTGGCGGTTCCGCTCGCGCTCGTCGCGATCTTCGCGCTTTCCGCGGCGGCGCAGTCGAATTGGCCGTGGTGAGGCGATGAGATAGGTTGCAGTTCCCCGAGCGGCTCCGGCGATACTTCCTTTGCGTGGCCCTGGCCGGCCTCCTCGCAAGCCTCTACGTGGTCGTGCGGAACCCCACGGCGGATGCGCGGGTCGCCCTCCTCGTCGCGGCCTTCGTCTTCGCCGCCGAGCGGCACCAGCTCGTCATGCCCTCCGGCGCCGCGCTCTCCGTCACCGACGCCGCCGTCGTGTCGGCCCTCTGGATCAAGGGCGCGAGCCCCGCCCTCCTCGGGACGCTCCTCGGCTACGCGCTCGCCGCCTGGTCGCGCAGCTCGAACGGCTACGTGCTCGCCTTCAACGGCGGCATGGCGGCGCTGGCCGTCGCCCTCGCCGACGCCGTCCAGAGCGCGACCCGCCCCATTCCGGCGCCCTGGGCGCCTTGGGTCGGCCTCGTCCTCACGATGCTGGTCTACGAGCTCACGGGCTGCGTGGTGGTCTCGGCCGGGATGGCGATCGCCCGGGGCGAACCGGTCGCGGCCGTGGTGCGTCAGCACGTCTCCGAGTGCCTCGTGCCCTGGCTCGGCGCGGCCGTCGCCGTCTCGGGTGTCGTCCTGGCCGAGCGGCTCTGGGGGCCGTGGGTCGGGATCTCGGCCGTCGTCCTGGCCACGCTGCTCCACGGTGTCGTCGCGAAGTGGACGCTCTGGGTGCGCAGCCGGCTCGCCCGCGACATCGTGAGACGGCTCGGCGCAGACGGGGCCGAGGACGACCCGCGCGCGCAGCTCTGCGTCCACTACGCCTCGGCGGTGGCGGCGGAGCTCGGCCTCGCCGCCGACCAGCAGGCCGTCGTGCGCGAGGCGGCGCTCCTCCACGACCTCGCCATGGAGCTCGCGCTCCCCGGCGTCCTCACCTCGTCCGAGCCGCTCGGCGAGGCCGAGCGGGCCGCCATGCGGCGCCATCCCGAGATCGCGGCGCGCGAGATCGCCCGCATCGCCGAGCTCGCGCCCGTCGCGCAGGCCGTCCGCCATCACCACGAGTCGTGGAGCGGGGGAGGGTACCCGGACGGGCTCTCGGGGTCCGACATCCCGATCCCCTCCCGCATCCTGGCCGTCGTCGACACCTACCTGGCCGTGGCGGAGCCGCGCCCCTACCGGGGTGGCCCGCGCGGCCCGGCCGCGGGGCTCGAGGCGATCGCGTCCGAGCGCGGGCAGCGTCTGTGGCCGCCCGCCGTCGACGCCCTGCGCTCCGTCGTCACGCGCGAGCTCGCCCAGGACACGCTGATGCGCGAGGCGGAGCGCCGGTACCTCCTGCCCAGGGCCGTCGACCACCTCGTCGACTCGCTCGTGCGGCCGCGCGCAAGCCGCTACCGCTTCGCCGACCGCGGGGCGCTCGCGCGCCACCGCTGGCAGGCCGTGCACGAGTTCTCCCAGGTGATGAACAGCTCGCTCAGCCCGGCCGAGGTGGCCGACCGCCTGCTCGAGGTCGTGACGCGGCTCTCGGGCTCGGCCGGACTCGTCGCCGTCGTCGGGGAGGACGAGCGCTACACGATCCGCGCCGTGCGGCGGCTCGACGCCGACCTCGTCGGGACGCCGCTCGACCTCTCCGACCCGGCCCTCGCCGCCACGCTCGCGGCCGGCCGGCACGCGCTCGTCCACCTGCGGCGGCGGGGCGACTGGGCACTCCCCTTCGCCCGGCTCGGCCTCTCGCACGGCCTTCTCGTCCCGGCGCGCTGGGGCGGACGCCTCGTCGCGATCGTCCTCCTCGCCACCAACCGGCCCTTCTTCGACGAGGAGGCGCAGATGACCGAGATGGCGGCCTCGCAGGCGGCCCTCGCCCTCTCGAACGCGGTCCTCCACGAGGCCTTGCAGCGGAGCCTCGACGAGGTCCGCGAGCTGCACCAGCTGACCGACGCCGTCCTCGAGAGCATGAGCGCAGCCGTCGTCGTCTTCGACGAGTCGCGGCGCCTCGTGCGGGTGAACCGCGAGGCGCGGCGGCTGGCGGAGGCGATCGGGGTGGGGCCGCTTGCGCCCGGCCTCGCCATGGGCGAGTTGGCGGCCCGCATCGGCGTCACCCGGTCCCAGGCGCGACGGCTGCTCCTCGGCACGGGCGGGCGCGAGGGCGGCGAGCCGACGGAATGGCGCGTCGCCGGCGAGCGCGGCGAGGCGCACGTCACGGCCACGGCGGCCCGCATCGTCGGCCCCTTCGGCCGGCGGTTGGGGACGGTCGTCGTGTGCCAGGACGTGAGCGAGGTCGTGCGCCTGCGGGCCGAGGTCGAGGAGAGCGAGCGGCTCGCCGCCATCGGGCAGATGGCGGCCACGGCCTCGCACGAGATCCGGAACCCGCTCGCCGCCGTGAAGGGCTTCCTTCAGATGGTCGTCGCCGACCCGACGCCCGACCGCGTCACCCGCTACCTGCCGACGGTGCTGGCCGAGCTCACCCGGATCGAGCGCCTCACGAGCGACATGCTGCTCCTCGCCCGCCCCCAGGCGCCGACCGGCGCCCAATGCGACCTGGCGGAGGAGATGCGGGAGGTGGCCCTCCTCGCCAAGCCGCGTGCCGAAGGGCAAGGCGTGGCGATCGACCTCCGCCTCGCGCCCGAGCCGGCGCCGGTGCCTCTCGAGGGGGCCCGCGCGCGCCAGGTCCTCTGGAACCTCGTGCGGAACGCGCTCGAGGCGATGCCGGACGGCGGCCGCCTCACGCTCGCCGTCGAGGTCGACCGCGACTCGGTCACGGCCCGCGTCCGCGACACCGGCCCCGGCATCGACCCGGCCGTGTCCGGCCGGCTCTTCCAGCCCTTCGTGACGACGAAGCCGGCGGGCACCGGGCTCGGCCTCGCGACGACGGCGAGCCTCGTCCACGGCGTCGGCGGCTCGATCGAGGTCGAGGCGCCGGAGGGCGGGGGCGCCGCCTTCACGCTGCGCTTCCCGAAGCCGGCCGGCCGGCCCGCGCGGGCGGGCGCCCTGCGCCGCAGCCGTCGGGGCGTGCGCCTTCTGCACGCCGGCCGGGAGCCGGCGGGGGACGGCGGCGCCCAGGTATAATCGGTCCCATGGATCGGCTTCCTCCCCTCGACGGCCTGAACGAGGCGCAGCGACAGGCCGTCCTGCACGGCGCGGGGCCGGTCCTGGTCGTGGCCGGCGCCGGGTCGGGGAAGACGCGCGTCCTCACCCTGCGCATCGCCCACCTCGTCGCCCAAGGGGTCCCCGCCTGGCGGATCCTGGCCGTGACGTTCACGAACAAGGCAGCTCGCGAGATGCAAGAGCGCGTCCTCGGCATCGTCGGCGAGGCGGCCCGCGACCTCTGGGTCCTCACCTTCCACGCCGCCTGCCTCCGCATCCTGCGGGCGCACGCGCCGCTTGTGGGACTGCCCCCGCGGTTCACCGTCCTCGACGCCGACGACCAGCGGGCCGTCGTGCGGGCCGCGTTGCGCACGCTCGGGCTCGACGAGCGGAGCTATGCCCCGGGCGCCGTGGCGTCCCTCATCTCGCGCTGGAAGAACGACGGGCTCGACGCGGAGGCGGCCTCCGCCGAGGCCGGCGACCCGTTCCGGAAGGCAGCCGCGCGCGTCTACCGGCGCTACGCCGAGCGGCTCTCGGAAGCCGGCGCCGTCGACTTCGACGACCTCCTCCTCCTCACCCTGCGGCTCTTCGAGGCGCACCCGGACGTGCGCGCGCGGCTTGCTGAGCGCTTCCTCCACGTGCTCGTCGACGAGTACCAGGACACGAACCCGGCGCAGTATCGGATCGTGCGCGCGCTGGCCGAGCGCCACCAAAACCTCTTCGTCGTCGGCGACGCCGACCAGTCGATCTACGGCTGGCGAGGGGCCGACATCCGCAACATCCTCGAGTTCGAGCGCGACTTCCCCGACGCGCGCGTCATCCGCCTCGAGCAGAACTACCGCTCGACACAGGCGATCCTCGACGCAGCGGCGAGCGTCATCCGGCACAACCTCGAGCGGCGCGAGCGCGAGCTCTGGAGCGAGCTCGGCCCAGGCGAGCCGGTCCGCTTCTTCTGCGCCTGGGACGACCGTGCCGAGGCCGAGTTCGTCGCCGACGAGATCGGGCGGCTCATTCGCGAAGGAGGTCGGAGCGCGTCGGACTTCGCCGTCCTCTATCGGACGCACGCCCAGTCGCGGGCGTTCGAGGAGGCGTTCCTCCTGCGGGGGCTCCCCTACCAGGTCGTCGGCGGGCTGAAGTTCTACGAGCGGCGCGAGATCAAGGACGTCCTCGCCTACCTCCGCCTCGTCGAGAACCCGTACGACGTCGTGAGCTTCGAGCGGATCGCGAACGTGCCGCGCCGCGGGCTCGGCCCGCGCACGATCGCGCGCCTTTTGGCCGCGAGGGGCGAAGGCTCGATCGTCGACGCCCTCCTCCGGGCCGACGCCGTCGCGGGCCTCGGCGGGCGGCAGAAGGTTGCGCTCCGGGAGCTCGGCGAGCTTCTCGCGGAACTGGCCGAGCTGGCGCAGAGGCTCGGGGTGGCTGAGCTCGTGGAGGAAGTCCTCCGGCGCACGCGCTACCGGGAGGAGCTCCGCGCCGAGGCGAGCCCCCAGGACCTCTCGCGGCTCGAGAACCTCGAGGAGCTCGTGAACGTCGCGCGAGCCTTCCCGGCCCGGACGGACGGAAGCCACCTCGGGGACTTCCTCGCCGAGGCGGCCCTCGTCTCGGAGGCCGACAGCCACGACCCCGGCCGGCCGGCCGTCTCCCTCATGACGCTCCACACGGCGAAGGGGCTCGAGTTCCCGGTCGTCTTCCTCGTCGGGCTCGAGGAGCGGACGTTCCCCCATGCCCGCTCGCTCGAAGAGGGGAACCTCGAGGAGGAGCGGCGCCTCTGCTACGTCGGCATGACGCGCGCGAAAGAGCGGCTCTACCTCACGATGGCCCGGCGGCGCGCCCTGTACGGAGGCCTCGACTGGCGGGAGCCCTCGCGCTTCCTCGCCGAGGTGGGGAAGGAGCGGCTTCACCCCGTCGGAGGCGGCGCCCTCTGGGGCGAGGACGCGGACGGCTCACCCGGAGCGGCTCTCGGCGCGCGGCAATCGGACTTCGCCGGTCGTTCGGATCCATCCGAACGAAACCGAGAGTGGCGCTCGTGGGCTCCGGGCGACCGCGTGCGCCACGCCCTCTGGGGGCCGGGGACGGTCGTGGCCGTGACCGGTGAGGCCGGCGACGCCGAGGTGACGGTCGCGTTCCAGGGCGTCGGCCTGCGCCGGCTCCTCGTCCGGTACGCGCGCCTCGAGCCGGCCTAGCCGGTCGCCGGGGCGCCCGCCCGAAGGAGGTGGAGACGGTGGCCGAGGAGGCGGAGGGGGTACCGGAGTGGGCGCGCCGGCGGGCCGAGGAGCTGCGCCGGCTCATCGAGCACCACTCGCGGCTCTACTACCTGGAGGACGCGCCCGAGATCACCGACGCCGAGTTCGACGCGCTCGTCGCCGAGCTCGGCGGGCTCGAGTCGCGGTACCCGGCCTTGGCCACGCCCGATTCGCCGACGAGGCGGGTCGGCGGCGGCGTCGCGCCGACCTTCGCCCCCGTGCGCCACCCGGTCCCCCTTCTTTCGCTCGACAACGCCACGGACGAGGAGGCGCTGCGCGCCTTCGACCGGCGGGTGCGGCGCTGGCTCGGCGGGGTCGAGGTCGGCTACGTCGTCGAGCCGAAGATCGACGGCCTCTCGGTCGCCCTCGAATACCAGGGCGGCCGCTTCGTCCGGGGGGCGACGCGCGGGGACGGCGAGACCGGCGAGGACGTGACGGCGAACCTGGCGACCATCGCGGCCGTCCCGGCCGAACTCGGGGGCCCAGCGCCCGAGCGGCTTGTCGTGCGGGGCGAGGTGTTCATGCCGCTCGCCTCGTTCCGCGCGCTCAACGAACGGCGCGCCGAGGAGGGGCTGCCGCTCTTCGCGAACCCGCGGAACGCGGCGGCGGGCTCCGTGCGCCAGTCGGACCCGCGCGTGACGGCGAGCCGCGCCCTCGACTGCTTCGTCTACCAGATCCTCCTCGCCGAGGGCTGGCCGCCCGGCCGGCCCGCCCCGGCGACCCAGTGGGAGGCGCTCGCTCTCCTTTCCGAGCTCGGCTTCCACGTGAACGACGAGAACCGGAAGGCGGCGTCGATCGACGAGGTCGTCGAGCTCTGCCGCGCGTTCGAGGCGCGCCGCGACGAACTCGCCTACCAGGTCGACGGGCTCGTCGCCAAGGTCGACTCCCTCGCGCAACAGGCGGAGCTCGGCGCGACCTCCCACAGCCCGCGCTGGGCGATCGCCTTCAAGTACCCGGCCGAGGAGGCGCGCACGCGCGTCCTCGCGATCGAGGTCTCGGTCGGCCGCACGGGCGCCCTCACGCCGCTCGCGGTGCTCGAGCCCGTCCGCCTCGCGGGGACGACCGTCGCGCGCGCGAGCCTCCACAACGAGGACTACGTGCGCCAGCGCGACGTGCGCGTCGGGGACTGGGTGACGGTCGTGAAGGCGGGCGAGGTGATCCCGCAGGTCGTCGCCGTCGACGCCTCGCGCCGCCCCGAGGGCGTGCCCCCCTGGGAGCCGCCTCGAACTTGTCCCGTGTGCGGGGCCGAGGCGGTCCGCATCGAGGGCGAGGCGGCCCGCCGCTGCGTGAACGCGTCCTGCCCGGCGCAGGTGCGCGAGCGCATCCTCCACTGGGCCTCGCGGCCGGCCATGGACATCGACGGGCTCGGCGCCCGGCGCGTCGACGAGCTGCTTTCGGCCGGGCTCGTCCGCGACGTGGCCGACCTCTATCGGCTGACCGTCGCGGAGCTGGGCGCGCTTCCGCGCATGGCCGAGAAGTCGGCGCAGAACCTCGTCGCCGCCATCCAGAGGAGCCGCGAGCGACCGCTCTCGCGGCTCCTCTACGCGCTCGGCATCCGGTACGTCGGCGAGCGGGCGGCCGCGACGCTGGCCCGCCATTTCGGCCACATCGACCGCATCCGCCGGGCGAGCCGGGACGAGCTCGCCGCCGTCCCCGACGTCGGCCCCGTCATCGCCGGGAGCGTGGCTTCGTTCTTCGCGCAGCCGGAAACGGATCGGCTCGTCGAGCGTCTCAAGGAGGCGGGGCTGCGGATGGACGAGCCGGCCGCCGCCCCGGCCGCCGGGCTTCTTGCGGGCAAGACGTTCGTCCTCACGGGGACGCTCTCGATCCCGCGCTCGCAGGCCGAGGCGCGCATCCGCGCTCTAGGCGGCCGCGTCACCGGGTCGGTGAGCCGCGCGACCGACTACCTCGTCGTCGGAAGCGAGCCGGGCTCGAAGCTCGCGAGGGCGCGGGAGCTCGGCGTGACCATCCTCGACGAGGCGGCCTTTCGGGCGCTCCTCGGCGAAGGAAAGGACGATCGCGCATCCTGAGGCGGACGGGCCTCACCCTTCTTCTCGCGCTCGCGCTCCTCGCCGCGTGCACGGCCAAGACGGCGCCTTCCGAGCCGAGTTCCGGCGCCCTGCCCTCCGAAGGCGCCTTCCGCACGGTCGTGTGGGGCTGGAGCCGCCTTCCCGCCCTGCCGCTCGACCCGGTGCGCGTGCCCACCTCGTGGTCGGGCCTCCCCGGCGACCCGGCGAGCCAGATCGTCGTCGATCTTTCCTTCCGCAGCCTCCTGCGGCCGTCGGCCGACGGGTGGAGGCCGGATCTGGCCACGACCTGGCGCTACGACGCCGACGCGCGCGAGGTGACGCTCGCGCTCGATCCGACGGCCGTGTGGAGCGACGGCTCCCCGGTCGTCGCGGCCGACGTGGCCGCCTCGATCGCGAGGGCCAGGGCCGACGAGGCGAGCCCCTTCCACGGGGCCGCGCTCGCGCTCGCCGACCCGGGCGGCGTTCGCGTCGACGACGACGGGACGCTCCACCTCGTCTTCCGCCCCCAGGCCGACCTCGGCGCCGCCTTCGCGCTTCTCGCCGCGATGGGCGTGGCGCCTGCGGGCGGGCCGCGGCTTTTCCCCGCGACGGGACGCGAGGTGGCGGCGGGCCCCCTCGTGCCGGCCGCGGAGCGCGACGGATCCGTGGTCCTCGTCGCGCGCGGGCCCGGATCCGAGGCCGGGCCACCGGTCGCCCGCTTCGTCGCCTTGGCCGAGGGCGCCACGACCGAGGCGCTCGGCCACTCGCTCGACGCCGCGCCCGTCTCCCCCGAGGCCTGGGCCGGCGCGCCCCACCCCGGGCTTGCGGCCGTCGCGCGACCGGGGGGCTCGGTGGCCCTTCTCGCGTTCAACACCCGCATCCGCGTGCCGGGGCCGACCCTCGACCCACAGGTGCGGCGGGCGCTCGCCCTCGCGCTCGACGAGGAGGCCCTCCTCCGCGCGGCCGGACCGGGGTCCCTTCCGGCCGGGCTACCGTTCCCCCTCCTCGGCGCGGGTCAAGCCGCGATCCGCGAGGCGCTCGCGGGGGCCCCGGCCTCGGAGGCTGCGGGTCCGGCGCCGGGCGAAGGGCGGGCGCAAGCGGCCCGGCTCCTCGACGAGGCCGGCTGGTCCGAGGGCCCGGACGGCCGGCGAAGGGTGGGGGGAGAGCCCGTTTTGCTACACTTGGCCTACGTGACGGGCGACCGGCAGGCGGAGCGGGTGGTCGAAGCCGTGGCCGAAGCGTGGCGGGGCGTCGGGGTGGCGGTCGAGCCGGAGCCCCTCCCGGCCGAGACGTTCGCCGAGCGCGTCTTCCTCCAGCACGCGTTCGATGCCGCCCTCATCCTCTGGCAGCCGGACGACCCCTACGACCCGACGCCGCTCTACGGCTCCGCGAGCCGCTGGAACGCCTCGGGCTGGTCGAGCCCCGAGGTCGATGAGGCGCTCGCGCGCGCCCGCGCCACGCCCGACTGGGCGGAAAGGCTCCGTGCGCTCGGCGCGTTCTGGCAGGCGGCCGACCGCGACGCCTACCTCCCGCTCTACGCGCCCGCCGAACTCTATGCCGTGCCGGCCGGGCTCAGGGGCCTCGACCCGTCCGACGCCGACCTCGGCCTCCTCCACTGGGGGATCGGCCGGTGACGCAGCCGATCGCGGACGAGGTCGTGCGCAAGGTGGCGGAGCTCGCCCGCCTCGCGCTCCCCGAGGACGAGCTCCGCGCGCTCACGGCCGACCTCGCCCGCATCCTCGAGCGCGTCGCGCGCCTTGGCACGGTCGACGTCGAGGGCGTGCCCCCCTTCTCGCACGGCGCGCTCCTCGAGAGCGTATGGCGCGAAGACGATCCCCGGCCCGGCCTTCCCCGCGAGGCGGCGCTCGCTCTGGCACCCGAGGCGCGCGACGGGTACTACCGTGTCCCGGTCGTCGTCCGCCGCGATGGAGAAGAGAAGCCGTGAACGCGACCGAGCTCTCGGCGCGCGAGATCGCGCGGCTTGTCGCCTTGCGCGAGCTCTCAGCCGTCGAGGTCGCGCGCGCCTACCTCGCCCGGCGCGAGGCGGTCGACGCGCGCGTCCGCGCCTTCCTCCACCCGGCGCCGGCCGACGAGGTCCTGCGGGCGGCGCGCGCGGTCGACGAGAAGGTGGCGCGCGGCGAGACGCCCGGCCCCCTGGCCGGGGTGCCGGTCGCCGTCAAGGACAACATCTCGGTCGAGGGGCGGCCGCTCACCTGCGGCTCGCGCATCCTCGAGGGCTACCGGGCTCCGTATTCGGCGACGGCCGTCCGGCGGCTTCTCGCCGCGGGCGCCCTGGTCGTCGGAGGCGCCAACATGGACGAGTTCGCGATGGGCTCGTCGACGGAGAACTCGGCGTACTTCCCGACCCACAACCCGTGGGACCTCGCGCGCGTCCCGGGCGGCTCCTCGGGCGGTCCGGCCGCGGCCGTGGCGGCGCAGGAGGCCGCCCTGGCCCTCGGCTCGGACACCGGCGGAAGCGTGCGGCAGCCTGCGGCCCTCTGCGGGGTGGTCGGGCTCAAGCCGACCTACGGCCGCGTCTCCCGCTACGGGCTCGTCGCCTTCGCCTCGTCGCTCGACCAGATCGGACCCTTCGCGCGCGACGTCACGGACGTCGCGCTCGCCCTCTCCGTCATCGCAGGCCACGACCCGATGGACGCCACCTCGGCCCAGGTGCCGGTCGGCGACTACGTGCGCGCGGCCGAAGCCGGGGTGCGCGGCCTCCGCATCGGCGTGCCGCGCGAGCTCGTCGAGGCGGACGGCATCGACGGCGACGTGCGGGAACTCGTCGCCGCGGCGCTCGAGACGCTCGCCGAGCGGGGGGCGCACGTCGAGGAGTGCCACCTGCCGACGGCCGCGACCGCGCTCGAGGCGTACTACGTCGTGGCCCCGGCCGAGGCGAGCGCGAACCTCGCCCGCTTCGACGGCGTCCGTTACGGCTTCCGGGCCGCGGCCGGCGACCTCGAGGCGATGTATGCGCGCACGCGCGGGGAGGGGTTCGGGCGCGAAGTGCGCCGTCGCATCGCGCTCGGCACGTTCGCGCTCTCCGCCGGCTACCGCGAGGCGTACTACCTGCGGGCGCAGAGGGTGAGGCAGAAGCTCTTGCTCGACTTCCAGCGCGCCTTCGCCCGCTACGACCTGCTCGCGGCGCCGACCTCGCCGACCGTCGCCTTCCCCCTCGGCGAGCGGGTCGAGGATCCGCTGAGCATGTACGTGAACGATATCTGCACGATCCCGGCGAGCCTCGCCGGGCTCCCCGCCATCTCGGTGCCGTGCGGCTTCTCGGGCGGCCTGCCGGTGGGGCTCCAGCTGATCGGACCGGCCTTCGCCGAGGAGACGCTCTTCCGCGCGGCGGGCGCCTACCAGGACGCGACGAGCTGGCACCGGCGGCGGCCGCCCCTCGGGGGGCTCGCCCCGGCCGGCGGGAGGCGGCGCGGGTGACGTCGCCCGCCCAAGGCTGGGAGGTCGTGATCGGCCTCGAGGTCCACGTCGAGCTGGCGACGCGGTCGAAGATGTTCTGCGCCTGCCCGGCGACGTTCGGCGACCTGCCGAACACGAACGTCTGTCCCGTCTGCCTCGGGCTTCCCGGGTCCTTGCCGGTCCCGAACCGGCGCGCGATCGAGCTGGCGCTCCGGGCCGCCCTGGCGCTCGGGTGCCGCATCCCGCCCGCCGCCCGCTTCGACCGCAAGAACTACCACTACCCGGATCTGCCGAAGGGGTACCAGATCTCTCAGTACGAGGAACCGCTCGGGATCCAGGGCCACCTCGACCTCCCGGGCGAGGACGGCGAGCCGCGCCGGCGCGTCCGCATCCGGCGCGTCCACCTCGAGGAGGACACCGGCAAATCGGTGCACGACCCGGAGTTCGGCACGCTCGTCGACCTCAACCGGGCCGGCGTGCCGCTCATCGAGATCGTCTCGGAGCCCGACCTGCGCTCGGCCGACGAGGCGCGCGCCTACCTGGAGGAGCTGCGCGACACGATGCTCTACGCCGGCGTCTCCGACGTGAAGATGGAGGAAGGGAGCCTGCGCTGCGACGCCAACGTCTCGCTCCGGCCGGCCGGCTCGCAGGCGTGGGGCACGCTCGTCGAGGTGAAGAACATGAACTCCTTCCGGAGCGTGAAACTCGCCCTCGAATACGAGGCGGAGCGGCAGGCGCGCCTGCTTTCCGAGGGCCTCCCCGTCCGGCGCGAGACGCGCCACTGGGACGAGCGCGAGGGCGTCACGCGCCCGGGCCGCGGCAAGGAGGAAGCGGAGGACTACCGCTACTTCCCCGAGCCGGACCTGCCGCCCCTCGCGCTCCCGGCCGCGTGGGTCGAGGAGATCCGCACGAGCCTTCCCGAGCTCCCGGCGGCGCGCCGCCGCCGCTACCAGTCGCTCGGCGTCCGGCCGTACGACGCCCGCATCCTGGTCGCCGAGCGCCACCTGGGCGAGTTCTTCGAGCGGGCCGTCCAGGCAGGCGCCGAGCCGCAGGCGGCCGCCAACTGGACGCTCGTCGAGTGGCAGGCGTACGTGAAGGAGACGGGCAAGGGGCTCGCCGAGCGGCCCGATGCGCCGGAGAAGCTCGCGAAGCTCCTCGCCCTCCTCGCCCGGGGTGCCATCTCGGGGCCGGTGGCCAAGGACGTCTTCCGCGAGATGCTGGAGACCGGGGGCGACCCCGAGGCGATCGTCGCGGCGAGCGGCCGCCAGCAGATCGCCGACGAAAAGGAGCTCCTCGCCGTCGCGCGAGAGGTGCTTTCCGCGAACGAGAAGGCTGTGGCCGACTACCGCAAGGGCAAGCGCAACGCCCTCGCCTTCCTCGTCGGCCAGGTGATGCGGACGACGCGGGGGCGCGCGAACCCCGAAGCGGCCGCGCGGCTCCTCGAACGCCTCATCGAAGAAGGGTGACGCCCGTGGCCCGGCGGGCGGCTTCCGCGCGCCCGGCGGAGGGCGAGCGGACGGTCGAGGTCGAGTCGCTCGCGAGCTCGGGCGACGGCGTCGGCCGCAGCCCCTCGGGCCAGGTCGTGTTCCTGCCCTACACGGCTCCCGGGGAGCGGGTCAAGGCGCGCGTCCGCGACGTGCGCGCGCGCTGGGCCAAGGGCGACCTGGTCGAGATCCTGCGGCCCTCGCCCGAGCGGGTTGTGCCGCCCTGCCCCGTCTTCGGGCGCTGCGGCGGCTGCACGTGGCAGCACCTCTCCTACCCGGCCCAGCTCGCGGCGAAGGAGCGCATCGTGCGGGACGCCCTCGAGCGCGTCGGCGGCTTCCGAAGGCCGGTCTGGGGCGGGACGGTGCGGCCGATCGTCGGCGCCGACCCGCCTTGGCGGTACCGGAACAAGGCCGTCGTGCCGGTCGGGGGCCGACCGGGCCGGCTTGTCGCCGGTTACTTCGCGCGCGGCACGCACCGCATCGTGCCCCACGACGACTGCCTCATCGAGGACCCGCGGGTCGCCCGGGCCGTCGGCTGGGCGGTGGCGCTCCTCCGCGCGACCGGCGTCGCGCCGTACGACGAGTCGACCCACACGGGCCTCGTGCGCCACGTGGCGGCCCGCGTCTCGCGGCTCACGGGCGAGGTGCTCGTCGTCCTCGTCCTGCGCACGGGTCGCATCCCCGACGAGGAGGGCTTCGCGCGCGCCCTCGTCGAGCGCGTGCCGGAACTCGCCGGCATCGTCGTGAACGAGGAACCCGAACGGACGAACCGAATCTTCGGCCGGCGCACGCGGCTTCTCTGGGGGAAGCCGTACCTCGTCGAGGGCCTCCTCGGACTCCGCCTCCGCGTCTCCGCCACCTCGTTCCTCCAGGTGAACGTGTCCCAGGCGGAGCGCCTCTTCGCCCGCGCGCTCGAGTACGCCCGCACGCCGCCGCTTGCGGCGGGAGCCCGCGTCCTCGACGCGTACTGCGGGGTGGGCGCCTTGGCCCTCCTCTTCGCTCGGGAGGCGCCGGAGGGATGCGACGTGCTCGGGCTCGACGTGAGCCGCGAGGCCGTGCGGGACGCGAGGGCGAACGCCCGCGCAGCCGGGCTCCCGGCCCGCTTCGAGGCGGCCCCCGTCGAGACGCGCCTCCCCGAGCTCGTGGCCCAGGGCTGGCGGCCCGACCTCGTCTTCCTCGACCCGCCGCGCTCCGGGGCGCGGCCGGAGGCGCTGGCCGCGGTCCTCCGCTCCGGCTGCCCGCGGGTCGTCTACGTCTCCTGCAACCCGGCCACGCTCGCCCGCGACGCGGCGCGGCTCGCCGAAGGCGGCCTCGTGCTCTCTGAGCTGACCCCGGTCGACCTCTTCCCCCAGACGGCGCACGTGGAGTGCGTGGCGCTCTTCACGCGCGAAGGGACGGGCTCGCGGTGAAGCGCCTGCGCGCCGAGCTCCTCGCCTGGTACGACCGCTCCGGACGGGACCTCCCCTGGCGCCGGGCGCCGTCGCCCTATGGGACGCTCGTCGCCGAGTTCATGCTGCAGCAGACCCGGGTCGCGTCGGTCGCCCCGCGCTACCTCGCGTTCCTCCGCGCGTTCCCCACGCTGAAGGCGCTCGCGGCCGCCCGTCCCGACGAGGTCCTCGCGCTGTGGGAAGGGCTCGGCTACTACCGGAGGGCGACATATCTCCACGCGGCGGCCCGGGAGGCCGAGGCGCGCTGGGGCGGGCTCCCCGACGACCCGGCCCAGCTCCTGCGGCTGCCCGGCCTCGGGCCGTACCTCGCCGCCGCCGTCGCCAGCATCGGCTTCGGCCGGCCGGTCGCGGCCGTCGACGGGAACGTGCGGCGCGTCCTCTCGCGCCTTGTCGACCGCGAGCTCGGCCCGCGGGAGGCCCGCCGGCTCGCCGCGCGCCTTGTCGACCGAGGGCGGCCCGGCGATTGGAACCAGGCCCTCATGGACCTCGGGGCGACCGTCTGCCTGCCCCGGCGGCCGCGGTGCGGGGCCTGTCCGCTCGGCCGGGTCTGCCGCGCCCGCCGGCGCGGCACGGCCTCGCTCCGGCCGGCGCCGCGGCGACGCCGTCCCGTCCGGGCCGCGCCGCGACCGACGGTCGTCGTCTTCGGCCCGCGCGGCGTGCTCCTCGAGCGGCGGCCGCCGAAGGGACTCCTCGCCGGCCTCTGGGGCTTCCCGGGCCGCGAGCGGGGGGGCGACGAAGCCGCGCCCGAAGCCGACGACTGGACGGAGCTCGCCCGCGCCCTGGGGCTCGTCGGGCTCCGCCCCGTGCGACGGCGCGCGCTCGAGTACCGCCACACGTTCAGCCACAGGGCGTGGGAGGTCGTCGTGGACGTCTATCGCGCAGCCTGCGCGCGCGAGCCCGAGCCGGCGCCCTACCGCTGGGCCTCCCCGGCCGAGCTCGGGGCGCTTCCCCTCCCGCGCGCCTTCGAGCCGATCCGGCAGGCGATCCTCGACGGTTCCCTCGGATGCGGGGCGGGCGCGACGTGAGCCCCCCGGGCCGGCCCCGGCGGCCGCCCGAAGAGGAGTGGGCCGAGCGGCTTTCGGCCCTCGTCGGCTCGACCGCCCGCCGTTCGCGGGCCTACCTGGCCCCCGACCCCTGGACGGGCGGCGATGCGGTCGCGGTGAGGGTCGAAGCCGTCTTCCAGGTCGCGTCGATCGCGGGGGAGGGCGGCTGCCTCGTCGTCTCCGGCCGCGACGGGGACGGCCGGTCGCACGAGGTGCGGGTCCCGGCGGGCGAGGCCTTTCTCGGCTTCGACGAGCGGGCCGCCTTCTTCCTCGCCGGCTGGCGCGAACCGGGCGGCGACTACGTCTACCTGCGCATCTCGCAGGACGACGCCCGGGACCCCGTCCCCCGCCCGCCTTCCCTGCCGTAAAATGACGGCACCATGCGCCTTCTCGCGCGCCGGCCGGCGAGCTTCCTCCTCATCGACCTCCGCACGGAGGGCTTCCGGCTCCGCCTGCCCCTCTCGATCTTCCTCGCGGCCGACCTCCTGGCCTCGCTCCAGCTGTACGCCTGGCTCTCCGACCGCTGGCTCGGCCGGAAGGCCGGGAAGGTCCTCGGGCGGTTGCCGGGGGGAGGCGTCCAGACGCCCGTCGCCACCTTGCTCGCCCTCGGCCTCGACCTCCTGCGCCGCCTCCCGTCGATCGGCCCGGCGACGCTCGTCGACGTGCGCTCGGGCCCCCGGACGTCGATCCGCATCCGGCTCATCTGAGGCCTCTCGTCCGAGCCCTCCTAGCGGGGCCTCGTGCCTCGCGCCGTGCGCCTCCACAGGACGACGGCGACGACCGCGGCCAGGGCGAACAGCGTGGCGGCGAGGCCGAACGAGTGGACGAGCGCGACGAGCGTCTCCCACCGCTCGCCGAGGAGGACGCCGGCGAGGAGGATGCCGCCCGACCAGATCGTCGCCCCGAGGGCCGAGTAGGCGAGGAAGGGGAGCCTCGGCAGCCGGAGGATGCCGGCGACGTACGAGGAGACCGAGCGGACGCCCGAGAGGATGCGGCCGAGGACGACGGCCGGTCCCAGAGACCGGCGGAGCCGCGCCTCGTAGCGCTCGACCCGGTCGGCCGGGATCCAGCGGCCGAGCCGGCTCTGGAGGAGCGCCCGCCCCCCGCGCCGGCCCACCTCGTACGCGACGAGCGCCCCGCCGAGCGAGCCCGCGACCGAGGCGGCGAGGCTCGGCAGGAAGGCGAGCTCGCCCCGCCCGACGAGATAGCCGGCGTAGGCGAGCACGATCTCGCTGAAGACGGGCATGGCGAGGCTCTCGAGGGCCATCCCGCAGAAGAGCGCGAGGTAGCCGTAGTGGGCCATGAAGTCGTGGACGAGGTGGAGGGCGGTCACGATGGCTCATTCTAGCAAGCACGCGGGCCGGTCCCCGGTCGGAACCGGGGACCGGCCCGACGCGCGACGGCTCACCACACCCAGTCGGACACCATGGCCCCGTCGGGGTGGACGCCGTGGTGGGCGCCGTGATGCGGGGCGGCGAACGCGACCGGCAGGCCGCACGTCGCCCAGATCAGCATCGCGGCGGCGAAGGTGGCCAGGATGCGCCGCAAGGCGGTTCACCTCCCCTCACGACGAGTCGTCGGCGACCGCGTGCAGGTCGAGGAACGCGGCGACGCACGCGGGGTCGAGCGCGCGGCCGGACTCGCGCGCGAGGACGGCGAGGGCCTCCTCGTGGGCGAGGGGCGGCGTCGGGTGCGGATCCCACGTGAGCGCCACGTACAGGTTGGCCGTCATGAGCACGCGGGCGGCCGGCGGGATCGCCTCGCCGACCAGCCCCTCGGGGTAGCCGCCGCCGTCCCAGCGCTCGTGGTGGCAGGCGACGGCGCGGATCACCTCGGCCGGGAGCGGGAACATCGCCAGCATGTCGCGACCCGTCTTGGGGTGGACAAGGACGCGCTCGTCCTGCGGCCGGCCGGCCACGTCCTCGCGGCGCGGGAGCGTCGGCATGGCGATGACGATCTTGCCGATGTCGTGGAAGCGGCCGGCGTGGCCCACGACGTCGAGCTCGCCGGGCTGGAAGCCCAGCCGTTCGCCGAGCCTCAGCGCGTACTGGGTCACGAGCGCCGAGTGGAGGCCGAGGCGCGGCTCGACGCTCGCGATCGAGTCGGAGAGGGAGAGGAGCGACGTCAGGTACTGGAGCCGGTCGCGCGTCCGGGCCGGGATGCGCACGCGCGGCTGAGCCGCCCCGGCCCTCGGGCCCTTCAAGACCTCGGCCAGGTGCTCGCTCACGTCCCGCCAGGCCTCCATGCGGCCCGCCTGCGCGTAGTACGAGGCGGCGCGGTTGAACCATACGACCGCCTTGTCGCGGTCGCCCGTCGCCTGGGCCACGAGGCCGAAAAGCCGCGAGAGGCGGGCCGCCTCGGCCTCCTCCAAGGAGCCGATGTCGGACCACATGGCATCGAGCGCGCGCGTCGCCCAGGCGAGCGCCAGGTCGACCTCGCCCGACTGCAGGTGGACGTGCGCCATCTCCGTGAAGTGGAACGCCAGCTCCGCGGGGCGCGCCGAGCCCTCCGCGAGGTCGATCGCGCGCTCGAGCGCCGCCCTCGCCTCCTCCGTGCGGCCGGCATGGAGGAGGATCATCGCGCGGTTGTTGAGCGCCCTCGCGAGGAGCGTCCGTTCACCGAGGGCGGAGGTGAACGCGAGCGCGGCCGACGTCGCCCGGTCGGCCTCGGCCCACTCGCCGCGCACGACGTGAAGCCCGCTCAGGGTGACGGAGACGCGCGCGACGAGCGGCAGGCTCGCCCCGACGGCGCAGATCTCGCGCGCCTCGAGGGCCGAGGCCAGCGCGCCCTCGAGCTCGCCGAGCTGGAGGAGGTTGAGGGCCAGGTTCAAGTGGGTCTTGACGCGCTCCTCGCTCGGGACGGCCGTCGTCTCGACCGTCTCGAGCGCGCGCCGCAGGAGCGACTCCGCCCCGGCCGCGTCGCGGGCGGCGGCGTGGGCGGCCGCAAGGGCGTTGGTCGCCCGCACGACGAGCGCCGGATCCCCCTGCCGGCGCGCCTCGGCGAGCCAGCGCGACCAGGTCGCGATCGCCGCCACCGGCAGGCCGCGCCTCAGGTAGAGCGCGCCCGAACGTTCGAGGGCCTCGGCCTCGACGTGCACCGGCACCGCCTGCCGCCTCCTCGCGCGGAGGGAGTGGTCCGCGGACGGTCGCGCGGCTCAAGCCGCCGTCGCCTTCCTTGATAGCGCCACTTCCGTCCGGCGGGGCGGCCTCCTGCCAAAATCGGGAGGTTCGTCCCCGAGATCGGGCGTCCGGTCCCGGGACGAGGGGCGGACGAGCCCCGCGAGGCCTCGAATTGACGCGGTTTCCGCCCTTGGCTATACTGGCATGCGGCGATCGAGCGGGGAGGCGCGCCGGCGTGTCGCTATACGTGGATCTCGCCGTGTTCCTCGCAGCCGGCCTCGCGTTTCCGCTCGCGGCCGTGCTCGTCTCGAAGCTCTTCCGGCGGGACTACCCCGATCCGGTCAAGGAGATCGCATACGAGAGCGGCGTGCTTCCGATTGGCGACGCTCGTGTACGCTATCACATTCACTATTACATCTTCGCCTTGATCTTCCTCGTGTTCGACGTCGAGAGCCTCTTCCTCTTCCCATGGGCCGTCGTCTTCCGCGACCTGGCGCCGGTCCTGGCCCTCGTCGAGGCGATCGTCTTCATCGCGCTCCTCGTCGTCGGGCTCGTCTACGCCTGGAAGCGGAGGGTCCTCACGTGGATCTGAGGCGCCGGCTGCGCCCGCCCCGCTGGGACGTGCTCTCTCGTCCGAGGCCGGAGGGCGCGGGGGCCATCGACCCGGCGCCCGAGCTCGCGGAAGCCCGCGGCCCGGCGCTCGAGGGCGCCGACTCGCAACGGCTGCCCCCCGTCTGGCAGCCGCTCCCCGGCGTCTTCACGACGAGCGCGCAGGCCCTCATCGACTGGAGCCGCGCGAACTCGATCTGGTACATGTCGTTCGGCATCGCCTGCTGCGCGATCGAGATGATGCATACGAGCGGGCCGCGCTTCGACTTCGACCGCTTCGGCATGATCCCGCGGGCCTCGCCGCGCCAGTCCGACCTCATGTTCGTGGCGGGCACGGTGACGGAGAAGATGGCGCCCGTCATCAAGCAGCTCTACGAGCAGATGGCCGAGCCGCGCTGGGTGATCGCCATGGGCGGCTGCGCGAGCAACGGCGGTCCGTACCACCAGGGCTACAACGTCGTCGACGGCGTCGACAAGATCATCCCCGTCGACGTGTACGTGCCCGGATGCCCGCCGACGCCCGAGGCGCTCCTGCACGGGATCCTGCTCCTGCAGGAGAAGATCCGCGGCGCGGCGCGGGTAGGTGCCTGAGATGGACGAAGAGCGGAAGCCCGAGGACGAACGAGGCGAGCGCGCCGCCCCGGGCGGCGCGACTCGTGCTGGCACGGGCCGCCCGGAACGGCGGCCGATCCCGCGCGTCGCCCCGGCCCAGCCCGCCGGGCCGCCCAAGCTCACCCCGCGCGAGGAGGAGATGCTGCGGCGGATCCAGGCGGCGCTTCCCTACGTGGAGCGGGACACGCGCGTCTTGCGGGGGCTCGGCCTCCTCGTCCCGGCCGAGCGCGTGCACGAGGCGCTCGCCACGCTGAAGTCGCTTCCCGGCGTCCTCTGCGACCACCTCTCGTGCGTGTCGGGCGTCGACTGGCAGGACGCCATCGAGGTCGCCTACCACCTCTTCCGCACGGACGACCCCGAGGTGCGGATCGTCGTCAAGGCGCGGCTTCCGTATACGGGCGACGAGATGCCCGAGGTGGCGAGCGTCGTCGACCTCTGGGAGGCGGCCAACTGGCACGAGCGGGAGATCTACGACCTCCTGGGGGTCCGCTTCCTCGGCCATCCGGACCTGCGCCGCATCCTCCTGCCCGAGTCGTACCAAGGCGGCTTCCCGCTCCGGAAGTCGTTCGTCGACCGGCGCCCGAAGCGCCAGCGCGTCGTGCGCGCCCGCTGAGCCCGAGGGCGCGGTAGGATGGAAGGCCGGAGCGGACTGGGGGTGAAGGGCGTGGCCGAAGGCGACGGGCGAGGCGCACGGGGGACGGTCGAGGCGCGGGCGAGCGAGGCGCCTCCCGCCGCCCCGCGCCGCGAGCCCGAAGGCGTCCACACGCTCGAGGAGGCGGCGGCGATCGCCCGCGAGGCCGAGGCCGGCGTCGTCCAAGAGCTGACGATCAACCTCGGCCCCCAGCACCCCTCGACCCACGGCGTCCTGCGCGTCATCGCGCGGCTCGACGGGGAGACCGTCCTCGGCGTCCAGCCCGACATCGGCTACCTCCACCGCAACTGGGAGAAGATCGTCGAAGGCTGGATGTACCCGCAGATCATCCCCTTCGCCGACCGGAACGACTACATCTCGTCGATCTTCAACGAGTGGCTCGTCTGCCGGGCGGTCGAGGAGGGGCTCGGCATCGAGCTCACCGAGAGGGCGGAAGTGCTGCGCACGATCTTCGCGGAGCTGAACCGCCTCATCAGCCACGCCTTCTGGTTCGGCACCTACGCGATGGACATCGGCGCCTTCACGCCCTTCCTCTATGCCCTGCGCGACCGCGAGTGGGCCTACGACCTCTTCGAGAAGGCGACGGGCGCCCGGCAGCTGTACAGCTACTTCCGCATCGGCGGGCTGCGCAACGACGTGCCGGACGGCTGGCTCCGGGAGCTCGCCGACTACCTCGACTACTTCGAGCGGGAGGCCTACCCCGAGTACATCCGCCTCCTCTATACGAACGAGATCTTCATCGCGAGAAGCGAAGGCGTGGGCGTGATCCCGAAGGAGGTGGCGCTCCACTTCGGCGCCACGGGGCCGATGCTGCGCGCCTCGGGCGTGCCGTACGACGTCCGCCGGGCGGAGCCGTACGGCGCCTATCCCCGCTGCGAGTTCGAGATCCCGGTCGGGGAGCGCGGCGACAACCTCGACCGGGCGACGGTGCGCGTGAAGGAGATGCGGGAGTCGGTCCGCATCATCCGCCAGTGCCTTTCCATGCTCCCGGAGGGCGAGGTCCTCGCGCCGAAGACGCCGCGCGTGCTGAAGGTCCCGGAGGGCGACCTCTACGTGCGCGTCGAGAGCCCGCGGGGCGAGCTCGGCCTCTGGCTCGTGAGCACGGGCGGGCTCGGCCCCTACCGCATGAAGTGGCGCGCGCCGTCGTTCGTGAACCTCCAGCTCCTCGACTACATGTGCCGCGGCGAGAAGGTCGCCGACCTGATCGCGGGGCTCGGCACGATCGACATCATCCTCGGGGAGGTCGACCGCTAGTGCCGCCTGCGTGGGCCGCGCCCTACGTCGCGCCCTGGGTCTGGACGGTCGTCCTCGCCCTCGTGAAGCTCGTCGTCGTCGTCGCGTTCGTGCTGCTCAACGCGACCGTGCTCATCTGGCTCGAGCGCAAGGTGTCCGGGCACATGCAGAACCGCGTGGGGCCGCTTCGCGTCGGCGGCCCGGCCGGGCTTCTGCAGTCGTTCGCCGACATCCTCAAGCTCCTCTCGAAAGAGGACTACGCCCCCCGCCGCGGCGACCGCTGGATGTGGGCCCTCGCGCCCTCGGTCGCCTTCGCGCCGGCCCTCCTCGTCTTCTTCGTCCTCCCCTTCGGGCCGCACCTCGTCGTGCAGGACTTGAACGTCGGGCTCGTCTTCGTCACCGCCGTGACCTCGTTCACGCTGCTCGCGATCTTCATGGCGGGGTGGGGGAGCGACGACAAGTACTCGCTCATCGGCGCGATGCGCGCGGGCGCGCAGCTCTTCAGCTACGAGATCCCGATGGCGATGGCGCTCGTCGCCGTGGCGCTCGCGACGGGCACGCTCGACCTCGTCGCGCTCGTCGAGCGGCAGCGCGCCATGTGGCTCATCGTGCCCCAGTTCCTGGCCTTTCTCGTCTTCTACGTGAGTTCGATCGCCGAGCTCAACCGGACGCCCTTCGACCTCGCCGAGGCGGAGTCGGAGCTCGTCGCCGGCTATCACACCGAGTACTCGGGCCTGCGCTGGGCCATCTTCTTCCTGGCCGAGTACACGAACCTCCTCTCGAGCTCGATCCTCGGAGCGCTCGTCTTCCTCGGCGGCTGGAACGGGCCGTGGCTGCCCGGCTGGGCCTGGGTGATCGTCAAGGCGTACGCGCTCATCTTCGTGGCCATGTGGATCCGCTGGACGCTTCCGCGCGTCCGCATCGACCAGCTCATGGATCTCGGCTGGAAGTTCCTCTTGCCCGTCTCGCTCGTCAACATCGCGGTGACCGGGCTCTGGGTGGCGGTGAGAGGGTGAGCCGGGCCATGGACGAGCGGCCGGCCGTCGACGGCCTGGCGCGCGTGGGGACGTGGGGCAGGATCTGGCGCACCGTCGTGACGATGGTCGCCGGTCACCTCGTCACGCTGCGCGAGCTGTTCCGCCGTCCGATGACGATCTACTACCCCGAGCAGGAGATCCCGCACCCGGTCGGCTTCCGCAGCATCCCGGTGCTCAAGGTGAACGAGGAGTCCGGCAAGCTGAACTGCACGGCCTGCGGCCTCTGCGCGCGCAGCTGTCCGCCGGCCATCATCTTCGTCGAGTCGGTGATCGGCGAGAACGGTCGGCGCAAGCAGTGGCCGCAGAAGTTCGACCTCGACCTCTCCCGCTGCATGGTCTGCAACCTGTGCGTCGAGGCCTGCCCCTTCGACGCGCTCGAGATGGCCGAGGACGCCGAGCTCTCGAGCTACGCCATCGAGGACCTCTACTTCGACATGCACGAGCTCGC
>JADGHG010000123.1 GCA_019689585.1 Clostridia bacterium
CCCGTCATCACCGCGAGCCGTCCCGTCGGGGACCGGCTCGCCCTCGCGTCGCTTGTCGCCGTCGACCTCGGGCTCGGCGGCATGGTTCTCGGCTTTCTCGCGACGGGCGGAGCGCTTCCGGCCGCCCTCGGCCTTGCGCTCCCCGCGGGCGGCGCGCTGGTCGTCGTCGGCGTGGCGGGCGTCGCGCTACCCCTCCTCCGGCTTCTCCGCGACCGGCGCCCGCTCCCCTTGCAGGCGCGGTTCGTGGCGGCCGGGATCGCGTTCCTCTTCCTCACCGTCCTTCTCGGCGTGACGTTGGGCGTAGCCTTGGCCGCCCCGAGCCGGCTGGGGGCCGGGCTCCTCGTCCCGCTTCTCACCCGCGGCCTACCGCTGCACCTCGGGCTCGGGATCGGCGGCTTCCTCACGCTGACGGCGATGGGCGTCGCGTACAAGCTCCTCGCCATGTTCATGCTCGCGCCCGAGCACCGCGGCCCGATCGGGGAGTGGGTGTTCCGCCTGGCCTTCGGCGGTCTTGCGCTCGCCGCGCTCGCCGACTTCTTGAGGGTCGGGCTCGCGTGGGCCGGCGCCGGCGCCTCCGCCGGGCTTTCCGGGGCCGCGCAGGCCCTCTCCGCGCTCGCCTGGGCGGGCGGCGGCCTGGCGGCGCTCGGGGTGGTCCTCTACCTGTGGGACGTCCGGCGCATGTACCGGGAGAGGCGGCGCCGGGAGCTCGAGCTGAACGGCCGCTGGGCGGCGTGGGCCTTCGCGGCCTTGGCGCTCGGGCTTATGGGGCTTATCGTCCGGGCGGTTGCGGGCGCGTTCGGTGGAGCCGGTCCCGCGCCCGGGGCGCTCGTCTACCTCTTTCTCGTCGGCTGGCTTTCGGGTCTCGGGCTGAGCCAGATGTACAAGATCGTCCCGTTCCTCACGTGGGTCGAACGGTTCGGCTCTCGCCTCGGGCGAGGTCCGGTGCCGCGCGTGCAGGACCTGGTCGTCGAGTCGCGCGCCGAGCCGTGGTTCCGGCTCTACTTCGCGGGGGCCGCGGCCGGCTTCCTCGCCTTCCTCTTCGGCTCGGGGGACGGCCTGCGCACGGCCTCGCTCGCCACGCTCGTCGCCACGGCCGCCATCGTGCGGGAAGTGTGGCGGGCCCGCCATGTGGCGCCCGAGCCCCAGACGGCGCCCCGGCCGGCGGCGCACCCCGCTTGGCCGCCGGCCGCCCGGGGGGCGGTCGACCGAAGAGGGCTCGCGCCTCTGCGCGAGCTGGGCCGCCGGCCCGACTCAGGTGGGGACGAGGCGAGGGTCCAGACCGGTAGGACGGGGAGGCGATGGCGATGGACGACGTCGTGACGTTGGATGTGCGGGAGGATCTCCGGCGCGGCGAGGAGCCGCTCGAAAAGATCCTCGCCACGGTCGAGAGGCTCCGCCCCGGCGAGTCGCTCCGACTCCGCACGACCTTCGAGCCGATCCCCCTCTTCCGCGTGATGGAGAGGCGGGGCTTCGCGCACGAGGCGCGCCAGATCGCGCCCGGCGACTGGGAGGTGCTCTTCCGGCCGATGGCCGCGGCCGCCCCGCACGGTGAAGGAGCGGCCGGGCCCGCTCCCCGCAAGGCGCAGGACGCGGAGGGCGGCACGAGGCCGGCCCACACCGACGGTGGGGGTGCGGACGGCGCAGGCCAAGCCTGGCCGAACCCGGCCGCCCATCTCGACAACCGCGGCCTTCCGCCGCCCGAACCGATGATCCGCGTCCTCGAGTCGCTTGAGACCCTCGCCCCCGGCGAGGTGCTCGAGGTGCTGAACGACCGCGAGCCGGTCTTCCTCTATCCAGAGCTTGCGGCGCGCGGCTACGCCGTGCGCACCGAAAGGCTCGCCGAGGGCGTCCGGCTCCACATCCGCAAGGGCGGCTCCGGTTGAGCCGCGGGACGACCCCAGGGAAGGAGGCGAAGCCGGTGGAGGAACCGTCGTTGGAGGACGAGGTGCGCGAGGCGCTCCGCGACGTGATCGATCCCGAGCTCGGCTACAACGTCGTCGACCTCGGCCTCGTCTACGGGATCCACGTCGAGGACGGCCGCGCGGAGATCGTCATGACGATGACGACGCCCGGCTGCCCGGCGGCGGGGTACATCGAGGGCGGCGTGCGCGAGCGGGCGAGCCAGGTGCCGGGGATCCGCGAGGTCGACGTGGCGGTCGTCTGGGTTCCGCCGTGGGACCCGAGCATGATGAGCGACGAGGCGAAGCGCTTCTTCGGCTTCCTGTGACGGTCGATGCGGCGAAGCGGAAGCGGCCGGCGAAGGAGGTGAGGGGCGTGGCGCTCACCAAAGGCGATATCCTCCAGGTCCTCGCCCGCCTGCGGACGGACGATGGGCGGCCCTTTCTGGCCGCCGGCCTCCTGCGGGACGTGCTCGTCGAATGGCACGGCGATCGCGCCTTCGTGGCGCTCGTCGTCGAGTCCGACTGGGGCGGGCGGGAGCCCAGCCCGGCCGAGCGCGACCGGCTGGCCGCGGCTGTCCGTCCGCTGCCGCAGGTCGCGGGCGTGAAGACGGTCGTGGCCGACCGCGAGCCCGGCCCCCGCGGCCCCGCTGAAAGCCGCTCGGCGCGCGAGGCGCGGCGCGAGGCGGCCCTTCGCCGGCCCCAGCTGCCGCCGCCCAGGCTTCCGGCCGGCACCCGCATCGTCGCCGTCGCAAGCGGCAAAGGCGGTGTGGGGAAGTCGACCGTGAGCGTGAACCTCGCCGTCTCCCTCCGGCGGCTCGGCCTGCGCACAGCCCTCGTCGACTGCGACGTCTACGGCTTCAGCGTGCCGATGCTGATCGGGCTCGAGGAGGCGCCGCGCGTGGAGGAGCGGCGCATCGTGCCCCCGCGCGCGGAGGGCGTCGAGGTGATGTCGATGGACTTCCTCGTCCGCGACAACTCGGCCGTCGTCTGGCGCGGGCCGATGCTGGGCAAGGCGCTCCGCCAGTTCGTCGAGGATGTGCGCTGGAGCGACCCCGAGGTGATGGTGCTCGACCTGCCGCCCGGCACGGGCGACGTCGCCCTCGACGTCGTGACGTTCTTCCCCGATGGCGCCGAGGTGCTCGTGACCACCCCCGACCCCTTCGCCGCACGCGTGGCCGAGCGGGCGGGCCGGATGGCGATGGAGGCGGGCCACCGCCTCGTCGGCGTGGTCGAGAACATGAGCTACGCCCGTTGTCCCGGCTGCGGCCGTGAGATGCGGCTCCTCGGCAAGGGCGGCGGGGACGCCGTCGCCCATGCGCTCGGGAGTCGCGTGCTGGCGCGCATCCCGTTCCTCCCCCGAGAGGACGGCGGGAGGCACGGGCTCGTCGACCCCGGGAGCGAGGCCGGACGCGCGTACCGGCATCTGGCCGAGCAGGTGGCCGAGGCCGTCCTCGCTCGGACTTAGGTGAACGCGGCGGCCGCGCCTGAGAGCCGGCCGCCATGGGAAGGGTGGGTGCCATGAAGACGGGGACGAATGGGTCGAACGAGGAGGCTCGCGCGCGCATCGCGGCGCACCACCGGCAGATGGCCGACGCCCTAGGCCGCCGCGTGGCGGAGCTCGGCGAGGCCGTCGCCGCCGGCCTTCCCCACGAGACGGCCGCGAAGGCGCTTGCGAACTACGTGGCGCGGGAGGTCCTCCCCCACGCGGAAGCGGAGGAGGCGACGATCTACCGAAGCGCGGCGGCGCGGCCGGAATTGGGCGCGCTCGTGCGGGCGATGACCGACGAGCACGGTCGCATCCGACGGACCCTCACGGCGCTTGTGGCCGCGCGCGACGGCGTCTCCGCCTACGGCGAGGCGAAGGCGCTCCTTGCCCTCTTTCTGGCCCACGCGGCGAAGGAGGAGGACGATCTCGTGGCCGCGCTCGCGGAGGACGAATCCTTCGACCTCGCCGCCGCACACGCCGCGCTCGCCGAGCGCACGCGGGAGCTCGCCGACGGGGTGGACCAGCGGACGGATGCGGGCTCGGACGGCGAGGAGGTGGAGCTCGACGTGCGCGAGCTCCCGCACGCGGAGCGCCACCGGACGATCTTCGCGCTCCTCGACCGGCTCGCGCCCGGCGAGGCGCTCGTGATCGTCAACGACCACGACCCGCTTCCTCTCCGCTACCAGGTGCAGGCGCTCTGGCCGGAGGCCTTCGACTGGGAGTACCGCGAGTCCGGCCCGCGCACCTGGCGCGTGGCCGTCCGCCGCCGGACGGGGGTGGCGTCGTGACGGGCGCAGTGCCGGAGGATGCCTCGGCGGGGAGCGTCGCTTCGGCGCTTGTCGCCACCCTCGACCAGGCGCTACGCGCGCTCGGCCGCGCCGGGGAGCCCGACCTGGCCGCGCGGCTTGCGGCCGAGGCCTGGGTGCAGCTCTCGGGCAGCCACCCGCGCGAGGCCGAGCGGTTGAACGCCACGCTGCACGCGCTCGCAAAGGAGATCGGCCGCCGGCGGGACTCGGACCGAGGCGGCGAGGGGGGCGGTCCGGCGGAAGGCGAGACCGTACTCGACGTGCGGGCCCTTCCGCCCGCCGAGCGGCATGGGCTGATCTTCCGGACCTACGAGGGACTGCCGAGGGGCGGGCGCTTCGTCCTCGTGAACGACCACGACCCGAAGCCGCTCTACTACCAGTTCGCGGCCGAGGAGCCGGGCCGCTTCACGTGGGAGTACGTGGAGTCGGGGCCCGAGGTCTGGCGCGTCCGCATCGGGCGGGTGTGACGG
>JADGHG010000017.1 GCA_019689585.1 Clostridia bacterium
GACGAAGGGGGCGGGGGCGGCGGGCCGGGGGCTCCCGCGGCCTGCGCGGCCGGCCCGCTCCCGCGCGGATCGCGCCCGCCGCCAGAAGGCCCGCACGACGCTCCCGACCTCGCGCTCGTCGGCGAGGAGCTCGGGGAAGGCGGCGCGCATGCTGAGCGCCTCCGGGCGGGCGCCGTAGATCCCGGCCATGAGCGGCTCGGCGAGGGACGGGACGGCCTCGGCGCCGAACCGGCGTCGCACGAAGGATGCGAGCGACTCGTCCCCGGAGGGAGGGCGCGGCGGGAAGAAGGGCTCGAGCGCCATGCGCAGGCGGCCGGCGGGCGTAAGGAGCGGCGAGGCGAGGAGCGGGCCAAGGCGCGTGGGCACGACGAGGCTGAGCCCGCGCGGCAGGGGGACGGCCCGGCCGCGCCGGAGGACGGCTGTGGGCGCGGGGGCGGGTGTGACCGGAAGGAGGCGGTCCCCGAGCCCGACCGCCCGCGCGAGCGCGAGGGCCCAAGGTTTCCGCGTGACGAACGCGTCGGGCCCGGCCTCGACGACGAAGCGGCCGTCGGCCGTCTCCACGATCTCCGTCTGGATCCGGCCGCCGAAGCGGCGCGAGGCCTCGCACAGGGTGACGACGACGGGCAGCCGACGGGCGCGGGCCTCGGCGAGCGCGAACCAGGCGGCGGCAAGGCCCGTGATGCCGCCGCCGACGACGACGACGCGCAAGCGCCCCCCGTCCGGCGGCTGCCGGCCGTTCACGGTGCGAACGCGCCCTGCGAGGCCCGCAGCCGGGCCGAATGCTCGTGCACGGCGGCGACGAGCCGGGCGACGTGCTCGACCGGCGTCTCGGGCAGCACGCCGTGGCCGAGGTTGAAGACGTGCCCCCGCGCGGCGAGGCCTCGTTCCACGATGCGCTGCGCGTCGGGGAGGAACGCCCCGGGCTCGGCAAGGAGCGCCGCCGGGTCGAGGTTGCCCTGGACGACCACGCCTTCGCCGAGCCGCGCGACCGCCTCTCCCAGGTCCACCCGCCAGTCGACGCCGACCGCGTCGCCGCCCGCCTGGCGGAAGAGGGCGAGCCAGGCGCCGGTGCCGGTCGCGAAGTGGATCACCGGCACGCCGGCCTCCGACGCGATGGCGATGGCCCGGCGGGTGTGCGGCAAGACGTGCCGCCGGTAGTCGTCGGGTGCGAGATCGCCCGCCCAGCTGTCGAAGAGCTGAAGCGCGTCCGCCCCCGCCCGCGCCTGGGCGGCGAGCCATCGGCCCGAGAGTTCGGCCAGCATCCCCAAGAGGCGGTTCCAGAGGTCGGGCCGGCCCTTCATGAGGCGCTTCGTGGCGCGCCGGTCGCGCCCGGGCCCGCCCTCGACGGCGTAGCTCGCAAGCGTGTAGGGCGCGCCGGCGAAGCCGATGAGCGGGACGCCGCGCCCGGAGAGCTCGCGCCGGGCGAGGCGGATGGCGGCGAGCGTAGCCGGGACCGCCTCCTCGGGTTCCGAGAGGCGGAGCCTCGCCAGATCCGCCTCGTCCCGCACCGGGTTCTCGACGGCCGGAGCCTCCCCGGCGCCGAAGCGGAGGGAGAGCCCCACGGCCGCCAGCGGGGGCAGGATGTCCGAGAAGACGACGGCGGCGTCGAGCTCGAAGCGGCGGAGCGGCTGGAGCGTCACCTCGCAGGCGAGCTCGGCGTCGCCGACCAGCGCGCCGAAGGGATGCCGCTCGCGCAGAGCGCGGTACTCGGGGAGGTAGCGGCCCGCCTGCCGCATGAGCCAGACGGGCGTGGCGTCGACGGCCTCTCCGCGGAGGGCGCGCAGGAACCGGCTCTCCCTCACGAGAGGAGCCAACGGGCGGCCTCCTCGGCGAAGTAGGTGAGGATGAGGTCGGCGCCGGCGCGGCGGATGGCGACGAGCGTCTCGAGGGCCGCGTCGGGGAGCGGCACCCAGCCGCGGTCGGCGGCCGCGCGCAGCATCGCGTACTCGCCGCTCACCTGGTAGGCCGCGACGGGCAGGCGCGTGTGGCGCCGGACCTCGAGGATCACGTCGAGGTAGGGCAAGGCCGGCTTCACCATCAGGATGTCGGCGCCCTCGCGCGCGTCGAGGAGCGCCTCGCGCAGAGCCTCCCGCCGGTTCGCGGGGTCCATCTGGTACCCGCGCCGGTCGCCGAAGCGGGGCGGGCTCTCGGCCGCGTCGCGGAACGGGCCGTAGAAGTGGCTCGCGAACTTGGTCGCGTAGCTCATCACCACCGTGTGCGCGAACCCCGCCTCGTCGAGCCCGCGCCGGATCGCGGCCACCATGCCGTCGACCATGCCCGAGGGCGCGATGACGTCCGCCCCGGCTTCGGCGTGGACCACCGAGGCCTGCGCGAGGAGCTCGAGCGTGGGGTCGTTGAGGAGGTAGCCCTCGGGGAGGTGCGGGTCGTAGTGCGGATCGCCCCGCCGGTTCACGATCCCGCAGTGACCGTGGTCGGTGTATTCGCAGAAGCACATGTCCGACACCGCCACCATCTCGGGCACGGCGTCCTTCATGGCCCGGAGCGCCCGAGGCACGACGCCGTCGGGATCCTTGTTCTCGCTCCCGTACGGGTCCTTGCGGGCCGGGATGCCGAAGAGGATCACGGCGCGGATGCCGAGGGACCAGAGCTCGCGCGCCTTCGCCGGCACCTCCGCGACCGGCAGCTGCGCGTGTCCGGGGAGCGAGGGGATGGGCCGCCTCTCGCCCTCGGCCCGCACGAAGATGGGGCAGATGAAGTCCGAGGGCGCAAGCCGCGTCTCCCGCACGAGCTCGCGGAGCGCCTCCGTCCGCCGCAGCCGCCGCGGCCGTTCGATCAGCCGTTCGGTCATGGACCGACCCCCCTCTTCGCATCATGCGACGCGAAGTGACGGACGAGCGAGGCCACGAGCCCGGCCGCCGTGTGAGGTTCGGCGATCCCGGCCACAGGGAGACCGGCTCCCGCCGCCCGTCCGGCCGTCGCCTCGCCGATGCAGAAGGCGGGGGCGCGGCGGAGGAGCTCGGCCGACCCGCCCTCGCGGGAGACGCGCAAGAGGGCGAATTCGACGGCCGAAGGGCTGGCGAACGTGAGGGCGTCGACCTCGCCCGAGCGGAGGAGCCGGGGGAGGTCGACGCCGCCTGCGCCCGGCACGACCCGGTAGGCCTCGAGCGACGTGACGCGCAGCCCGGCCCCGGCGAGAAGGCGAGCCAGATCGTCCGACGCGAGGGCCGAGCGCGGCCAGAGGACCCGCGCCCCCGCTTCGAACGGCGCGCCGAGGAGCTCGCCGGCGCGGAAGCGGGGCGGCGCCCACGCCGCTTCCACGCCGAGGAGCTCCTGCGCCGAGCGGGCGGTGGCCGGCCCGACCGCAGCTACGCGCACGCGTCCCGGGAGGGCCGGGGGCCGGCCCGGCCGGACCCGGCCGAGGCCTTCCGCCACGGCCTGCGCAGCGTTCGCGCTGGTGAGGACGACCCAGTCGAAGCGGCCCTCGGCGAGCGCCCGCCACGCCGCCTCGAGCCTCGGGTCGGCGGGGACTGCGAGCTGAAGGCAGGGGTACGCGAGCGGCTCGGCGCCCTCGGCCCGGAGGAGCCGGTCGAGCTCGGCCGCCTGGTGGGCCGCGCGCGTGTTCACGACGCGCCGTCCGGCGAGGGGCCGGCTCAGCGGAGCCACCTCCCCGCTCCGCGTGCGAGCGCCTCCTTCGCGAGGGCCCACCCCGCCGCTCGGGCCGCCGCCTCCTCCGGCGCACTCTCGCACGCGAGGTCGACCTGGGCCGACCCGTCCACCGCCGTCACGCGGCCGCGCAGCACGAGTCGCCCCCCCTCGACGCGCGCGTGCGCCGCGACGGGCAAGGCGCACCCGCCGCCGAGGCCCGCGAGGAAGGCCCGCTCGGCCGTGACGGCCACGAGGGTCGCGGGGTCGCCGATCGGCCGGACCAGCGAGAGCCACTCCTCGTCGTCCCGGCACTCGACGGCGATCGCGCCCTGGCCTGGCGCCGGGAGGATCTCCTCGAGCGGCACCGGCCGGGCCGGGAGGTCCCAGAGGCCGAGGCGCTCGAGGGCCGCCCGCGCGACGAGCACCGCGTCCCAGGGACCGTCGGGGTCGAGCGCGCGGCGCACTCGCGTGTCGACGTTCCCGCGGATCCGGACGACGTGGAGGTCGGGCCGGAGCCGGAGGAGCTGGGCCCTTCGCCTCGGGCTCCCGGTTCCCACGCGGGCTCCCGGGGGGAGGTCGGCCAGCGCCGCGCCCGTCCGGCTCACGAGGACGTCCTCGACGGGCGCGCGGGGAAGGACGGCGCCGACGGCCGTGCCCTTCGTCTGGGCGAGCGGGAGGTCCTTCAGGCTATGGGCCGCCAGGTCGACGCGCCCGTCGGAGACGGCTTGCGAGAGCTCGGCGGTGAAGAGGCCGCGGGTCGACGGGTCGGCGAGCGCCGCGGCCCGGTCGCGGTCGCCCGCCGTCCGGATGGGGACGATCGTGACGGCGAGCCCGCTTTGCGCCCTCACGAGCCGTTCGGCGACGAGCTCGGCCTGGCCGAGGGCCAGGGGCGAGCCCCTCGTACCGAGTCGCACGGGCGTCGCACCCGGTTTCGTCACCGGCCCCGCCGATCCAGACCGAAGAGCTCGCGGACCGCGTCGGCGTACGCGAGCTGTCCTGCCGGGCCTGGACGCCGAAGCCGCACCGTCGGCTCGTGCAGAAGCCGCCCCACGAGCCGCCGGGCCAGGCGCTCGATGGCGTCCTTCGTCCGCGCATCGGCGGGGCCCAGGCTTCGCAGGGCCGCCTCGGCCTCCTCGCGGGCGACGCCCTCCGCCCACTCGCGGAGGTCCCGGATGAGCGGCGCCACCTCGCGGCTCCGCCGCCAGTCCTCGAAGCGCAGGAGCTCCTCCTCCAGGATGGCCTCGACGGCCGGCACGGCCGCTTCGCGGAGCCGCAGGCTCTCGTCGATGTCCGGCCGCAGGTCGTCGACGTCCCAGAGGGAGACGCCGGGCGTCTCCCGGGCCGCGGGCTCCACGTCGCGCGGCACGGCGAGGTCGACGATCGGCAGCGGGCGACCGCCTCTCCGCCTCTGCGCCTTGCGCACCTGCGCCGCGGCGAGGACGACGTGCGGCGCCCCGGTCGCGGAGATGACGCCGTCGGCCCAGGCGAGGGCCCGGACGACCTCGTGCCACGGGAAGGCGCGGCCCTTCCGCTCGGCGGCCAGCACCTCGGCCGAGATGAACGTCCGGTTCGTGAAGGCCACCTCGGCGGCGCCGAGCGCGAGCGCGGCGTCGGCCGCGAGCGCGGCCATCTCGCCCGCGCCGATGACGAGCACGCGCGCCCTCCCGGCCCGGTCCAGAAGCGCCTCCATCAGCCGGCGCGCCCCCGCGTGGCTCAGGGAGGCCGGATGCCGGCCGATGTCGGTCTCGGCCCGCGCGCGCCGACCCGCGTGCACGGCCAGGGCGAAGAGCCGGTCGAGAAGGGGCCCCGAGGTCCCACGCCGCTCGGCCTCCCGCGCCGCCTGGCCGACCTGGCCCAGGATCTGCGGCTCGCCCAGGACGACCGAGTCGAGGCCGGCCGCGACCCGGAACAGGTGCCGGGCCGCCTCGCGCCCCGCGAGCCGGTAGAGGTGGGGCGCGAGCTCCTCGCGCGAGCTCGCCTCGAGCCGGGCGAGGAAGTCCGAGAGGATGCGGAGCCCTTCGGCGGCGTCGCGCACGGCGGCGTAGATCTCGAAGCGGTGGCAGGTCGCGAGCACGGCCGCCTCGGCGATGGCCGGCTCGGGCAGGCTCTGAAGGTCGGCGAGGGCGAGCGCCGGACCGCAGCCGGCGAGCATGAAGCGCTCTCTCAGCTCGATGGGCGCCGTGCGGTGATTCAGGCCGCAGACGACGATCTCCATGTCAGCCGCTCACCGCCTCTCCGCTGGGCTGCGTCCGGGGCTCCGGGTGCGCCGCGAGGCAACAGCCCGCGGGACAGTCGTCGGGGGCGGGGCCGCGGTCGCCGAGGGCGCGCCGGGGGTGACCGTCCGTCCGCTCCAAAACGAGCTCGCGGACGGCTTCGAGGAAGAGCGGGTGCGTGCCGACGGTGGCCGCCCGCCGCAGGCGCAGGCCGAGCGCCTGCGCCCGGTCGCGCGCCTCGTGGTCGAGGTCGTGGAGCACCTCGACGTGATCCGAGAGGAAGCCGATCGGCACGAGCACCGCGTCGCGGACGCCCTCGCGCGCGAGCGCCTCGAGCCCGTCGAGCACGTCCGGTTCCAGCCAGCGCTCCTCGGGCCGACCGCTGCGGCTCTGGTAGACGAGCCGGTGGCGGAGGCGCGGACCGCCCTCGGCGAGGAGCCCGACGACGAGCCGGGCGGCCTCCTCGAGCTGCGCGACGTAGTCGCTCGCGCGGGCCATGGCGAGGGGGATGCTGTGGGCGGTGAAGACGAGCTGGACCCGCGCGCGCTCGGCCGCGGGCCAGGTGAGGAGCTCGTCCCGGACGCGCGCGGCGACCGCCTGCAAGAAGGACGGATGGTTGTAGAAGGGGCGCAGCTTCACAAGTTCGGGCGCCCTGGGGCCGGCCGCCCGACGCGCCCGCGCGAGGTCTTCCAGGTACTGCCGGCAGCCGGAATACGAGCTGAAGGCCGAGGTCGCGAAGACGAGCGCCCGGCGCACGCCGTCAGCCGCCATCTGCCGCACCGTGTCCTCGACGAACGGATGCCAGTGGCGATTGCCGAAGTAGACGGGCAACCGGGGCCCTTTCCGGGCGAGGAGCTGCGCGAGGGCTCGGACCAGCGCCCGGTTCTGGTCGTTGATGGGGCTCCGCCCTCCGAGCCGGAGATAGTGTTCGGCCACCTCCCGAAGCCGCTCCTCCGGAATCGGCCGGCCCCGCGCGACGTGACGGAGGAAGGGCATCACGTCCTCGGGCGCCTCGGGTCCTCCGAACGAGAGGACGAGCAACGCCTCGAAGCGGCCGGCGTCCATGGCGCCGCCCTCCCCGGTCCGGGCCGCGACCGGCCGTCCTCGCCGGCCCGAAAGGTCCGGCCTTCACGATAGACCTCGCCGCGCTGCAGCGCAAAACGCGCTTGACAAAAAAGACAAAGAAGGTCAAAGTCAGAGCGGGACCGGCCCGCGCCCGGGTGCGGCGCGGCAAAGGGAGGACGGCTCGAAGGTGGCTTCGCTCGTCGACGAGATCCAGGCCTTCATCGAGAGCCGCCTGCGCCAGGGGCGCGGGGAGGCCACCCTGCGCCGGGCCGAGGTGGCCGACCGCTTCGGCTGCGCGCCGTCCCAGATCAGCTACGTCTTGGAGACCCGCTTCAGCCTCGATCGCGGCTACCTCGTCGAGAGCCGCCGCGGCGGGGGCGGGTATGTGCGCGTGAAGGAGCTGCAGGTGCCGGGATGGACGGAGCTCGTGCGCCGGGTGGACGAGGCGATCGGCGACCGCGTGGCGGAGGATCGGGCGCTCGGGGCGATCGAGTGGATCGCGCGCGCAGGGCTCGTCGACCGGCTGACGGCCGCCGTCATGCAGGCGGCCGTCCGGCGCGAGACGCTCGCCGTCCCGCTGCCTTTGCGCGACGAGATCCGCGCCCGCGTCCTGCGCGCGATGGTGCGGGCCGCGGCCGCGGCCCGCGCCGGGCCGCGGCAAGGCCCGCGCGGGGCCGGCTGATCCGGCGTCTTCTCGTGCGCCGAGCGCTTCCCCGCGCGGCGCGCGGACACGATAGCAGAAAGGGGGGGCCGCGCATGTGCGAAGAGTGCGGCGAGCGCCCGGCGACGGTCTACGTGGCGAAGTCGGTGAACGGCGAGCGCTCGGAGATGCACCTCTGCACGCGCTGCGCGCTCGAGAAGGGCGAGATCGGGCCGCTCATGCAGAGCCCGGGCTGGCTCCTCGACCAGTTCCTCTCGTTCCTCACCGGCATCACCGCGCCCGCCCTGGGCGAGCCGGCGTCGGCGCGTCGGCGGCCCCAGGCCGGGATCGCGCCGGCACCCGCGCGCTGCCCGCACTGCGGGCGCGAGTACGCCGAGTTCGCCCGCACGGGGCTGCTCGGCTGCGCGCGCTGCTACGACGCGTTCCGCGCGCCCTTGGCGCCGGCCATCCGCCAGATGCACGGGGCGGCCGCGCACCTGGGCGCCCGGCCGGGGCGGGCTCCGGCCCGGCCCGGGGCCGAGGGCGCGCCGTCGTCGCGCGCCGCCGGGCGCGGCCCGGCCCCCGGCGAGGGCGGGGGCGGAGGCCCCGGCCGCGCGGCCCCCGAGGCGGAGGCCTCGCGGCCGGCCGAGACGCGGGAGGCGCGGCTTCTCCGGCTGCGCGAGGCGCTGAAGGAGGCCGTCTCCGCCGAGCGGTTCGAAGAGGCGGCGAGGCTGAGGGACGAAATCCGCGCGCTCGAGGCGGGGGGCCCGTCCAGCGGCTCGGGCGGCGCGGGCCGCGAGGCGAAGGGGTGAGGCACGTGGACGAAGCGCTCGACAAGGCGCTCAGCCCCTGGATGAAGGGCGGCGGGCCGCTCGGCGACGTCGTCCTCTCGAGCCGCGTCCGGCTCGCGCGCAACCTGGCCGACACGCCCTTCCCGCCCCAGATGACGCCCGACCTCGCCGAGCGCACGAAGGAACGGGTGGCGCGGGCCTTCGAAGGCTGGCGCGACCGGGAGGGCCGCCCCCTCCGGCTCATCGAGATCGCGCGCCTTTCGCCCCTCGACCGCCAGGTCATGGTCGAGAAGCACTTGACGAGCCCGCTCCACGTGCGTCAGGAGGCCGGGGCGCTCCTGCTCTCGGCGGACGAGGCGACGAGCATCATGATCAACGAGGAGGATCACGTGCGCTTCCAGTGCCTCGCGCCGGGGCTCGACCTGGCGCCGGCGCTCGAGCGCGCCCTCCGGCTCGACCAGTACGGCGAGGAGTGCCTGCCCTGGGCCTACGACGAGGACTGGGGCTACCTCGCCACCTGCCCCACCAACGTGGGCACGGGCCTCCGGGCCTCGGTGATGGCGCACCTTCCCGCGATCGCGCTCTCGAACCAGCTGCAGGGCATCCTCCTCGCCCTCTCCAACGCCGGCCTCACGGCGCGCGGCCTCTACGGGGAGGGGAGCGAGGCCCACGGCCACCTGTTCCAGATCTCGAACGCCAGGACGCTCGGCCGCTCCGAGGGCGAGATCGTCCAGCAGATGGAGAGCGCCGTGCGCCAGGTCGTCGAGCGCGAGCGCAGCCTGCGCGAGCTCATGGCGAGCCAGATGGGCGACCAGCTGGCCGACCGCGTCTGGCGCGCCTACGGGATCCTGGCGAACGCCCGCAGCATCTCGTCGGCCGAGGCGATGGAACTCCTGTCGCTGCTCCGTCTGGGCGTGGACCTGCACATCGTGCCGCAGGTCGACCCCGGCATCTTCAACGAGCTCATCGTGCTGACCCGCCCCGGGTTCCTGCAGCGGCTCCTCGGCGGGGCCCAGTCGCCGGAGAAGCGGGATACAAAGCGCGCCTCGCTCATCCGTGCGGCGCTCGCCCGGGCGACGGGATAACATCCTCTAAGGAGGAGGAGCCATGTACAGCCGATACTCCGAGCGTGCCCAGCGCGTCATCATCCTCGCGCAGGAAGAGGCGCGCCGGCTCAACTACAACTACGTCGGCACCGAGCACCTGCTCCTCGGGCTCATCCGCGAGGGGAGCGGCATCGCGGCGCGCGCGCTGCAGAACCTCGGCATCGACCTCGACCAGGTGCGGGCCGAGGTCGAGAAGGTCATCGGCCGCGGCAACCAGCCGGTGACGGGCGAGATCGGCTACACGCCGCGCGCGAAGAAGGTCGTGATGGAGCTCGCCATCGAGGAGGCCCGCCAGCTGGGCCACAACTACGTCGGCACCGAGCACATCCTGCTCGGCCTCATCCGCGAGGGCGAGGGCGTCGCGGCCCGCGTGCTCGAGAACATGGGCGCGGACCTCGAGCGCGTCCAGCGCGAGGTCATCAAGCTCCTCGGCGGGCCGGCGCCGGTGCAGGGCCCGCCCGTGCGGGGCCGCCGCTCGAAGTCGAACACGCCCGCCCTCGACACGTTCGGCCGCGACCTGACGCAGGCCGCCGAGGAGGGCAAGCTCGACCCGGTCGTCGGGCGCGAGAAGGAGATCCAGCGCGTCATCCAGATCCTCTCGCGCCGGACGAAGAACAACCCCGTGCTCATCGGCGAGCCCGGCGTCGGCAAGACGGCGATCGTCGAGGGGCTCGCGCAGCGCATCGCCGAAGGCTCGGTGCCGGAGCTCCTCAAGGACCGCCGCGTCGTCGCCCTCGACCTGGGCGCGATGGTCGCGGGCTCCAAGTACCGCGGCGAGTTCGAGGACCGGCTGAAGAAGGTCATGGAGGAGATCCGGCGGTCGGGCAACGTGATCCTCTTCATCGACGAGATGCACACGATCATCGGCGCCGGCGCCGCCGAGGGCGCGATCGACGCCGCCAACATCCTGAAGCCGGCCCTCGCGCGCGGGGAGCTCCAGGCGATCGGCGCGACGACGATCGACGAGTACCGCAAGCACGTCGAGAAGGACGCGGCGCTCGAGCGGCGCTTCCAGCCCGTCATGGTCGAGGAGCCCTCGGTGGCCGACACCGTGGCCATCCTGAAGGGGCTGCGCGACCGCTACGAGGCGCATCACCGCGTGCGCATCACCGACGAGGCGATCGAGGCCGCGGCGCGCCTCTCCGACCGCTACGTCGCCGACCGCTTCCTGCCGGACAAGGCGATCGACCTGGTCGACGAGGCGGCCTCGAAGAAGCGGCTCGCCGCGTTCGTCGCGCCCCCCTCGCTACAGGAGGTCGAGCAGCGCCTCGAGACGGTGCGCAAGGAGAAGGAGGCGGCCGTCCAGGCCCAGGAGTTCGAGAAGGCGGCCGCCCTGCGCGACCAGGAGCAGCGCATCCAGCGCGAGCTCGAGGAGGAGCGTCAGCGCTGGCAGCAGTCGCAGGTGACGGAGCACCTCACGATCGAGGCCCAGGACGTGGCGCAGATCGTGTCGGAGTGGACCGGCATCCCCGTGACGCAGCTCACGCAGGAGGAGTCGCAGCGCTTCCTCAACCTCGAGAAGGTCCTGCACGACCGGGTCGTCGCCCAGGACGAGGCGGTCGCCGCCGTCGCGCGCGCCATCCGGCGCGCCCACGCCGGCCTCAAGGACCCGCGCCGGCCGATCGGGTCGTTCATCTTCCTCGGCCCGACGGGCGTCGGCAAGACGGAGCTGGCGAAGGCCCTGGCCGAGGCGCTCTTCGGCGACGAGGACGCGATGGTCACGATCGACATGAGCGAGTACACCGAGCGCCACACCGTCTCGCGGCTCGTCGGCGCGCCGCCCGGCTACGTCGGCTACGAGGAGGGCGGCCAGCTCACCGAGGCCGTCCGCCGGCGGCCCTACTCGGTCGTCCTGCTCGACGAGATCGAGAAGGCGCACCCCGAGGTCTTCAACCTGCTCCTTCAGGTGCTCGAGGAGGGGCGGCTCACCGAGGCCAAGGGGCGCACGGTCGACTTCCGCAACACGGTGCTCATCATGACGAGCAACGTCGGGGCCGACGTGATCAAGCGCCAGACGCAGCTCGGCTTCCGCGTGGGCGAGGACGAGCGCGACGACTACGAGGCGATGAAGCGGAAGATCATGAGCGAGGTGCGCCGGACGTTCCGGCCGGAGTTCCTCAACCGGATCGACGACATCATCGTCTTCCACTCGCTGCAGAAGGAGCACCTGAAGAAGATCGCGGAGCTCCTCCTCGGCCGGGTCGCCGAGCGGCTCGCCGAGCAGGGCTTCCACATGCGGGTGACGGAGCGGGCGAAGGAGATCGTCGTCGACGAGGGCACCGACACCGAGTACGGCGCCCGGCCGCTCCGGCGCGCGGTGACGCGCCTCGTCGAGGACCCGCTGGCCGAGGAGGTCCTGGCCGGCCGCTTCCAGCGGGGGGACTGGATCGAGGTCGACGCCGACACCGACGGCAGGATCGTCTTCCGGAAGGCGGAGCCGGGCGGCGAGAAGGCGCCCGAGCCCGCCAAGGCCGGCAAGCGCGCGGCCAAGTGACGGTCCGCGTCCTGGCCTTCGGCGCCGCGGCCGAGGCGGCGGGCGCACGGGAGTGGTCGGTCGAGCTCGCGCCGGGCGCGCGGCTTCGCGACCTCCTCGAGAAGGTCGCGTGCGAGCGCCCGGCGCTCGCGCGCATGCTGCCCTCGCTGGCCTTCGCCGTCGACCAGGATTTCGCCCGTCCCGAGGCCGAGCTCCGCGACGGCGCCGAGGTGGCGCTTCTGCCCCCCGCGAGCGGCGGGGCCGAAGCCTGGCTCACGACGGAGCCCATCGAGCTCGCCGAGCTCGTCCGGCGCGTGGCGCACGAAGACGCGGGCGGCCTCGTCACCTTCACCGGCACCGTGCGCCGCCGCACCGAGACCGCCGGTCGTGCCCGCGAGACGGCCTTCCTCCACTACGAGGCCTACGCGGTGCTCGCGCGCCTCGAGATGGAACGGATCGCGCGCGAAGCCGAGAGCCGGTGGCCGGGGGCGCGCGTCGCCATGTGCCACCGGGTGGGGGAGCTCCGCCCGGGCGAGGCCAGCGTGGCGATCGCCGTCTCGGCCCCGCACCGGGCCGGCGCCTTCGACGCCTGCCGCTTCTGCATCGAGCGCCTGAAGGCGGACGTGCCCATCTGGAAGAAGGAAGTCGCCCCCGACGGGACGGGCGAGTGGGTGAACCGGCCCTGAAGAGCGAGGTCGTCTTCGTCTGCGAGGCCTGCGGCGCACAGGCGAGCCGGTGGCGGGGCCGCTGCCCCGACTGCGGCGCCTGGATGAGCTACGCCGAGCGGCCGGCTCCGGCCAAGCGGGCCAGGGCGGCCGTCGGCGCGCACAGGGCGCGGGATGCGGCGGCTCCTATCCCCCTCGCCCAGGTGGGGGCGGCGGAAGGGGGACGGCGCCCCTCCGGCCTCGGCGAGCTCGACCGCGCGCTCGGCGGCGGGTTCGTCCCCGGGAGCGCCACGCTTCTCGGCGGCGAGCCGGGCGTCGGCAAGTCGACCCTGCTCCTCCAGGTGGCGGAGGCGGTCGCCCGCCGCGAGGGGCCCGTGCTGTACGTCACGGGGGAGGAGTCGGCGGGGCAGGTCCGCCTGCGCGCCGAGCGGCTCGGCCTCACGGGCGACGGGATCCACGTGCTCGCCACCTCCGACGCCCTGGCCGTCGCCGACGCCTGGGAGCGACTCGACCCGAAGCTCGTCGTCGTCGACTCGGTCCAGTCGCTCGTCGACCTCGAGCTCGGCTCGGCCGCGGGCGGCGTCGCCCAGGTGCGCCAGGTGGCGCAGACGCTGATCGCCGTCGCGAAGGCCCGCGGCACGCCGCTCGTGCTCGTCGGGCACATCAACAAGGAAGGCGCGATCGCGGGCCCCAAGGTGCTCGAGCACGCCGTCGACACGGTCCTCTACGTCGAGGGCGACCGGCGCTCCGCCTACCGCTGGGTGCGGGCCGCGAAGAACCGCTTCGGGCCCGCGAACGAGATCGGCTGCTTCGAGATGCGGGAGACGGGCCTCGCCGAGGTGGCGAACCCGTCGGCCTGGCTCCTCGCCGAGCGGAGCGAGGGCAGCGGCTCGGCCGTCGCCGCCTGCGTCGAGGGCACGCGGCCGCTCCTCGTCGAGGTCGAGGCGCTCGTGGCGGAGACGCGGCTCGGCACCGCTCGCCGGACGGCCCTCGGGGCCGACCCGAACCGGATGGCGCTCCTTCTCGCCGTGCTCGAGCGGCGGCTCGGGCTCTCTATGGGCGACCGCGACGCGTTCCTCAAGGTCGCAGGCGGGGTGGAGCTCGACGAGCCGGCGGCCGACGTCCCGATCGCGCTCGCGCTCGTCTCGAGCTACCTCGACCGGCCGTTGCCGGCCGATGCGGCCGCGTTCGGCGAGGTCGGGCTGGGCGGGGAGGTGCGGGGCGTCCTGCATGCCGAGGCCCGCGTGCGCGAGGCCGCCCGCCTCGGCTTCCGGCAGGTCGTCGTGCCGGCCGCGAACGCCGGCGCGCTCGCGCGGGCCGGGCTCGGTTCGGGCCGCGCCGCGGAGGGGGAGGTGTCGCTCGTCGCCGTGCGGCGCCTCGGCGACGCGGTGAAGGCGCTTCTTTCGTGAGATGCCTCAGCAGATGTTGTAGATGCCGAGCGTCGAGACCTTCTTGTGCTCCTTGATGAGGATGTCGTAGACGTTCAGGTTCAGGATGTTCGCGAGCGCCGCCATGTAGAAGAGCTGGCGGCCGACCTCCTCCTCCACCACCTCGCGGCAGTGGGCGCACAGCTCGCCTTCGACGTGGTCGTCCATGTAGGCGCGCAGCTCGCGGAGCGAGATCTCGGCCGGGACCTCGGGCTTGGCGGCGTTGACGCGGATGCAGCCGCAGCCCGTGACGGCCTTCACGATCGAGCGGTTCACGCGGGCCGTGGAGTCCTGGTACTTGCTGAGGACGTCGAGGATGCTGCGGTCGCGGATCAGACCTTCCTGCACCGATTCCTGGAATTCGTCCCACAGGAGGTCCTTCATCGGGTGGACGACCACCTCTCCCGCAGCTTCGCCCGGACGCCCGCGATGCGCAAGGCTCATTATAGGGACGGCCGTTTTCGGGTGTCAACGAACCGTAACGGATCCTGGAAGCTCGTCCCCTCGCCTCTCATTGACACCGGGTCGCGACGATCGTAAAATTTGCATTTCCTCCCCAGCCGCCCGGGGCAGTATAATGTAAGGACCGCGCGTGGACGGAGGTGGCCCGTGGAGTTTCGAGTGGGCGACCGCGTGGTCTACCCGATGCACGGGGCGGGCGTGATCGAGGCGATCGAGGAGCGCGAGATCCTCGGCCGTTCGAACCGGTATTACGTCATGCGGCTCCCGGTGGGCGACATGCAGGTGCTCATCCCGGTCGACGGCGTCGAGGAGGTCGGGCTGCGCCAGGTCATGCCCCGCGAGGCCTGGGACGAGGTGCGCGAGATCCTCAGCAACGACGCCGAGCCCGAGCCGGCCTCGAACTGGAACCGGCGCTACCGCGCGAACGCCGAGAAGCTCAAGACGGGAGACGTGCGCGAGGTGGCGGAGGTCGTCCGCACGCTCGTGATGCGCGACCGCGAGAAGGGGCTCTCGACCGGCGAGCGCAAGATGCTCGAGAGCGCCCGCCAGATCCTCGTGAGCGAGATCGCCCTCGCCTGCTGCGTGGACGAGCGCGAGGCGCTCGCGATGGTCGAAAGCGCCATCCCCACGCCGTCGACGGCCTGACGGCCGCCCGGCCTTCCCCCTCGCCTCGCTGCGCCCCGTGGCGCGCGGCCGTGCGCCCCTTGCGGGTGGCATAATGAAGGGCGCCGACTGGCACGGGGAGGGGGTGACGCGAGGGTGCAACGGGTCATCCGGCTCGTCATCGCCGTACTCGGCGCCGTGTTGGCCTACTACGCCAGCTTCGAGTGGCTCCTCCTCCTTCAGGGCTTCTCCGTCGTGATGGACGGCGTGCAGATGGCGGCCTTCGTCACGGCCGCCACCCTGGCCGGCTTCGTCGTGTTCTACCTCCTCGCGCCGGCGATCGCGTCCGTCGTCGTCCAGTTCACGCGCTGGCTCGAGGGGCGGCTCTTCCGCGTGCCGGCGGGCGACATCGCCTGGGGTGGGCTCGGCGTCATCGTCGGACTCATCATCGCATTCCTCCTCGGCCCTTCCCTGGGCACGCTGCCGACCGTCGGCGCCTACCTCCCGACGGCGGCGAGCCTGCTCCTCGGCTATCTCGGCTGGGCCGTGGCCGTCCGCAAGCGCGACGACTGGGTCGCGCTCGTCCTCGCCTGGCGGGGGCGCCCGGGCCGGGGCCAGGCGGCCGAGCCGCCGGCGCCGGCTGCGCAGCCGTCCTACAAGATCCTCGACACGAGCGTCATCATCGACGGCCGCATCGTCGACCTCTGCGAGAGCGGGTTCCTCGAGGGCACGCTCGTCGTGCCGAACTTCGTCCTCGACGAGCTGAGGCGCATCGCCGACCACGCCGATCCCCTGAAGCGCCAACGCGGCCGGCGCGGTCTCGACGTGCTGAACGAGCTTCAAGACCGGCTCGGCGTGCCCGTCCTGATCGACGACCGCGAGGTGCCGGCGCGGCCGGGCGACGACGTCGACACGAAGCTCGTCCTGCTTGCGAAGGAGCTCGGCGGGAAGCTCCTCACGAACGACTTCAACCTCAGCAAGGTCGCGAAGCTCCAGGGTGTCGAGGTCCTCAACGTGAACGAGCTCGCGAACGCCTTGAAGCCGATCCTCCTGCCGGGCGAAGAGCTCGTCGTGCACGTCGTGCGGGAGGGCAAGGAGGACGGCCAGGGCGTCGGCTTCCTCGAGGACGGCACGATGGTCGTCGTCGAGGGCGGCAAGGCGCACGTGCGCGAGACGATCGAGACGGAGGTCACGAGCGTCCTCCAGACGAACGCCGGGCGCATGATCTTCGCCAAGGCCCGGCAGCCGGTGGCGCAGGCCAATTAGCGTCTGGGCCGTCGTCCCGGCGGCCGGGCGGGGACGTCGCCTGGGCGGCCGCGGCCCGAAGGCGCTCGTCGACCTCGCGGGCCGCCCGCTCCTCTGGCACGCGCTCGCGGCGCTCTTCGCCAAGGGGCGCATCGAGCGGGCCGTGGTGGCGGCGCCCGCGGAGGCGCTTCCCCGCTTCCGCGCGGCGCTTTCGGGCCACCCGCGGGAGGAGGCCGTCCTCTGGGCGGCGGGCGGGGCCGACCGCCAGGAGAGCGTCCGCCGCGCCCTCTCGCTCGTGCCCGGCGAGGTGCCGCTCGTCGTCGTCCACGACGCGGCGCGCCCGTTTCTGCCCGACGAGGTCCTCGCGCGCACGATCGCGGCGGCTTGTGCCCATGGCGCGGCGGCCGCGGCCCTCCCGCCGGCCGACACGGTCGTGCGGACCCTTCCTGGGGGCGCCTTCGGCGGCGCCTGCGACCGCGAGGAGCTCCGGCTCGTCCAGACTCCGCAAGCCTTCTCGGCCAAGCTCCTGCGCGCGGCGCACACCTGGGCGCGGCGTTCGGCCGCCCGCTTCACCGACGACCTCACGCTCGTCGCGGCCTACCTCGAGGCGCGAAGGCGCACGGCGGGCGAGGGCGCGGCCGGGGAGGCGACGCCCTCGCTCGTCCCGGGGGACCCGCGACTGCGCAAGGTGACGACGCCCGAAGACCTCGCCTGGGCGCGCGCCGAGCTTCTGCCCCCGGCCTCCGACGTGCGGGTCGGCTTCGGCGTCGACTTCCACCGCTTCGCCGCAGGCCGGCGGCTGGTCCTGGGCGGCGTCGAGATCCCCCACGAGAAGGGGCTTCTCGGCCACTCCGACGCCGACGTCCTCGCGCACGCCGTGGCCGACGCGCTCCTCGGCGCCGCCGCCATGGGCGACATCGGCCGCCACTTCCCGCCCGACGACCCGCGCTACGAGGGGGCCGCGAGCCTCGCCCTCCTCGCCGAGGTCGCGGCGCTCCTGCGCGCGGCCGGCTGGGCGCCCGAGAACGTCGACGCCACGGTCGTCGCGGAGTCGCCCCGCCTCGCCCCGCACGTCGCGGAGATGCGGGAACGCCTCGCCGCCGCCATCGGGGTGGCGGTCGACCGCGTGTCGGTGAAGGCGACGACGCCCGAGGGGCTCGGCGCCCTCGGCCGGGGCGAGGGCGTCGCCGCGCAGGCCGTGGCCCTCGTCGCGCGCCGGGGCCCGGGCACGGAGGCCGTGGTACGGTAGCGCCATGAGGCTCTACAACACGTTGACGCGCTCGCTCGAGGAGTTCGTCCCCCGCGACCCGGAGCAGGTCGGCGTCTACGCCTGCGGCCCGACCGTCTACGACTACACGCACGTCGGCCACCTGCGGCCGGCGCTTCTCGGCGACGTGCTCGTGCGCTGGCTGCGCCGGAAGGGCTACCGCGTCCGCTACGTCGTCAACTTCACGGACGTCGACGACCGCATCATCGAGCGCGCCCGCCAGGAGGGCGTGCCCTTCCGCCAGTACGCCGAGCGCTACATCGAGGACTACCTCGAGAACATGCGCGCCTTCGGCCTCGACCAGGTCGACCTCTACGTGCGCGCGACCGACCACATCCCGCAGATGATCGAGATCGTCGAGGGGCTCGTCGCGAAAGGCCACGCGTACGTGGTCGACGGCGACGTGTACTTCGACGTGCGGAGCGACCCCGACTACGGCCGGCTCTCGGGCCGCTCGCTCGAAGAGATGCTGGCCGGCGCGCGCGTGCGCGTCGACGAGCGCAAGCGTCACCCGGCCGACTTCGCGCTCTGGAAGGCGGCCAAGCCGGGCGAGCCGGCCTGGCCGAGCCCCTGGGGCCCGGGGCGGCCCGGCTGGCACATCGAGTGCTCGGCCATGACCCGCACCTATCTCGGCCACGGCTTCGACCTGCACCTGGGGGGCGAGGACCTCGTCTTCCCGCACCACGAGAACGAGATGGCGCAGTCCGAGTGCTTCGCCGGCGAGGCGCCCCTCGCGCGCTTCTGGCTGCACAACGCCATGGTCGAGATCGCGGACGAGAAGATGTCGAAGTCCCTCGGAAACATCGTCGCGCTTCGCGACCTGCGCGGCCGCGTGCCGGCCGGAGCCCTGCGCCTCTTCCTCCTCTCGGTCCACTACCGGAAGCCGATGGCGTACTCGGAGGAGGGACTCGCCGAGGCCGAGCGGGCCTGGCGCCGGCTTGCGAACGCGCGGGAGGCGCTCTTCGCGGCGCTCGCCGCGGCCGGCCCGGCCGGCCCGGGCGGAGAGATGCGGCCGGGAGGCGGCGCCCCCTCGGACGGCCGGGCGCAGGCCGCCCCCGAGGCCCCGCTCGCCCGCGAGGCGCAGCGGGCGGCCGAGAGCTTTCAGGCCGCCATGGACGACGACCTCAACACCCCCTTGGCGCTCGCCGCCCTCTTCGACCTCGCGCGCCAGGCGAACGCCGCGCTCCATGCGCGCGAAGCCGAGCGGGCCCCGGTCGGCCGCGAGGGCGGCGGGGGAGAGGCGGCCGGCGGGGTCGGCGGCGAGGCCGAGCCGGCCCGGGCACCGGCCTCGCCGGGCGCGCCCGAAGGCGCGCGCGAGGCGCTCGCCCGGCTCGACGAGCTCGGCGGCCTCCTCGGCCTCTGGGGGCCCGAGCCGCGCGCCCCCCGCGCGGACGACCGCGCCGAACGGCTCCTGCGCATCCTCCTCCAGTTGCGGGACGAGGCCCGCCAGGCCCGCGACTGGAACCTCGCCGACCGCATCCGCGACGACCTCGAGTCGGTCGGCGTCCTCGTCGAGGACACGCCGCGCGGCACGCGCTGGCGGTGGCGCAGCTGAGGCCGGGGCCCGGCCGCCCCCGGGCGAGCCCGTGGCGGAGGGCCCAGGAGGCGGCCCGCCGCGGGCGCGAGACGGCGGCCGTCCCCGGCCGCGAGGCGGCGCGAGAGGCGCTTGCGGCCGGGCTCGGCGAAGCCCTCTACCTCGACGAGGCCTCCGCCTCCGGGGCGCTCGTCGCGCTCGCGGCCGAGGCCGAACGGCGGGGCGTGCCCGTACGGCGCGCCTCCAAGGCCGCCCTCTCCGCTCTCGTCGGCGGGGTGCCCCACCAGGGCGTCGTCGTCATCGTCCGTCCGTATCCGACCTATGATGTGGCGGCGATCCTGGAGCGGGCGCGCGCGAAGGGAGAGGCGCCGCTTTTGGTGCTCGCGGCCGGCCTCGAGGACCCCCGCAACCTGGGCGCCCTCGCGCGCTCGGCCGAGGGGGCCGGCGCCCACGGCCTCGTCATCCCCGCCCGGCGCGCGGCCCCGGTCTCGCCGGCCGCCGTGCGCGCCTCGGCCGGGGCGCTCCTGCACCTGCCGGTCGCCGTCGTGGCGAACGCGCGCGCCGCCCTCCGCGAGCTCCAGGCGGCCGGCGTCTGGGCCTGGGGCGCCGACCCGGAGGGGGCGGCCCTCTACTCCGAGGTCGACTGGCGGGCGCCTGCGGCGATCGTCGTGGGCGGCGAGGGGCGGGGGCTGCCCCGCGCCCTGCGCGCCGCCTGCGACGGGCTCGTCCGCATCCCGATGGCGGGTCGGGTGGCGTCGCTGAACGCCGCCGTCGCCGCGGCCGTGATGCTCTATGAAGCGCTCCGGCAGCGCCGCGCGGGCCGTTGACCGGCCTCCGCGCGCTGACCTATACTAGCGCCGCTTGCCAGAGACAGGCCCCGGACCCTGCGGGTCGGCACGGGAGGTAGGTCGCTTGGCCGTCGATCGGGATGTCGTGAGCCGCGACTTCAACGAGATGACGGACGAAGCGATCGTAAGCCTGGCCCACCGCGGCGATCCGTTGGCGGTCGAGTACATGATCGGCAAATACAAGAACTTCGTGCGGGCGAAGGCGCGCTCGTACTTCCTCATCGGCGCCGACCGCGAGGACATCATCCAGGAGGGCATGATCGGCCTCTACAAGGCGATCCGCGACTTCCGCGCCGACAAGCTCTCGTCCTTCCGCGCCTTCGCCGAGCTCTGCGTCACGCGCCAGATCATCACCGCCATCAAGACGGCGACCCGGCAGAAACACATCCCGCTCAACTCCTACGTCTCGCTCAACAAGCCCATCTACGACGAGGACTCCGACCGGACGCTGCTCGACGTCATCTCGGGCGCGAAGGTGAGCGACCCCGAGGACCTCGTCATCCACCGCGAGGAGTTCGGCGACATCGAGCAGAAGATGGGCGAGATCCTCTCGGACCTCGAGTGGCGCGTGCTCATGGCCTACCTCGACGGCAAGTCGTATCAGGAGATCGCGGACAGCCTGGAGCGCCACGTGAAGTCGATCGACAACGCCCTGCAGCGCGTGAAGCGCAAGCTCGAGCGGTACCTCGAGACGCGCAAGAACGGAGAGGACGCCGACTAGGCGCGCCGTTGCCCGCCTCCCTCACAGACCACGCCTTCCTCGAGTTCGGGATCCTCTTCCTCGCCGGGCTTCTGGCCGGCGAGGCGGCGCGGCTTGTGCGCGTGCCCGACGTCGCGCTCTTCCTCCTCGCCGGCGTCGCCCTCGGCCCGTCGGGCCTCGGCGCGGTCGACCTCTCGGACTCGAAAGGGACGGCTGCCTTGATCCTCACCTTCGGCGCCGCCTTCATGCTCTACGAGGGCGGCCGCGAGGTCGACCTGGCCGTCTTCGCCGGCGTCTGGCGCACGGTCGCGCTGCTCGCCACGCTCGGGGTGGTCGTGACGGCGGCCGTCGTCGGCGTCGCGGCGCACGCCTTGCTCGGCCTGGCCTGGCTTCCCGCCTTCCTCCTGGCCTCGGTCCTCGCGCCGACCGACCCGGCGACGATCATCCCGGTCCTGCGTCAGATCCGCGTGAGGCCGAGGCTCGCGGAGGCGGCCCGCGCCGAGTCGGCCTTCAACGACGCGACGGGCGCCGTCCTCGTCCTCGCGCTCGTCGCGGTCCTCAGCTCGGGCGGGCTCGGGGCCGGCGAGCTCGCCCTGCGCTTCGTCTGGCTCCTCGCCGGCGGCCTTCTCATCGGGCTTCTCGCCGGCTACCTGGCCGCGGCCTCGGTCGCGCACGGCAGCCCGTTCCCGCGCATCTTCGAACGCAGCGAGTCCGGGCCGATCGTGTCGCTCGTCGCCGTCATCGCGGCCTACACGGCGGCCGAGCTCGCGGGTGCAAGCGGCTTCATGGCCGTCTTCGCGGCCGGGGTCGTCGTCGGCAACAAGGACCGCTTCGGAATGCGCGCCGCGCCCGGGCACGAGGAGGTCCACGGCACCGTGCTGGGAGTGGCGGCTTTGGCGCTGCGCATGCTGATCTTCGAGATCCTCGGCGCCTCGCTCGACCTGCCGCTCCTTCTCGCCCGCTTCCTGCCCTTCCTCGGCCTCGCCGCCTGCCTCGTCTTCGTCGCCCGGCCGCTTACCGTGCTCGCGTCCGCCTGGCCCGACCGCGCCGCCCGCTGGCAGGGGCGCGAGCTGGCTTTCCTCATGTGGGTGCGGGAGACGGGCGTCATCCCGGCCGCCCTCGCCGGCATCCTCGTGGCGGAGGGGGTCCCCGGCGCCCACCTCGTCCAGGGGAGCGTCTTCATGGCCGTCGCGGCGACCGTCCTCGGCCAGGCCTCGACGACGCCGTGGCTCGCGCGCCGGCTCGGGGTGTTGGCCGACGAAGGGGCCGAGCGCCCGGGCGGCGGCTCGGCGCGCGCCCGCGGCGCATCGGCCGGCGAGGGCGGTCGGCTGTGAGCGCGCGCCGTTGCCCGCGCCGCGCGGCCTGTGCTATAGTCGCAGGCGCGCCGGAGCGCGCGGCGGGCGGACGACCGGCTGGCGTAGCTCAACGGCAGAGCATCCGCCTTGTAAGCGGAAGGTTGACGGTTCGAGCCCGTCCGCCAGCTCCAGGGCGAGCGGTTGCGGAGAGGTACCGAAGCGGCCAAACGGGGCGGTCTGTAAAACCGTTGGGTCTTCCCTTCGGAGGTTCGAATCCTCCCCTCTCCACCAGGTTTGACAGCGGCGGCGGGGCGTCGTAGAATCGCAGGCGACGACGCGGGGTAGAGCAGTCTGGTAGCTCGTCGGGCTCATAACCCGGAGGTCGCAGGTTCAAATCCTGCCCCCGCAACCAGTTTCCGCGCCGGCTTCGGCCGGCGCCGCGTTTATCTAGAGGCGGGCCGGCCCGCCCTTTGCCCCGGCCGGCGTCCTGCTGCCGTAGCTCAGTCGGTAGAGCATCTCCATGGTAAGGAGAAGGTCGCCGGTTCGATTCCGGCCGGCAGCTCCACCCCTCCCGGCCACCCGCGGTCGCTTGTCCCCCGCCCAGCCCTCATCTAAAAATGGTGTGTGTTATACACAAAACCCCGCCCCCCAGCCCCC
>JADGHG010000124.1 GCA_019689585.1 Clostridia bacterium
CTCCCAAAGCGGGGGGCGGCCCACAAGGCGAGGCCGCGGGCGGGTAGCCTGGGGGCGGGAGGCCTCGCCGTGGCGCTCCGCCTGCCTTGCGCCGTCGCGACGCTCGCCCGGGCGCTGGCCGAGCGTACGCCCGAGGTCTACCTCGTGGGCGGCGCGGTCCGCGACCTGGCGCTCGGCCGGGAGCCCCGCGACTTCGACCTGGCGAGCGACTTGCCGCCCGAGGCGGTCGCGGACCTCGCGCGCCGGCACGGCTGGACGGCCGTCACCGTCGGGGAGCGCTTCGGCACGGTCGCCGTCCTCCTCCCGGGCGCGACGGTCGAGGTGACGACCTTCCGCACGGAGGGCCGCTACGAGGACGCCCGCCGGCCGGCCGAGGTGCGCTACGTGGCCGACGTGCGGGCCGACCTCGCCCGGCGCGACTTCACGATCAACGCCATGGCGCTCCGCTACCCCGACGGCCTCTGGGTCGACCCGTACCGAGGCCGCGCCGACCTAAGGCGGCGCCTCGTGCGGACGGTCGGCGAGCCCGGCCGCCGCTTCGCCGAAGACGGCCTTCGGCTCCTCCGCGCCGTCCGTCTTGCGGCCGAGCTCGGGTTCCGCCTCGAGGAGCAGACGGCCCTGGCGCTCGCCGTGCACGCCGAGAGGCTCCACGAGATCGCGGCCGAACGGGTGGCGCCCGAGATCGAACGGCTCCTCCTCGCCCCCGGCTCTGGCGCCGCCTCGGGGCTTGCGCTTCTCTTCCACTCGGGCCTCGCGTCCGTCGTGCTGCCGGAGCTTGTGCCGATGATCGGCCTTCCGCCGGACGGCGAGTACCACCGCGTGCCGCTTCTCGAGCACACGCTCGAGGTCGTCGCCCTTTCGCCGCCGCGTCCGGCCGTGCGCTGGGCGGCCCTCTTCCACGACGCCGGCAAGCCGTACGTCCGGGAGCTCGACCCCGTGGGGCGGGCGCACTTCTTCGGCCACGACGCGCTGGGAGCCGAGATCGTCCGCCTCGCCGCCCGGCGTCTCAAGCTTCCGGCTCCCCTCGCCGACCGCGTCGCACGGCTTGTGCGGCGTCACATGTTCGCCTTCGACATGGGGCCGCGCGGAATGCGCCGGCTGCTTGCCGAACTCGGGCCCGACGGGCTCGAGGACCTCCTCGACCTGAAGCTCGCCGACATGGTCGGCACGGGCGGCGCACACGTGGCGTCGGCCTACGACGCCTTCCTGGCCTTCCGCGCGCGGCTTCGAGACGAGCTCGCCCGCACGACGGCCCTCCGCGTCCCTGACCTGGCCGTCGACGGCCACGACGTCATGCGCATCCTGGGGACGCCTCCCGGCCCCGCCGTCGGGGCGGCGCTCGCCGCCCTCCTCGAGCGCGTCCTCGAGAACCCCGAGCTGAACGACCGCGAACGGCTCCTCTCCATCCTCCGGACGGAAGGTAAGGGCCTCGTCGGACGAGGGCCGGCGTCACCGCACGGCGCTCCGCCGGGCGGCGGCTGAACCTACGGCTCCCGCCCCGTCCGCCAGAGGCGACGGGCGTCGTCGGCGAGCGCGCGCGCAAGGCCCGGGGCGATAAGGCGCACGGCGAGCTCGTGGTTGGCGTGGTAGGCGTGGTAGGAGAAGTTCGCGCTCCCCAGGACGACGACGCGCTCGTCGACGACGAGCACCTTCGCGTGGAGCGTCGCGGGACCGCGGTAGTAGCGGATCGGGACGCCCCGGTCGCCTAGCCACCGGGCGGCCTCGCGGGTCGCCTTCTCCTGCGAGGAGACGACGGCCGTCACGCGCACGCCCCGCGCGGCGGCCGCGGCGAGGGCCTGAAGCGTGTCGCGGTCGCTCAGGTCGGCGGCCAGGATCGCGATCGCCTTCTCCGCGCCCGCGACGGCGGCGAGGACCGCCTGCGCGATGTGCCCGTCGGCGTAGACGACGGGCCCGTCCTCGCGGTCGGTCGGCCGGTCGGCCGACCAGTCGCGCCCCACGTGGCCGAGGAGCTCGGCGGGCGGGGGCGGCGTCCCCGGCGCCCCGGGCCAGGCGAGGTCGAAGTCGTGGTTCTCCCAGCTCCGCGGCCCCCAGTTGACGCCGCCGAAGAGGACGGCGCCGTCCGCGACGAGGAGCTTCACGTGGTCGATGCCGCCCGGGACCCGGAACGCCTTCACGGGCACGCCGGCCGCCTCGAGCTCGCCTAGGCTCTTCCGGCTGTAGTCCTCCGTGGCGTCGAGGATGACGCGCACGGCGACGCCGCGCCCTTCGGCGCCTACGACCGCCGCGACGAGCTCGGGGTCGCCGAGCTCGTAGAGCTCGAGATCGACGCGCTCGCGCGCGCGCGAGATGGCGGAAAGCGCGAAGTCGCGGGCGTGCGGGCCGTCGAGGAGGAAGGGCTCGGCGCTCTGCTGCTCGGCACGGTCGCTCGCGCCGGCTTCGGAGGGCGCTTCGCCCGAGGCGAAGGGCTGCGGGCTCGGCAGGACGCCGCAGGCGGGGAGGAAGGCCAGCGCCAGGGCGACGAGGACCCGGACGGCCGGACGGGCGGCCCATCGCCGCCCGCGGCCATCCGTGCGGCCTCGCCTCACGGGGCGTCCGCGTCGGGGAGGTCGCGCAGGACGTCGGCGAGCGCCTCGAGGCGAGGGTCGCCCCGCTCCCGCCGGCAGGCGCAGGGGCCCTCGTTCAGGTCCTTTCCGCAGACGGGGCAGAGCCCGAGGCAGCCCGGACGGCAGAGGTGCTTCGCCGGCGCCGCGAGAAGGAGGCTCCGCAGAAGGGCCGGGAAGAGGTCGATGGCGTGGTCCTCGATCGGCGACCACGTGACGCCGTCCTCTTCGCCCTCGCGGACCGGCGCCGGCATGCGCGCGAAGACGTCCGGCTCGGCGAACCGTTCCGTGAACCGCACCCGGAGTGCCGACTCGGCCGGCTCGAGGCAGCGGTCGCAGGGGAAGACGACGCGGACGACGCCCGAGACCTGCGCCTCGACCGAGCCGCCCAGCCCGACGAGCCGCACCGCGAGCTCGTTGCCGGGCTCGATGCGCATCGGCTCGTAGCCGCGGGCCACGCCCGCCCGCGGAGACCACGTGAGCGCGCGCTCGGCGCCACGGGTGGCTTCGAGCTCCCTCACGTCGACGACGCCCTCGGGCGTCACGCCCATGTCCGGGCGCACAGGCCCTCGCACCCCTCGGTGGTATCATAGCCACGTCACCCGCGGGGAGGCGAAGGCCGATGGCCCTGCGCCGGCTGTCGGTGGTCGCGGTCGGCGCCATGTACCTCGTGCTCGTGATGGGGGCGCTCGTCACCAACACGGGCTCGGGCGAGGGCTGCGGCGCCACCTGGCCGCTCTGCCACGGTCGGCTGCTTCCGCTCATGGACGTCCACGCGCTCGTCGAGTGGAGCCACCGCGCCGTCACATCGATCGCCACGGTCGCGGTCGTGGCGCTCGCGGCGCTCGCCTGGCGCCACCCGGGGCCGAAGGCCCGCAACCGCTGGTTCGCCGCCCTGGCGGTCGCCTTTCTCTTCGGCGAGGCGGCGATCGGCGCCGCCGCCGTCGTCTGGCCTCAGCCGACGGCGCTTCTCGCCACGCACTTCGGGATCTCGCTCCTCGCGTATTCGGGCGTCTTCCTGCTCGCGGTGAGCGCGTACGCCGAAGGGGGGCGCGGGCGTCCGGGCACGGGCGCGCGGGACGGGGACGCTCCCGGCGCACCCGAGGCCCGCGCGCCGAGCGCGGCGGAGCGGGCGCTGGCCCGCGCAGCTTGGCTTCTCCTCGCCTACACGTTCGCCGTGATCTACTCGGGCGCGTACGTGCGGCACGACGGCTCGTTCTGCGCCGGCTGGCCCCTCTGCCCGGGGCCCTTCGTCCCCGCCTGGGGCTCGCCCGAGTTCCCCCAGTTCGTCCACCGGCTCCTCGTCGCGCTCCTCCTCGTCGCCCTCGTCGCGACCTGGCGCATGGCCCGACCCTTCGGCCGGGAGCGGCCGGAGCTTCCGCGCGCGGCGGCCTGGGCCCTCGCGTTCGGCGTGCTGCAGGCGCTCTCGGGGCTCGTCGTCGTCCGGAGCGGGATGAGCGTGCCGGCTGCGATGCTCCACGCCGCGATCATCCCGCTCCTCTTCTCGGCCGAGCTCTACCTCGCGCTCGCGCTGAGCCTCGCCGGGGCCGGTGAGGATCGGAGGGCCGGTGAAGTCGGGGAGCGGCTCGCCCGGGAGGGCGGGCCGACGGCGCGGCAGGTCGCGACCCCGTGAGCCGGCGGGTCGCCCTCTTCAGCTTCGGCCACCTCGTCACCGACCTCGTGAGCGGCTGCATCCCGGCGCTCCTCCTCCTCTACTCGGCGACGCACGACTGGTCGTACGCGGCCTTGAGCGCCATCTGGCTCGCGACGAGCGTGAGCAACGCCCTCTTCCAACCCCTTTGGGGCCACGTGGCCGACCGCGTCCACGCGCACTACCTCATGCCGGTCGGGCTCGTCACGAACGCGGTCGGCATCGCGCTCGTCGGCTTCGCCGGCACCCTCGGCTCGTACGGGCTCATCGTCGTCGGCGCGGCCGTCTGCGGGCTCGGCTCGTCCGCCTTCCACCCGGACGCCCAGCACGCCGTGCACGCCCACTCCGGCCGGCGGCCGGGGCTCGCGATGTCGTGGTTCCAGGTGGCCGG
>JADGHG010000125.1 GCA_019689585.1 Clostridia bacterium
GGCTCGGGCCCGGGGGGAGGGGTGCGCCGGGGGGAGGCTTTTTTGCGGCGTGGCCGGAAATGTGTGAAAGTCAGCGCTCGATCGCGAGGAGGAATGGCCGGTGTCGGGAAAGCTGGCGAATCCGGCTCCGCTCGGGCTCGCCGGGTTCGCGTTCACGACCTGGATGCTCAGCATGATCAACGCCGGCTGGTACACGGCGGATGACATCGGGCTCGTGCTCGCCCTCGCCTTCGCCTACGGCGGGCTCGCCCAGCTCGTCGCCGGCGTGCTCGAATACCCGCGCGGCAACACCTTCGGGACGGTCGCGTTCTTCTCGTACGGCGCCTTCTGGGTCTCGCTGGCCCTGTTCTTCCACCTCTTCGACGGCCGGGCCACAAGCGGCTTCTTGGGATGGTACCTGCTCGTCTGGGGCGTCTTCACGTTCTACATGTGGCTCGGCACGTTCCGGCTCAACATGGCCGTCCAGCTCGTGTTCCTAGCCCTCTGGGTGACCTTCGTGCTCCTTGCGCTCGGCAGCTTCGGGGTCGAGGGCTTCACGACGATCGGCGGCTACGTCGGGCTCGTCACGGCCATCATCGCCTTCTACACGTCGGCGGCCGAGGTGATCAACGAGGTGAACGGGCGCGAGGTGCTGCCCGTGCGGCCGTTCGGCCGGCGCGAGGCCGGAGGCCCGGGCGTGGCGGCGTAAGGCCGCCTTCGAGGCGGAAGCGCCGGCCGGCGCCGCCGGGGGGTCGGCGCCGGCCGGCCTACGGCCCGAGCCGGAGCGCCCGGCCCGCGGGGGCTGCGTCGCAAGGCGCAGCCCCCGCGGCCGTCCAGGCGCCGGGGTGCCCGCCGGTATAATCGGGACGGGGTGAGGCGGCCTGCCCGAGTTCCGCGTCCACGCCCCCTTCTCCCCGAGCGGGGACCAGCCGAAGGCCGTCGAGGAGATCGTGGCCGCCTTCGAGTCGGGCGCGAAGGACGTCACGATGCTCGGCGTCACCGGCTCCGGCAAGACGGCCGTCATGTCGTGGGTCATCGAGCGCCTCCAGCGCCCGACGCTCGTCATCGCGCCGAACAAGACGCTCGCGGCCCAGCTCTGCGGCGAGTTCCGCGAGTTCTTCCCCGAGAACGCCGTCGAGTACTTCGTCTCCTACTACGACTACTACCAGCCCGAGGCCTACATCGCCGCGACCGACACCTACATCGAGAAGGACGCCCTCCGGAACGACGAGATCGACAAGCTGCGCCACTCGGCGACGATGGCGCTCTTCGAGCGGCGCGACGTCGTCATCGTCGCGAGCGTCTCCTGCATCTACGGCCTCGGCTCGCCCGAGGACTACAGCTCGCTCGTCCTCTCGCTGCGCACGGGCATGGAGAAGCCGCGCCGCGAGATCGTCGGCCGCCTCGTCGACCTCCAGTATCAGCGGACGGAGCTCGACCTCGACCGCGGCCGCTTCCGCGTGCGGGGCGACGTGATCGAGATCCAGCCGGTCGGCTCGAGCGACCGCGCCGTGCGCGTCGAGCTCTTCGGCGACGAGATCGAGCGGCTTCTCGAATTCGACCCCCTGACGGGCGAAGTGCTCGCCGAGACGCGCCATGTGGCGATCTACCCGGCGAGCCACTACCTCACCTCGCCGGAGAAGATGGAGCGCGCGATCGCCTCGATCGAGGCCGAGCTCCGGGAGCGCCTCGCCGAGCTCCGGGCCGAGGGCCGGCTCCTCGAAGCGCAACGGCTCGAGCAGAGGACGCGCTACGACGTCGAGATGATGCGCGAGGTCGGCTACTGCAACGGCATCGAGAACTACAGCCGCCACCTGACCGGCCGCCGGCCGGGCGAGCCGCCCTACACGCTCCTCGACTTCTTCCCGCCCGACTTCCTCTGCATCATCGACGAGTCGCACCAGACGATCCCGCAGATCGGGGGCATGTACGAAGGCGACCGCTCGCGCAAGCTCGAGCTCGTCCGCTACGGGTTCCGCCTGCCCTCGGCCCTCGACAACCGGCCGCTCACGTTCGCCGAGTTCGAGGCGCGCGTCGGCCAGACTCTCTACGTCTCGGCCACGCCGGGCCCGTACGAGCTCGAGCGGAGCCAGCGCGTGGTCGAGCTCATCGTCCGGCCGACCGGCCTCGTCGACCCCGAGATCGAGGTGCGGCCGACGCGAGGCCAGATCGACGACCTCCTGCGCGAGATCCACGACCGCGTGCGGCGGAACCAGCGCGTGCTCGTCACGACCCTGACGAAGAAGATGGCCGAGGAGCTCTCCGATTACCTGCGCGAAGCGGGCGTGCGCGTGCGCTACATGCACTCCGACGTCGAGACGCTCGAGCGCATGGAGATCATCCGCGACCTGCGCCTCGGCCGCTTCGACGTCCTCGTCGGCATCAACCTCCTGCGGGAAGGCCTCGACCTGCCCGAGGTCGGCCTCGTCTGCATCCTCGACGCCGACAAGGAAGGCTACCTGCGTTCGGAGCGGAGCCTCATCCAGACGATCGGCCGCGCCTCGCGCAACGCCGAGGGCAAGGTGATCCTGTACGCCGACCGCGTCACGGGCTCGATGCGGGCGGCGATCGACGAGACGGAGCGGCGCCGACGCATCCAGAAGGCGTACAACGAGGCCCACGGGATCACGCCCCAGACGATCGTCAAAGCCGTGCGCGACGTCATCGAGATGAGCCGCTCGGTCACGCGCGACGACCGCTTCCTCGCCGAGCACGCTTTGGGCGACGTGCCGGTCCGCCAGATCCCGAAGGTCGTCGAGAAGCTGCGCCGCGAGATGCGCGAGGCGGCCCGCCAGCTGGAGTTCGAACGGGCGGCCCTGTTGCGCGACATGATCCGCGAGCTCGAGGACCGCGAGCGCCTCGCCCGGACAGGCGGCGCCCCGGCCCGCGGCTAGGGGCCGGGGCGCCCGCGCCCATGGCAGGAAGTGCCGCGGGCGGCGCGAACGTAACCGCGAAACGTGTCCCCCTGCGTCGGCTGCCGCGCGCGGGAGACGGCGCCGGAGGGGGCCCTTGGCGCGCGGACTAGCGCCGTCTCGAGGGGCCGGTCGCAGAGTAGAGGGGGAGATCGCTTTATGCTCGTCAGCGTCGACGTCGGATACGGGTATACGAAGGCGGTGGCCGACACGGGCCGGCGGGCCTGGTTCCCCTCGGTCGTCGCGCAGGGGCCCGGGTTCGGCCGCCTCGCCAGCTCGATCGGCGTGGCCGGGCCCGGCCACGAGGTGACGGTCCGCCAGGCCGACGGCACGGAGAGCCGCTTCCTCGTCGGCGAGGCGGCGCTCCTTTCAAACGGCGTGCGCAGCTGGGATCTCACCAGCTCGGGCCGGCGCGACTACGGCCGGCTCGTGCTCTCGGCCCTCGGCGTCCTCGGCGTCGCCCAACCGGAGACGGCCGACGTCGACCTCGCCCTCGGGCTTCCGCTCTTCGCCTTCTTCCAGGCGGACGAACGTCGCCGCCTGCAGCAGCAGCTCGCCGGCCAGAGGGCCTGGATCCAGGTCGGCCGCGACGGCGGCGGCTACGTCCACATCCGCGACGTCAAGGTGTACGCGCAGGCCGTCGGCGCGTACGTGACGGCGGCCGGCGACGGCGCCTCGGCCACGCAGGGACCGGTCGGGCTCATCGACGTGGGGTACCGCACGACCGACTACCTCCTCCTGAACCTCACGCCGGTCGGGCCGGTGCCCGACGAGGCCCGCTCGGGCAGCGCGGACGGCGGGGTCGGCACGGCGATCGAGGGCGTGGCGCGGTCCGTCAGCGAGGAGACGGGCGTGCTCGTGCCCGACAGCATGGTCGAGTCGGCCCTCGGCGCCTCGGGGGCGCTCATGGTGAAAGGCCGGCGCTACGACGTGCGCGACATGATGACGCGCGAGCTCGAGGGGCTCGGGGCGCGCCTCGTCGACCAGATCCGACGCGCCTGGGACGACCGGCTCGACTTCCTCGACGCGCTCTTCGTGGCGGGAGGCGGCGGCCAGGCGATGTTCCCCCAGCTGAAGGCGCTGCACCCGTCGGCGACGCTCCTCGACGACCCGATCTTCGCGAACGCGCGCGGCTTCCTCTCGCTCGCCCAATCCGAGCGCCAGGCCTGAGGGCCGGCGCGATGGGCGAGTGAACTGGCGCGGGCGCCGGCCGCGGAGCGAGACGGTCATCGCCCGCGAGACGCGCGTCCAGGGACAGGTGACGGGGTCCAAGGACGGGGTGATCCGCGTCGAGGGCCGCGTCGTCGGCGGGATCGTCACCGACGGCGCGGCCGAGGTCGGCCCGACGGGCGAGGTGGCGGGCGACATCCGCGCCCTCGAGGTCGTCATCGCCGGGACCGTCTATGGAAACGTGGTCGCGGGTCGAAAGCTCCACCTCCGGCCGACGGCGCGCGTCTTCGGCGACTTCATCCGCACGCGCGAGCTGCGGGTCGACCAAGGCGCGCTCTTCCAAGGGAAGTGCGAGATCGAGGACGAGCCGGAGCCGGCCCGCCCGGCGGAGGCCGTCCGAGCCCCGGAGCCGGCGCCGGCCGCCCCGCCGGCGCCGGCCGCCCCGCCGCCGCCGGCCGAGCCGCTCCCGGTCGGTTCTTCCGAGCCGGCGCGCGTCGGCGGCGGTCTCTTTTACACATATT
>JADGHG010000126.1 GCA_019689585.1 Clostridia bacterium
GGACGACCTCCGTCCCTTCGGGGACGCGAGGTCGTTTTCGTTTCGGGGCCGGCCGCCCGGCCGGCCCCGGGGGAGGGGTGGCGATGGTCGTCGTCATGCGGCCCGGGGCGCTCGAGGAGGAGATCGCCGCCGTGGCCGAGAGGTTGCGCGAGCTCGGGTTCACGCCGCACGTCTCGCGCGGGCGGGAGCGGACGATCGTCGGCGCGATCGGCGACCGGCCGGCCGACGTCGCCGACCTGGGGCTCGAGACGCTCCCCGGCGTCGAGCGGGTCGTCGCCGTCCGCCACCCGTTCAAGCGCGTGAGCCGGGCCTTCCACCCCGAGCCGACCGTCGTGCGCGTGGGGGGCGTCGCGTTCGGCGGAGACGAGGTCGTCGTCGCGGCCGGGCCCTGCTCGGTCGAGAGCCGCGAGCAGATCCTCGAGACGGCCCGCGCGGCGCGGGAGGCGGGGGCGGTCATGCTGAGGGGCGGGGCCTACAAGCCGCGCACATCCCCCTACAGCTTCCACGGGCTCGAGGAGGAGGGGCTCAGGCTCCTCGCCGAGGCGCGCGAGGCGACGGGCCTCCCCGTCGTCACCGAGGTCCTGAGCCCCGAGACGGTGCCGCTCGTCGCCGGCTACGCCGACATGCTCCAGGTGGGGGCGCGCAACATGCAGAACTACCCGCTCCTGCAGGCCGTCGGGCGGGTCGGCCGCCCCGTGCTCTTGAAGCGCGGCCCCGGCGCGACCGTCGAGGAGTGGCTCCTCGCGGCGGAATACGTTCTCGACGCCGGAAACGAAGAGGTCGTCCTCTGCGAGCGGGGGATCCGCACGTTCGAGACGGCGACCCGCTTCACGCTGGACCTCAACGCGGTGCCGCTCCTCAAACTCTGGACGCACCTCCCGGTCGTCGTCGACCCGAGCCACGGCACGGGTTCGGCGCGGCTTGTGGCGCCGATGGCGCTCGCCGCCGTCGCCGCGGGCGCCGACGGGCTCCTCGTCGAGGTGCACCCGGACCCGGCTCGCGCCCTCTCCGACGGCGCGCAGTCGCTCACGCCCGGTGAGTTCGCCGGGCTCATGTCGGGCCTCCGTCGCGTGGCGCGGGCCGTCGGCCGCGAGGTGGCGCAGCCCGGCGCCCTGCCGAGCCGAAGATGAGGCGCCTCGTCGTCGTGGGGCCGGGGCTCGTCGGGGGCTCGCTCGGCCTGGCGGCGCGCGCCTCCGGCCGGTGGCGCGTCGTGGCCGTCGGGCGGGAGGCGGCCGGGGCCGAGGCCGCCGTGCGAGCCGGGGCGGCGGACGAGTGGGCGCCCTCGATCGCGGCCGCCCTTGAAGGCGGCTCGCCACCGGAGCCCGGGGGCCGGCCCGCGGCGGGCGGAGGGGCCGTCTCGGCCGTCGTCGTCCTCGCCGTCCCGCTCTCCGCCTTGGCCGAGCGGCTTCGCGAAGCCGTCTCGGCCGCCGGGACGGGGGTGCTCGTGACGGACGTGGCGGGCGTGAAGCGGCCCGTCGCGCGGTGGGCCGAAGCGGCGCTCGCCGAGCGGGGCGCGGGGCGGCCCGCCTTCGTCGGCGGCCACCCCATGGCGGGCCGGGAAGGGGCGGGCCTCGACGAGGCCCGGGCCGATCTCTTCCAGGGCGCCGTCTGGGTCCTGGCCGACCCCGACCCGCAGGCGGCCCAGAGGACGCCCGGAGGGCGGGCGGCTGCGGAGCTCGCGCGCGACGTGGGCGCCGAGCCCGTCTGGCTCACGCCGGAGGCGCACGACCGCGCCGTCGCCTTCGCCTCCCAGCTCCCGCAGGTGGTCGCCCTCGCCCTGGCCGCGACCGTCGCGGAGGAACCCTGGGCGGCGCGCCTCGCGGGCGGCGGGCTGCGCGACATGACGCGCCTTGCGGCCAGCCCCGCGCGCATCTGGACGGACGCCCTCTTCGCGAACGCGGGGGAGCTCGCCCCCGCGCTCGAGCACCTGCGCGAGCGGCTCGCCGACCTCGGCCGGGCGCTTTCGGCGGGCGAAGGCGGCGCGCTCGAGGCGGCCTTCGCCGCCGGCAACGCGGCCCGCCGTCGCATCGCGGAAGAGCGGGGCTGGGCGCGGTGACGATCGTCCTCGCGGCGCGCCGCCGGAATGGCGCGGGGCCCTCCGCCTTCGACGCGGCGCCCGCGGTTCCGGGCGACAAGTCGATCACCCACCGGGCCGTCCTCCTCGGGGCGCTCGCCCGGGGGACGACCGTGGTCGCGAACCCCCTCGACGCCGGCGACACGCGGCGCTCTCTCGCCCTCGCCCGCGCCGCCGGGGCGGAGGTCCGGATCACAGACTGCGACGAGGACGGCCACGCCGGCACGGGCGCCGTCTGGCGCATCACGGGGGCGCCCGGCGCCCGGGAGGCGGAGGCCGCCGGTTCGCCCAACGGGACTCCGACCGTCGACTGCGGGAACTCCGGCACGACGATGCGGCTCGGACTCGGGCTCCTCGCCGGCCGGCCCGGCGCCTTCCGCCTGACGGGCGACGACTCGCTCCGGAGGCGGCCGATGTTGCGCGTCGTGGCCCCGCTTCGCGCAATGGGCGCCGAGATCCGCGGGCGACGGGGAGGGGAGCTCGCGCCCCTCACGGTCCGGGGCGGGCGCCTTCGGGCCGTCGCCTGGCGGTCGCCCGTGGCGAGCGCGCAGGTGAAGTCGGCCGTGCTTCTGGCCGGCCTCCAGGCCTCGGGGCGCACGGTCGTCCTCGAGCCCACGGCCTCGCGCGACCACACCGAGCGCATGCTGGCCGCCTTCGGCGCGCCGGTCGAGCGCGAGCTCCTGCCCGACGGCACGGTCGCGGTCGCCGTCGAGGGCGGGCGGATGCTGAGGGCCGCCTGCGTGACGGTGCCGGCCGACCTCTCGGCGGCGGCCTTCTTCTTCGTTGCGGCGGCCGTCGTCCCCGGCGCCCGCGCGACGGTCCGCGGCGTGGGCGTCAACCCGACGCGCGCGGGCCTTCTCGAGGTGCTGAAGGCGGCGGGGGCGGAGGTGCACCTTCGGGCCGAGCGGCAGGTCGGCGGCGAACCGGTCGCGGACGTCACCGTGACGGGGCCCGAGCGCCTGCGGCCGTTCGAGGTCGGAGGCGATCTCGTGCCGCGGCTCATCGATGAGATCCCCGCCCTCGCCGTCGCCGCCCTCGCCGCCTGCGGTACGAGCGTCGTGCGGGACGCGGCCGAGCTGCGCGTGAAGGAGACGGACCGGATCCGCTCGCTCGGCCAGGAGCTCGCGAAGCTCGGGGCGCGGGTCGAGGAGCTGCCCGACGGGCTCCGCATCGAGGGGGGCCGCCGGCTTCCGGGCGGCTCCGTCTCGGCCCGGGGCGACCACCGGCTCGCGATGGCGTTCGCCGTGCTCGCGCTCCTTCTCGATGGACCCGTCGCCGTCGAGGGCTTCGAAGCCGTCGCCGTCTCGTTCCCGGGCTTCCTTCGGTCGCTCGCCGAGCTGCCGCTCGACGTCCGCGCCTGACCCCGCGCTAACCCTCGAGGAGGAGCGCCGTCGGGTCCTCGACCAGCTCCTTCACCCGCACGAGGAACTGCACCGCCTCGCGGCCGTCGACGACCCGGTGGTCGTAGGTGAGGGCGACGTACATCATCGGGCGGATCTCGACGCGCCCCGCGACGGCCACCGGCCGCTCGAGGATGCGGTGCATGCCGAGGATGCCGACCTGCGGCGGGTTCAGGATCGGCGTCGAGAGGAGCGAGCCGAAGACGCCGCCGTTCGTGATCGTGAACGTCCCGCCCGAGAGGTCGGCGAGCGTGAGGCGCCGTTCGCGCGCGCGGCGCGCGAGCTCCTCGATCTCGGCCTCGAGCTCGGCGAAGCTCTTGCGGTCGGCGTCGCGCACGACGGGGACGACGAGCCCCTCGTCGGTCGAGACGGCGATGCCGAGGTCGTAGTGCTCCTTCACCACGATCTCGTCGCCGTCCACCTCCGCGTTCAGGAGCGGGAAGGCGCGGAGCGCGCCGACGACCGCCTTCGCGAAGAAGGGCATGAAGCCGAGGTCGACGCCGTGCCGCTTTCGGAAGGACTCGCGCCGCCTCTCGCGGAGGCCGATCACGGCCGACATGTCGACCTCGTTGAAGGTCGTGAGCATGGCCGCCTCGCGCTGGGCGGCGACGAGGCGGCGCGCGATCGTCTTCCGGCGCTCGCTCATGCGGATGCGCCGCTCGCGCGACGAAGGCTCGGAGGCCGGCGCCGCGGCGGGGCCAGGGGGAGCGGCCGAAGGCGCGCCCGAGGGCGACCGGTCGCGGGCGCGCTCGGCGGCCGCGAGGTCGGCGGCGGTGACGGCGCCCCGGGCCGCCGCCGGGAGCGAGCCGAGGTCGATCCCGTGCTCCCTCGCGAACCGGCGCGCCGCCGGCGTGGCCGGGCTTGGCGAGGCCGGGGCGGCGGGAGCGGTCGCCGCGGCCGGCGCGGCCACGGGGGCCTGTGCCGGCGGAGCCGACGAAGGGGCGGGCGCCGTCCCAGTCGCGGAGGCCGCCGGCGGCGGGGCGGGCGCCGGCTGGGGCGCCGCCTCGGCCGCCGGGGCCGGGGGGGCCCCCGCCGCCCCCCCCGGGCCCCACCCCCCC
>JADGHG010000127.1 GCA_019689585.1 Clostridia bacterium
GCCTTCGCCCAGGCCCGCGCGAGCAGCTCTGCGACCTCGGCCCGCGTGAGATACGCCCCCGCCCGGAACGTCCCGTCCTCGTACCCCGTGACGAGCCCGGCCGAAAGCGCCGCCGCCACGTAGGGCGCCGCCCACCCGGGCACCTCCGCCGCGTCCCGAAGCCTGGCCGCGAGCTCCTCCGCCGCCTCGCCGGGCCCGGGCAGCTGTCCCCCGAGCGCGGGCGTCGCGGCGACCAGCATCTTCACGAACTCCGCCCGCGTGACCTCGCCTTCCGGCCGGAAGCTCCCGTCCTCGTACCCCGACACCGCCCCGAGCGCGAGGAGCCGCAGCACATCGTCCTCCGACCAGTGGCCGGCGAGGTCCGGGGGGACGGGGGGTGCGCCCGACGCGAGCGCGAAGGTCGTCAGGTGGTCCACCTCCGCGGTGAGCGTGCCGGATTCGGCATCGAAGGAGGCCGGCACGGGGACCCAGACCCCGAGCGACGGGTCGTAGTAGACGACGCCGACGTCCGGGGGTCCCGCCCCGGGCGGAGGGAAGCCCGCATCGAGCGCGAAGGCGAGCTCGAGAGGCGGCTCGAAGGAGGTCACGGGGCGGCCGTCGGCACCGGTCACCGTGACGGCGTAGACGCGGTCCCCGAGAAGGAGCATGCCGGGGCCTGGAGCCGGGGCCGAACCGGCCGGCTGCGAGACGATCGTCACGGTCGTCCCCGGCCCCACCGACCCCGCGGGGAACGAGACGGTCAGCCCGCCGTCGACGGACGAGACCCGGCCTCCCTGCGAGCCGATCACGTTGCGGACGGCACCGCCCTCCCCCGCGGCCGGCGCGCCGGGCGGGGCGGGCGGCGCGGCCCAGGTGACCTGGACGGTGTCGACCGCGCCGATCGGCTCGAGGTAGGGATCGACGCCGAAGGCCGCGTCGCCCGGGGCGCCGGCGAGGAAGGCGATCTCGACCGTCGCCGTCCCCGGGCCCGGGCTCGGGATGGCGATGGAGGCTTCGTCGCCCGCGCCCGGCTGGAGGTCCGTCGCGAGCTGCCACGCGGTCTCGCCCTCGAGCCGATAGCCGAGTTCGATCCCCTCGGGCAGGCCCGAGAGGTAGACGGCGCCCGTCACGGTGCCGTCGGCCGTTTCAGCGAGAAGGAGCGCCGGCGACAAGTGGAGGACCGCCTCCGCTCCCCCGGGCCACACGCGCGCCTCGTCCGCAGGGTCGACGCCGGCTTCCGTGCCCACCGCCCAAGGCGAGAACACGGCATCGGGGGGAGCGGGCGCAGGCGGCCCCGACGGGGCGCCCCACCAGTCGTAGGTGAGGTCGGCCGCGCCGCTGCCGACGCTCCAGGCGCTCGTGTAGTCCTCCACCGCGCCGAAGCCGAAGGCGTCGGTGCTGGGATCGGCCGCGGTGAAGGAGACGGCCGTCGCGAATCCGCGGACGACGTTTCCCGTGGCCTGGAAGTCGCTTGCCGGGCCGTCGCGCCAGAGCCCGAGGTCGGAGCTCGCGGGACCCGCGCCGACGAACGCGTTGTTCCGTACGGTCCAGGCCGCCCCCGAGTCGCCGAGGTAGGCTCCCGAACGGCAGGCGACAACCCGGTTGCCGACAAGGCGCGCCTCGACCGCCGCGCTCACGCGGAGGCCCCAGCCGCAGTCGGCGGGCGAGGACTCGCCGGGGAAGCCGACCTGGTTGTCCTCGAGCGTGACGGAGGCCTCCGACTCGACCTGGATCCCGGCGTTCGACCCGGCGTGGACCCGGTTCCCGACGATCTGCGTCCTCCCCAGAGCCGGGTCCGCCTGCACCCAGAGGCCGGTGTCGACGTCCTCCACGGCGATCTCGTTGCCCCTCACGGTCGTGTCGCCCACGCCCTCCGCGAACACGCCGACGGGAACGCGGGGCCCGCCGAGGGACGCCTCGCCCTGCACGTCGTTCCCTTCGATGACGGCCACGCCGCCCGAGGGCGTGTAGGGGCGGACGTGGATGCCGGCCTGGAGGCCGTCCACCTGCAGCCGGTTGCCCGAGACGGTGACGTCGTCCCCCGTCGCGGAGACGGCCTCGGCGCCCTGGCCGCCGGCGCGCGCGACGCCGGAGACGCTGTTGTCCTCGACGACGATGCCGTCCTCTTCCGTGTTCGCATCGGCCTCGATGCCGACCTCGAGGCTGGACGAGTCGATCGTGTTGCCGACGACCTGTCCGCTGCCGTAGAGGACGATCGCTTGATGCAGGGGGCCCGTGACGCTTCCGCCCTGCGCGACCGTGTTGCGGGCGATCGTCCCCGTCGAATCCGGCGTGGCACTCGCGTCCACCGAGATCGCGGGCCACACGCCCGTACCGTCGACGGCGCTGTCCTCGACCGTCGCCTGGCCGCCTCCGGCGAAGGCGTCGACCCCGACGATGCTGACGCCGAGCGTGTTGTCCGGGGTGAGCCAGCCGTGGACCTTGTTCCGCGCGAGCGTGAGCGGCGCCCCGAACGCGGAGACGCCGGCCATGTACCCGGAGAAGGCCGTGTCGTAGACGGCGAGGGAGACCGTGTTGTCCGAGACGGTGACGGGGACGGCCTCGGCCGCTCCCGCCCCGATGCCGATCAGATCAGCCGAGCCCCACACGGTGTGGAAGTCGGCGGAAGTCACGAGGTCGACGGCGTTGTGCACGACGTCCACCGAGTCGGGCGCGCCGTCGGGGGTGAAGAAGATGCCGTACCCCGAGTCCTGGCCGAGGACGACGTTGCCCGCGACGTGGACCGGGCCTGCCTTGTCCGCCGCGACATGGACGTAGATCCCCGCCTCGCGCTCGGCGAGGACGGTGAACCCGCCCCCGTCGGCGTCCCGGCCGAATGTCGTGTCGCCCGCGAAGATGTAGACCGTGCCGTGGATCGTCGTGTCCTCCGCACCCGTCTTCGGCAGGATCGTGAGCCCTGGGTCGGAGACGGCGAACCCTGCGTAGTCCCCAGGACCGACGACGATCGTGGCGCTTGTGGCGCCCGAGCTCGAGAAGGCCCCGAGGGCGAGCTGGATCGCGGTGGAATCGGGGGAGCTGTCCGTGTCGAGGTAGCAGGTGGCGGGTCCCCCCTCCGGCGTGAGCATGACGACGCCGTCCATCGCCTGAGGGGCGTCGGGATCGCTCGGGCAGGCCACTTGGCCCGAGGTGGCCCGCGCAACCCGGGCGGCGGGGCCCGGCGCGAAGACCGCTCCTGCCACGACGGCCACGCCGACAAGCCACGCGCCGATTCTTGCCCTCATCGCCATCCGCTGACCCCTCCCCGCGCCGGGCGGCTTGGCGTCCGCCGCAGCCCCCCCTCCGGCGGACGCTTCCTCCGCCATCCGCGCACAGCAAGAGAAGGGCGGCCGCGCCGCCCCGCCGGCCCAAAGGTAGCCGTGCTCGTCGGTTGGTCGTAGGGCGATCGTTCCCGGCCGGTCCTTCCCGGAACTCCCGGGCTCGGTTGCAGGAAAATCCCGCGGGCGGCGGGAAAGGCGGGGCCGGGGAGGTCGAGGCCCGTGCCGGCTCGGGGCGCCCGCCGACTCCCGCGCGAGCGGGGCGGCCGACGGCCGTTGCGGGTCGTCGTGGTCGAGGACGAGGGCCTCTTCCGCGACCTCCTCCGTTCCGCCCTCGGCCGCCTGCCGCAGGTCGAGGTCGTCGGCGCCTTCGCCGACGGCGCCGCGGCCCTCGAGGCGGCGCCGGACCTCGCCCCGGACGTGGCCGTCCTCGACGTGCGCCTCGGCCGCGGCCCGAACGGCCTCCAGGTGGCCCGCCAGCTGCGGCGCCACCTCCCCGGGCTCGGCATCGTGATCCTCTCGGGCTACGCCGACTCCGCGCTCTTCTCCGCCATTCCCGAGGACGAGGTCGCAGGATGGAGCTACCTCGTGAAGTCGTCCGTCGGGGACGTCTCCGCGCTCGTGCGGGCCATCGAAGGCGCGGCGGCCGGCCTCGTCGTGCTCGACCCCGCGCTCGTCTCGCGCAGCCGGCCGCGGGCCAGAAGCCGCGTCATGTCCCTCAGGCCGCGCGAGCGCGAGGTGCTCGAGCTCATCGCCCAGGGCTACAGCAACGAGGGGATCGCCGAGGCGCTCTCGCTCTCGACGAAGACGGTTGCGAACGTCATCAACCTCGTCTACGCCTCGCTCGGCGTCGAGCGGGCCGGCGGCCGGCTCCACCCGCGCGTCCAGGCTGTCTTGGCCTACCTCGAGTCGTATCGGCCGGAGCGCCCGGACGACGCCCGGGCCTAGGCCCAGGCGGACGAGCGCAGGCTCACCCGCCCGCCGCGCCGCCCTCGGCCGGAAGCCAGGCCCGCACCCGAGTGCCTCGGCCCGGCCGGCTCTCGACCTCCACCCGGCCTCCGACGGCGTGGGCGCGCGCCTCCATGCCGCGCAGCCCGAGCCCCTCGCCGCCTGCCCGGCGCCCGAACCCGCGGCCGCGATCGGCCACGATGAGGACGAGCGCCCCGCCCTCGAGCGTGAGGCGCACGTCGGCGCGGCGGGTCGCGGCGTGGATCGCCACGTTGTTCAAGGCCTCCTCGAGGATGCGGTA
>JADGHG010000128.1 GCA_019689585.1 Clostridia bacterium
CCCCACCCCGCGGCGCCCGCGGCCGCGGGCCCACCGCGCCCCCCGGCGCGCGCGGCGCCCAACCAGGCCGCCCATGCGGCCAGCCAGAGGGGGGCCGGGCGGCGGGGCACGCGAGGACCGCCCCCGCTCGGCGCATCGTTCACATTATAGCAATTTCTGGATTACCCGAGCGACTTCCTGCCCGCCCCGACCCGCGGCCGGGGGATGACCTCGAACCCGCCCTCGGCGAGCGAGGAGCGCGGCTCGGGCCAGTCGTCGGCGTCGGGGTCGAGCGCCTCGAGGTAGGCGATGACCTCGTTCACGAGCTGGCTCGGCGTCGAGGACCCGGCCGTCACCCCGACGCGGCGCGCTCCGCGCAGCCACTCCGGCCGGAGCCCGCGGACGCTCTCGACGAGGTAGGCCGGCCGGCCCGCGATCTCGCGCACCACCTCGACCAGGCGGTTCGAGTTGTTGCTCCGCTCGTCCCCGACGACGACGACGACGTCGCACGTCCGCCCCTGCGCGACGGCCGCCTGCTGGCGGAGCTGCGTGGCGAGGCAGATCTCGTTGTACACCTCGGCGCCCGGGTAGCGCGCGAGCACCTCGCGCACGAGCGCCTCGGTGTCCCACTGGCTCAGGGTCGTCTGCGTGACGACGGCCACGCGCTCGGTCGAGAGCGAGAGCCCCTCGAGGTCGGCCGCCGTCTCGACGAGGTGCACGCGCCCGGGCGCCTCGCCCATGGCGCCCTCGGGCTCGGGGTGGCCCTTGCGCCCGATGTAGACGATCTCGTAGCCGCGCGCCGCCCGGTCGCGGATGATCTCGTGCGTGCGCGTCACGTCCGGGCAGGTGGCGTCGAAGACGGTGAGCCCCTTTGCGCGCGCCTTCTCCTTCACGGCCGGCGAGACGCCGTGGGCCGTGAAGACGACCGTGCCGCGGTCGACGCGGTCGAGGAGGGCGGCGCGGTCCTCGCCGTCGAGCGTCGTCACGCCTTGGCGCGAAAGCCACTCGACGACGTGTCGGTTGTGCACGATCATGCCGAGGACGTAGATCGGCCGGGGCACCTCGGGGTCGAGCGCGACGCGCTGGGCGAGGGTCATGGCGTCGACCACGCCGTAGCAGTAGCCGCGCGGCGCGATGCGGACGACCTCCACGGCCTCGCCCCCGCGGCCAGTATAGCCCCCGCCGGACCGACCGCGCCTAGCGCACGACGACGTAGGGGCGGATCCGTTCCACCGACTTCGGACCGATGCCCGAGACGCGCGCGGCGAGGTCCTCGAGGCTCCGGAAGGGACCGTGGGCCGTCCGCTCGGCCAGGATGCGGGCGGCGAGCTTCGGGCCGATCCCGGGGAGCGACTCGAGCTCCGCGGCCGAAGCGCGGTTCAGGTCGAGCTTCCCCGTCGCTCCGCCGGCCCCGGGCGCGCCCCGCGCCGCCGGCCCGGCCGACGGCCCGCCGGGCTCGCCCGCCTCGCCCTCGCCCTTGCGCGGGACATAGACGTACGCGCCATCCGAGAGCTCGGCCGCCAGGTTCACCCCGCCGGGCACGGCGTCGGGGGCGAGCCCGCCCGCCGCCGCGACCGCGTCCCAGACGCGGGCGCCTTCCGGGACGACGTACGCGCCCGGCTCCCCGACGGCGCCCTCGACGTCGACGACCCAGCCTCGCGCCGACCCGCCCTCGTACCGGCCGGTCGTCCACGCCTCCGACGGCCGGCCCGCCCCGGCGCCGGAAGCCGCCTCGGAGGCGGAGGGCGCCGCCCCCGAGCCGATCTCGGATACCGGCCAGGCGAGCGCCGGGGGCCCGGGCGGCCGAGTCGCGAGCCGCCAGCCGAGGGCGGCAAGCGCGAGGGCCCCGACCAGGGCCAGAACTGCCAGGCGACCGCCCGCCGAGGGACACCCTCCTCCGCGGGCCAGGCTTCGCCGCCTGGTATGGAAAATCCTGCCTTCTACCAGCCCGTCAGACGACGAAGTTGACGAGCCGGTCGCGGACCCCGACGGCCCGCCTCGGCGTGCGGCCCGACAGGAGCCGCCTCACCCGTTCGTCGGCCGCGACGACGCGCACGAGCTCCGCCTCGTCGAGGCCCGCCGGCACGCGCACCCGCTCGCGCACGCGGCCGTTCACCTGCACCGCCACCACGACGGCTTCGTCGGCCGTGAGCTCGGGATCCCACTCCGGCCAAGGCTGGAGGTGGACGCTCTCCCCGTGGCCGAGCCGGTGCCAGATCTCCTCGGCGATGTGCGGGCAGACGGGGGCGAGCACCCGGCAGAACGCGTCGGCCGCCTCCGACCACTCGGGCGTGCCGCGCAGCCCCGCCTCGCCCATCCGGCCCAGCTGGCGCACGAACTCCATCATGGCCGCGATGGCCGTGTTGAAGCGGAAGGCGCGCATGTCCTCGCTCACCTTCCGGACCAGTCGGTGCGTCGCCCGCCGGAGCTCGCGTCGGTCGGCCGCCGCGGCCGCCCGGGCGGCCCCCTCGCTCCGCCTCTCCTCCGAGCCTTCGACGAGCACGCGCCAGACGCGCTGCAGGAAGTTGGCGACGCCTTCCATGCCGCCCGGCTGCCAGGGCCCGCCCTCGTCCCACGGCCGGCAGAACATGAGGTAGCCGCGCACGGCGTCGGCCCCGTAGCGCTCGACGAGGTCGTCCGGGTTGACGACGTTGCCCCGCGACTTGCTCATGCGCCGCCCGTCGGCGCCCAGGATGATGCCCTGGTTGAAGAGGCGCGGGAAGGGCTCGGAGTGGTCGACGAGGCCGAGGTCGCGCAGGACGCGCGTGAAGAAGCGCGAGTAGAGGAGGTGCATGACGGCGTGCTCGACGCCGCCCGTGTACTGGTCGACCGGCGTCCAGCGGCGGGCGAGCTCCGGGTCGAAGGGGCCCTCATCGTAGTGCGGGTCGAGGTAGCGGTACCAGTACCAAGAGGAGTCGACGAACGTGTCCATCGTGTCCGTCTCGCGCCGCGCCGGGCCGCCGCAGCGGGGACAGCTCGTCCGCAGGAAGGCCTCGTTGCGCAGGAGCGGGGACTCGCCCGTCGGCAGGAACTCGGCGTCCTCGGGGAGGAGGACCGGCAGCTCCTCCTCCGGCACCGGCACCGTGCCGCAGCCGTCGCAGTAGACGATCGGGATCGGGCAGCCCCAGTAGCGCTGCCGGCTGATGAGCCAGTCGCGCACGCGGTACTCGACCGTCCTCTGGCCGAGGCCGCGCCGCTCGACCTCGTCCGCCATCCGCCGGCGCGCCTCCTCCGACGGCAGCCCGGAGTACGGCCCCGAGTCGATGAGCACGCCGTCGTCGCTGAAGGGGCCCGCGTCCGCGTCCGGGGCCTCCGCGGCGTCCCGAGGCCGGACGACGACGGGGATCGGGAGGCCGTAGCGGCGCGCGAAGGCGTAGTCGCGTCCGTCGTGGCCCGGTACGCCCATGATGGCGCCCGTCCCGTAGCCGAGGAGGACGTAGTCGCCGACCCAGATCGGCATGCGCCGGCCCGAGAACGGGTTCCGGGCGAAGGAGCCCGTGAAGACGCCGTCCTGCACGCGCTCCGTCGAGAGGCGCTGGACCTCCGAGCGGCGGGACGCGGTGTACCGGTAGTCGGCGACGGCGTCCCGCGCCTCGGGCCGGGTGAGCCGGTCGACGAGCGGGTGCTCGGGGGCGAGGACGAGGAAGCTCGCGCCGTAGACCGTGTCGAGGCGGGTCGTGAACACCTCGATCTCCTCGTCCCCGCCCTCGACCGGGAAGCGGAGCCGGACACCCTCGCTCCGGCCGATCCAGTTCCGCTGCATGGTGAGGACGCGCTCCGGCCAATCGAGCCCCTCCATCTCGAGGAGCTCGTCCGCGTACGCCGTGAGGCGGAAGAACCACTGTTCGAGCTCGCGCCGCACGACGGGCGTGTCGCACCGCTCGCAGCGCCGGTCCTCGCCGACGACCTGCTCGCGGGCGAGGGTGGTGTGGCAGCCCGGGCACCAGTCGACGGGCGCCCGCTTGCGGTAGGCGAGGCCGCGCTCGTAGAACTTCAGGAAGAACCACTGGTCCCACTTGTAGTACTCGGGCTCGCAGGTGACGACGCCGTGGTCGAAGGCGAAGGAGGCGCCCATCGGGCGCATCTGCTCGCGCATGCGCGCGATGCAGCGCATCGTCCACTCCCGCGGGTGGACGCCGCGCTGGATGGCCGCGTTCTCGGCCGGGAGCCCGAAGGCGTCGAAGCCGAACGGCACGAAGGCGTTGTAGCCGTTCATGCGCAAAAAGCGCGCGTAGGCGTCGACCGGCGTGTACGCGTACCAGTGGCCGATGTGCAGGTCGCCGCTCGGGTACGGCAGCATCGTGAGGAGGTAGAACTTGGGCCGCGGGTCGTCCGGGTCGAAGCGGTAGAGGCCCGAGCGCTCCCACTCGGCCCGCCACTTCGGCTCGATCTCGCGATGGTCGTACAACGGCGTCACCTCTCCGAAGACGCGTCGCGGCCCCGCCGCTAGGGACGGGGCCGCCCCCCGGGGGACACCCCACATGAAAAACAACAAAAACAA
>JADGHG010000129.1 GCA_019689585.1 Clostridia bacterium
GGCGAGGGATCGGCGGGGGCGGGGACGGAGGCTGGGTCGGGCGAAGCTCGGCCCGACGCCTGGGCGGAGGCCGTCCGGGCAGGTGCGACCTCGCTCGCCTTCTCGGCCGTCGGCCGCCCGGGCGGCCCCTTCGCCGGCCTCCGCCAGAGGGTGACGCTCCCGATCGGAGGTCGGTTCAACGTCGCGAACGCCCTCGCCGCCCTCCTCGCCGCCGCCGCCCTCGGGGTGGCGCCGGACAAGGCGGCCCGAGCGCTCGAGGAGGCCAGCCCGGTGCCCGGCCGCTTCGAGCGCATCGAGGCCGGCCAGCCCTTCGCCGTGCTCGTCGACTACGCCCACACGCCCGACGGTCTCGCGAACGTCCTGCGCGCAGCGCGGGAGGTGACGGCCGGCCGCCTTCTGGTCGTCTTCGGCTGCGGCGGCGACAGGGACCGCGGCAAGCGGCCCGAGATGGGCCGGATCGCGGCCGAGGCGGCGGACGTCGTCGTGCTCACGTCCGACAACCCGCGAAGCGAGGATCCCGAGCGCATCCTCGACGAGATCGCAGCCGGCGTGCCCTCGGGTTGCCGGGCGGAGGTCCGGCGGGAGGCCGACCGGCGGAAGGCGATCGCGGCGGCCCTTTCCCTCGCGGCCCCCGACGACACGGTCGTCATCGCCGGGAAGGGCCACGAGACGGTCCAGATCTTCCGCGACCGCACCGTGCCCTTCGACGACCGCGAGGTGGCGCGCGAGGAGCTCCGGCGCCTCGGCTGGGGCGGGCCCGCATGGCGCATGTGACGCCCCCGGTCGCCGAGTATCCGCCCGGCTGGACGGTCGCCGAGCTCGCCCGCGCGACCGGCGCGAGCCGCCTTTCGGTTGCCGGGGACGACCTCCGCTTCACGCGCGTCACGACCGACAGCCGCGAAGCGCGGCCCGGCACGCTCTTCGTCGCGCTCCGCGGCGAGCGCGTCGACGGCCACGACTTCGTGGCGGACGCCGTCGCGCGAGGGGCCGTCGCGGCGCTCGTCGAACGCGAGGTCGACCTTCCCGAGGGACGCCGGGCCGCGCTTCTCCTCGTCGACGACGCGGTCGCCGCGCTCGGCCGCTTCGCGCACTGGCACCGGCGCCGCTTCCGGCCGCGCGTGGCGGCCGTCACGGGGAGCGTCGGCAAGACCTCCTGCAAGGACATGGCGCTCGCCGTCGTCCGCGAGGCCGGAGGGGCGCTCGCGTCGGCCGGCAACCTGAACAGCCACGTGGGCCTTCCGCTTTCCCTTCTTTCGATCGGGGCCGAGCACGAGTACGTCGTCCTCGAGCTCGCGATGCGGGGCCCCGGCGAGATCGGCCGGCTCGCGCGCCTCGCCGAGCCCGAGGTCGGCGTCCTCACGCGGATCGCCGAATCGCACCTCGGCCGGCTCGGGAGCCTCGCGGCCATCGCCGAGGCGAAGTTCGAGCTCGTGCGCGCGCTGCCGCCGACCGGCCTCGCGATCCTGAACGCCGACGACCCGATGCAGCGCGAACGCGCGGGCGAGTCGCGCGCGCCCGTCCTCTGGTACGGGCTCGGCGAGGGCCCGAGGCCGCCCGACGTCACGGCGACGGCGATCCGGAGCCGCGGCGCGGAGGGCCTCTCCTTCCGCCTCCGCACGCCGCGCGGCGAGGCCGAGGTCGAGCTCCCCCTGCCCGGGCGCCATCAGATCGCGAACGCGCTCGCGGCGGCAGCCATCGGCCACGCCTTCGGCCTCCCGCCCGACGCTCTCGCGCGCGGCCTCGCCCGCGTGGTCCCGAGCGGCATGCGCTCGGAGGTGCGCGAGGCGGGCCGGCTTACGATCATCGACGACGCCTACAACGCGAGCCCCACCTCGCTCGCCGCCGCCCTCGCGCTCCTCCTCGAGGTCGCGGGCGGGCGGCGCCGCGTGGCCGTCCTCGGCGACATGCTGGAGCTCGGCCCCGAGGCGCCGCGGCTGCACGAGGAGTCGGGGCGGCTCTGCGCCGACCTCGACGGGCTCGTCACGGTCGGCGACCTGGCCTGGCATCTGGGCCGCGGGGCGGTCGCGGCGGGCCTTCCGATCGACCGCTGGGTCCACGCGCAGAGCCTTGCGGCCTGCGCGCTGACGCTGCGCGCGGTTGTGCGGCCCGGCGACGTCGTTCTCGTGAAGGCGTCCCGCGGCATGCACTTTGAGGAGCTGGTCGCGGAGCTCGAGCGGGGGTGGATCGGGTGAGGCCGGAGCTCGTGCCCGAGGCGGCCGCCTTGGAGTTCGCCTTCGGCTTCCTCGCCACGGCGGTGCTCGTGCGCTTCATGCTGCCGTATCTCACGGCGCTCCGCGTCGGGCAGCCGGTCCGCAGCCAAGGGCCCGAGCGGCATAGGCAGAAGGCCGGGACGCCGACGATGGGCGGGCTCGCGATCGTCCTCGGCTTCGCGGCCGCGGCGCTCTCGGCTGCGCAGCTCACGCCGGCCGTCGCCTTCGCCCTCGTGGCGGCGGCCGGTTTCGGGCTCGTCGGCTTCGCCGACGACTATCTGAAGGTCGTGCGCCGGCGGCCGCTCGGCCTCCTCGCCCGCTACAAGCTGGCCGGGGAGCTCGCCTTCGGCCTCGCCCTCGGCTGGGCGGCGACGGCCGTCCTCGGCCTGCCGACCCGGGTGGAGGTTCCGTTTCTCTCCCTGGGCCTCGACTTCGGCCCCCTCTACCCGCCCTTCCTCGCGCTCGTCGCGGTCGCGGCCGCGAACGCCGCCAACTTCACCGACGGGGCCGACGGCCTCCTCGCCGGGGTGACGCTCCCGATGGCGGCCGTCCTCGGCTGGTACGGCTACGCCTCGGGCGCCCTCGACGCCGTGCCGCTCGCGATCGCCCTGGCCGGCGCGCTCGCCGGCTTTCTCGCCTGGAACGCGCATCCCGCCCGGATCATCATGGGCGACACGGGCTCGATGGCGATCGGCGGCCTCGTGGCCGCGCTCGCCGCCCTCACCAAGACGGAGCTCTGGCTCCTCGTCTACGGGCTCGTGTGGGTCCTCGAGGTGCTCTCGGTCATCGTCCAGGTGGCGAGCTTCCGCCTCCTCGGGCGGCGGATCCTCCGCATGAGCCCGCTCCACCACCACTTCGAGGTGGCCGGCTGGCCGGAGCCGCGCGTCGTCATCGCCTTCTGGGCCGTCTCGGCCGCGGCCTCGGCGGCCGCCTTGGCCGGGCTCGTGGCCGAGGGGGCGAGGCCGTAGATGGCCGATCGGCGCACGATCCCGGACTACGCGCTCCTCACGGCCGCCTTCGCGCTCCTCGCCTTCGGGCTCGTCATGGTCTTCTCCGCGAGCTCCGTCGTGGCCCAGGACGCGACGGGCGACCCGGCCTACTACTTCAAGCGCCAGCTGGCCTGGGCGGGCCTCGGGCTCGTCGGGCTCGTCATCGGGGCCGTGCTGCCCTACAGCCTCTGGCGCCGCCACGCGCCCTGGATCTTCCTCTTCACGCTCGGTTTGCTCGCCTTGGTCCTCACCCCGGTCGGCATCACGAGCCACGGCGCAAGCCGCTGGCTCGGCGTCGGCTCGCTCGCCTTCCAACCCTCCGAGCTCGCCAAGCTCGCGACGGTGATCTTCTACGCGCGCTGGCTCACGTCCGACCCGCGCCGGCTGCGCTCGCTCTGGACCGGCATCGTCCCGTTCCTCATCATCCTCGGCGTCGTGACGGGGCTTGTGATCCTCGAACCCGACCTGGGCACGGCGGCCGCAATCGCGGGGACCTCGGTCGCCATGCTCTTCATGGCTGGCGTGCCCATCCTCCATCTGCTCCTACTCGGCCTCGTGCTCGCCCCGGCCGCCCTCTGGGCGATCTTCGCCGAGCCCTACCGGCGCGAGCGCTTCTTCGCCTTCCTCGACCCGTTCCGCGACCCCTTGGGGTCGGGCTACCACATCATCCAGGCGCTCTACGCCCTCGGCTCGGGCGGCCTCTTCGGCGTCGGGCTCGGCTCGTCGATCCTGAAGCGCTACTACCTCCCGGAGCGGCACACCGACTTCATCTTCGCGATCGTCGGCGAGGAGCTCGGCTTCCTCGGCGGCGTCTTCGTCATCGCCCTCTTCGCCGTCATCGCCTGGCGCGGCTACCGGATCGCGGCCCTCGCGCCCGAGCCGTTCGGGGCGCTCCTCGCGGCCGGGATCACGACGATGATCGTCCTCCAGGCCGTCGTGAACATGGGGGTCGTGATGTCCGTCCTGCCGATCACGGGCATCACGCTGCCGCTTGTGAGCTTCGGCGGCTCGAGCCTCGTGTTCACGCTCTCGGGCATCGGCATTCTGGTGAACGTGTCGCGCTATGCCAGGCACGCGTGAGGGGGCGGAGGCGGCGGCTTCCCGGGGCCGGGCGGCGCGCGTGATCGTGACGGGCGG
>JADGHG010000018.1 GCA_019689585.1 Clostridia bacterium
GAGCATCCGCAGGAGCCGCTCCTTCGCGTGATGCCACTCGCGCAGAAGGTCCAGGCTGACCTCCGCCGGCGGGTCGGTGGCGAGGATCTCCCGGCCGAGGTCGGTCGGGGCGAAGTAGACGCGCGAGCGGCCCGGCTCGTGGGCGTGCTCCTTGTCCCGCTGGTAGCGCACCTCGACGAGCCCCTTCCGTTCCAGCTCGCGGAGGACGTCGTAGGCGGTCCACTTGCTCACGCCGATCGCCTTGGCGACGGTCTTGTAGTGCACGGCTCCGTCGTCGGGGCCGCTCAGCCGCACGACCATGGCGAGGAACTCGCGGCGCCTGCCCGAGAGGCTCTCCGGAGCGCCCATGGCGCACCCCTCCCTGGAAGCGGCGAAACCGGCACGGCCGCGAACACGAGTCGATCCACCGAAGGGTACGCCGGCGCGGGGGAGAGATCCTCCTTCCCCGCCCGGCCGCCGCTCCTTGACGCGAACACCCGTTCGCGGTACGCTCGCCGTGCGAACACGCATTCGGGGTGGGCGTGCGAGCCTTGCGCGTCGCGCTCGGGGGTCGTCGCTTCCGCATCCGGCTGGGGCGGCTCGTCGCCGTCGCCTTGGCCGTCGCCGGCTGGCTTGTCGCCATGGGGCTCTGGGCCGCCCAGGCGGCGCCGCCCGGGCCTCCGGCCGCGAGGGTCTACGTCGTCCAGCCCGGCGACACGCTCTGGTCCATCGCCACGCGGCTTGCTCCCGCGGAGGACCCGCGCGCCTGGATCGCGCGCGTCATGGAGCGGAACGGCCTTTCCAGCCCCGTCATCCGCCCGGGCGAGGCGCTGGCCTTGCCCGACGGCCGCTAGCCGCGCCTTCGCGCGCCGGGCCTTGCGCGTCGGCCGGCGGCCGGCCGGCGGCGCGCCCCCATCGGTATAGTGGTACCGGCGCCGGCGGTACGGGCACCGGTCGATCGGTCGTGTCGGCGCCGACTCCGCCGCCGGGCCGCGGGAGGGGCGGAACTCTACTTCCGATAATGTATATTATGTCAACTCGAAACGGGCGCGGGCCGGGAGGATCGATCGACTGGGCGCTGGAGCCGAAGGGCGGCGGCGCGTGTCTCTTCCGCATCTCGGTCTCGGCCGAGCCCTGGGGCGTCGAAGCCGGCTCGGGCGTAGAGGGCGGGCCCTCCGGTCGGGGGTTCCGCCTCACGGCGGCCGGCCTCGTGGCGGAAGGCGAAGCTGAGGAGTTCCTCGCCTTCCTTCGGGCCTTCGCGGAAGGACGGCGCGCGATCTACGCGCCCTCGGGGTCGGATTTTGCGCTCTACGCCGACCCGCGCCCCGAGGGGAGCCGGCTCACCGTCGAGTGCTTCGGCGAGGCCCATGCGACCTGCGGCGTGACGGTGACGCGCGAGGCGGCGCAGGAGCTCGTCGGCCGGCTCCTCGCGGGCGCCGTTCCGACGCGCCCCGCGCGCCCGAGAGGACGGCGGCCCCGTTAGGTCCGTTCGACCTCGCGCGCCCGCCGGTTCCCGCCGACGCCTTCCACCGGCTCGGCCAGAAGCGCCGCGAGGTTCATCCGGTATCCGGGCGGGGCGAAGGCGAGGGCGACGTCCGTGAGGGTCGCCGGCCGCCGGCGCGCAAGCGCCGTCTCGACCCGCTCCCTGCGGACGGCCGCACCGCCGAGGGCCGCCCGCACATCCACGGCGTTCACCGCCACGAGGGCGCCCCTGCCCCACGCCTCGACCCCGTCCGGGCCGAAGAACGAGGCGGCCTCGGGTTCGAGCCAGAGCCCGCGCTCGATCGTCGCCGGACCCTCGACGATCGCCCGAAGGAACGAAAAGATGCCGCGCGCGCCCCAGCCTTCCCCGGCGACGCCCGTCGCCACTCCGGGGAGGAGCCCGAGCCCCGGGAGCGCTCGCTCCCCCGGGCCGAGCTCGGGCGGGAGCGCCCAGTCGCCCGCGAGCCAGGCGGCCGCCGCGACGAGGGCGACGGCCCGTCCCGCCTCCCACGCCTCCCGGATGGCGCGCCCGACGACGCTCCCCGCCAGGATCCGCGACGCCTGGCGGGGGTCGTCGGCGGCGAGGACGACGAGGTCCGCCTCGCGCAGCAGGGCGGCTCGTACCTCGTCCTCCGCCTGGACGCGGGTGGCGACGGTCGCGGTGACGACGTCCTCGACCCCGAAGCGCGCGAACTGGCGGGCGATCCGGCGGGCGGCGGGAGCGAAGTCCACCTCGAGGCCGGCGAGGACCCGCACGCGGGCGGAGCGGCCCCCGGCCGTGTGGACGAGTCGGAGCGTCAGCTCGTCGTCGAGCTGGCCCGAGGAAAGGAGCCAAAGCCGCCGTTCGCCGGGACGGGGGTCGGGCTCGGGCGACCGTCGATCGGCGCGCCCCGGTCGCTGGAAACGCCCGGCCGCCTGGGCGAGTCGCTCGGCGACGGCCGCGCCCACGGCGGAGCCGGCGCGCCGGAGCCTGGCCTCGGCCCACGCGCGCAGGTCGTTCACGGCGCGGCTCAACTGTTCCCCGGGATCGTACATGGGCTCGTCTCCGTCCCCGTGCGGCCCGACACCCAAGTATAACCGGCGCGCCGCCGGGCCGGCGTGTCAGTGCGTGTCGATCTGCGCCCTTTGCAAGCGGCCGCTGAAGTCGACGTAGATCGACTTCCACTCGCTGTACGTGTCGAGGGCGGCGATCCCGGCCTCGCGGTGGCCGTTCCCCGTCATGCGATAGCCTCCGAACGGCAGCTGGATCTCGGCCCCGATCGTCCCCGCGTTGATGTAGACGATGCCGGTCGCGAGGTCGCGGATCGCGCGGAAGGCGCGGTGGACGTCGCGCGTGTAGAGCGAGCTCGAGAGCCCGTACTGGACGCCGTTGTTGACCTCGATCGCCTCCTCGAGGCCGTCGACCGGGATCAGCGAGAGGACCGGGCCGAAGATCTCCTCGCGCGCGATGCGCATCTCGGGCCTCACGTCGGCGAACACGGTCGGCTGGAAGAAGGCGCCCGCGAGCCCGGGCACCTCCGCCTCCTCGCCGCCCACGACGAGCCGCGCGCCCTCGCGCCGGCCGACCTCGACGTACGACTTCACCCGCTCGAGCGCCGTCCGGTTGATGAGCGGCCCGACCTCCGTCTCCGGCCGCAGGCCGTGGCCGAGCCGAAGCGACCGGGCGCGCGCGGCGATCCTCTCCTCGAGCTCCTCCGCCACAGCCCGCTCGACGATGAGCCGGCTGCAGGCCGTGCACCTCTGGCCCGTCGTGCCGTAGGCGCTCCAGATGATCCCGTCGACGGCCAGGTCGAGGTCCGCATCGGCGAGGACGATGACGGCGTTCTTCCCGCCGAGCTCGAGGCTCACGCGCTTCAGTCCGTGCCGCGCCGCCACCTCGGCCACGTGCTGGCCCGACTCGACCGACCCGGTGAACGAGATCATGTCGACGCCCGGGTGGCGGAGGAGCGCCTCCCCCACCTCTTCCCCGCCGCCGAAGACGAGGTTGACGACGCCCGGGGGCAGGCCGGCCTCCTCGAGGATGCCGACCAGCATGGCCGCCAGGATCGGCGTGTCGCTCGCCGGCTTGAACACGACGGTGTTGCCGAGGACGAGCGCCGGCATGATCTTCCAGCTGGGGATGGCCGTGGGGAAGTTCCAGGGCGTGATCACGGCGACGACGCCGATCGGGTCGCGGACGGCCATGGCCCACTTGTCGGGGAGCTCGGACGGCACCGTGTGGCCGAACTGGCGGCGGCCCTCGCCGGCCATGAAATACGTGATGTCGATCGCTTCCTGCACGTCGCCCCGCGCCTCGGCGAGCACCTTGCCCATCTCGCGCGTGAGCATCGCCGCGAGCTCCTCCTTGCGGTCGCGCAGGAGCTCGGCCGCCCGATAGAGGATCTCGCCCCGCTTCGGCGCGGGCGTGAGCCGCCAGGTGCGGAAGGCGCGCCGCGCCGCCTCCACCGCCTCGTCGACGTCTTCCGGCCCGCTTCGCGCCACCTCACCCAGGACCTCGCCCGTCGCCGGGTCGAGGCTTGGGCTTCGCCGGCCGCTCTTCGCCGGCACCCAGCGCCCGTCGATGTAGTTGCCGTAGAACTCCGCCATCGCCAGACCCTCCCGGGGAGTCTTCGCAGGCGGGACCCCCGGTTCCTGGCCGCTCAGAGGTTGACGGAGGCGATGCCGGAGGCGGCGCCGACGACGAGCCCGAGGGCGGCGTGGACGAGAAGCTCGGCCGCGGCGGGGGCCTCGCCGAAGGCGAGGGCCGAGGCGAGCGCAGCGAGGAGCACGTACCCGAGCCCGACCGCCCCGCCGTGAAGCCAGCCGGCCGTGCGGGCCGACCGCGCCCCCGCGGCCGCCCCGGCCGCGAGGCAGAGGACTCCGGCGTAGTAGGCGGCGAGCTCGGCGAGGCCTTCGCCGAGCCCGCCCCAGAGGACGAGGAGCGCGAAGACGAGCGCGATCGCGACCGTGAGGGCCGAGGCCAGCGCGAGCCCGCGCACGACGGCGCCCACGCGGAAGCCCGGCTCGGGTCCGAGAAGCTCCGCCTCCCGCCTCACCCGCACCGCCTCCCCGCCGTCCGCCACCAAAGCTATGCGGCGGGCGGCGGGCGAAGACGGGCGGGCGGGGTCCCCTCGCCCGCCGCGGCGGCCGCCTAGCCGCCCGCCGCGCGCGGGCGCATGCGCGCCATGACGAGGCGGGCGTAGACGCCACCCCTCGCGACCAGCTCGGCGTGCGTGCCCTCCTCGACGAGCTCCCCCCGGCGCAGGACGAGGATGCGGTCGGCTCCCTCGACGGTCGTGAGGCGGTGGGCGATGACGATCGTGGTGCGTCCGGCCGTGAGCCGCTCGAGCGCCTCCTGGATGAGCGCCTCCGTCTCGGCGTCGACGCTCGAGGTGGCCTCGTCGAGGATGAGGATGGGCGCGTTCTTCAAGAGGGCGCGGGCGATCGCGATGCGCTGCTTCTCGCCGCCCGAGAGGCGCATGCCCCGCTCCCCCACGCGCGTCTCGTACCCGTCGGGGAGCCGGGCGATGAACTCGTGGGCGTTCGCGGCCCGGGCCGCGGCGCGCACGGCGCGGTCGTCGGCCTCCGGGTTGCCGACCCGGATGTTCTCGAGCACCGACGCGTCGAAGAGGAACACGTCCTGCGGCACGACGGCGATCTGCGCGCGCAGGTCGTCGACCTTCCACTCGCGCACGTCGACCCCGCCGACCCGCACCGCCCCCTCGTCGACGTCCCAGAACCGCGGGATGAGGCGCGCGACGGTCGACTTCCCGGCGCCGGTGTGCCCGACGAGCGCCACCGTCTCGCCGGGCGCGACGGCAAAGCTCACATGCCAGAGGGCCGGCCTCTCCCCCGCCGCGTCCGCCGTCGCGCCCCGGGCGGCCGACGTCGGGTAGCGGAACGTGACGTCGTCGAACTCCACCCCCCAGGTCTCGGGCGGCGTCGCCGGCCGACGCGGACGGCGCGGGTCGACGATGTCGGGCTCGGCCTCGAGGATCTCGAAGACGCGGGCGCTCGCCGCGAGCGCGTCCTGCGTGTGCTCGAGCGCCATGTCGAACTGGAGGATGGGCTGGTAGAACTGGCCGAGGTAGAAGATGAACACGACGAGGTCGGCGAGCGGCAGCCGGCCCGCGAGCGTCATCGCCCCGCCGACGCCGAGGACGAGCACCATCCCGACGCCCATGAGGAGCTGCGTCACGGCCTCGGGGACCGAGGCCACGCGGTTCACGAGCACGACGTGCCGCTCGAGCTCCTCGCTGCGGGCGCGGATCACGGCCAGGCGGCGCCGCTCGTACCCGAAGGCTTTGATGACCTCGATGCCCTGGACGCTCTCGGCGATGAGACCGGCGATCTCGCCCATCAGCCGGTGGATGGCGCCGTAGCCATGCGCGAGCGCGCGCCCGAAGGCGATGCCCGTCCCGACGAGCGCCGGCACGGTGAGGAGGAGGAGCAGCGTGAGGCGCCAGTCGATGAAGAGCAGCACGACCGTCATGCCGAGCGGCACGACGAGCGAGAGCACGCCCTGCGGGAAGCCGTGGGCCAGGAAGTACTCGATCGTCTTCACGTCGTGGATGGCGCGGGGCGCGAGCTCGCCCGACAGCCGGTCGCTGAAGAAGCGGTGCGAGAGACCCTGCATGTGGTCGTAGACCCGCACGCGCAGCCGGGCGAGCATCCCCCAGGCGGCGACGTGCGAGAGGTAGCGGTCGAGGTAGTAGAGGACGGCGCGCACGGCGTAGACGGCGAGCAGGCCGAGCATGAGGCCCGGAAGGCCGACGCCCGAGAGCCAGCCGGCCGGGCCGCCGCCGCCCACGCGTGCGACGACCTCGCGGACGAAGAGGGCCGGCAGGAGGCTGAGGACGGTGTGGCCGAGGGCGCAGGCGACGGCGAGCGCCATCGTGAGCCGGAAGCCTTCAAGGTACTTCCAGAGCTGGCGGACGAACCGCACGGGCGCGCCTCCGGCGCCCATTCTAGCCGAGCGCCCGACGAGGCCGCGCGGCTTCGGCGCATGAGGGCCCCGCGGCCCGGGCACACTCGGGCGCGACGACGGGTGCGCCGGCCGGCGCCGGCCGGACGCGCCCTGCGCAGGAGGAGAGGGTCGGCGTGGAGCGCGAAGGCGCACGCGGCGGGCCGCGGGACGAGGGGCGCGACGAGCTCAAGTACGAGGTCGCCCGCGAGCTCGGGCTCGACGACGACATCCGCCGCCGCGGCTGGGAGAACCTCACGACGCGCGAGGTCGGCCGCATCGGCGGCCAGATGGTGCGGCGCATGATCCGATTCGCCGAGCGCCACCTCGGCCGGCGCGAGCGGATGCGCGACCGGAGCCGCCCCTAGCCGCCTTCCAGAAGTTCGGCGAGGGACGGGAAGGCCGAGGCCTCGGCGCTGCCGAGAAGCCAGTCGCCGACGGCCCGGGCGACCGCCGGCGCCGGGCCGACGGCGACCGAGGCCCCGGGGAGGGCGGCGAGGAAGGCCCGGCCCCAAGGCGTCCGCCACATGCGGTCGTCGAGGCAGACGACGGCGCCCCGGTCGGCGCGCGTGCGGATGAGGCGCCCGAACCCCTGCTTGAAGCGCAGGACCGCCTCCGGCAAGGCCAGCTCGCGGAACGGGTCGCCGCCCGCGCGCGCGATCGCCTCGCTGCGCGCCTCCGTGTACGGGTGGTTCGGCCGCCGGAAGGGGAGGCGCATCACGACGACGAGCCTCAGATGGGCCCCCGGGACGTCGATCCCCTCCCAGAAGCTCGCCGCCCCGAAGAGGACGGTGCGGGGGTCGTCGCGCAAGGCTTGGAGGAGGCGGCTGCGGCCGCCGTCGACGCCCTGCGCGAGCGCCACCAGGCCCGCCGCCTCGAGGGCCGGGCGCAACCGGGCGTAGGCCTGCCGGAGGGCGCGGTGGCTCGTGAAGAGAAGGAGCGCCCCGCCGCCCGAGCGGCGCAGGAGCTCGTCGACGAAGGGCAGGACGGCGTCCCAGTACTCGGCCGTCTCGCTCTGCGGCACGCGCGGCAACCCTTCGGGGAGGCCGAGGAGCGCCTGGCTCCGGAAGTCGAAGGGCGAGGCGACCTGCCGGACGCGAAGGCGCTCCCGCCAGGGGCCGAGCCCCAGCCGGGCGGCGAGCCCCTCCGCGCGACCGTCGGCGAAGAGGGTCGCCGAGGTGAGGACGACCGTCTCGCGCTTTGTGAAAAGTCGCTCCGCGAGCGCGCGCCCGACGTCGACGGGCGCCGCCCGCACCGCCTCGCGCCCGCGCCCCCACTCGAACCAGGAGGCCCAGCCCTCGGCCCCCGAGACGATCGCCGAGAGCGCCTCGGCCCCGGCGGCGAACGCCTCGGCCGTCTTGCGGGCTTCCTCGCCGAGGGCCTCCCCCGCCTCCCCGAGCTCGGCGAGCGCACGCGCGAGCTCGGCGAGGGCGCGCGCCAACCCGTCCAAGGCGGCGCACGCCCGCTCGGCTGCCTCGCGCACGGCGCGGAAGGGCGCCTTCTCGCGCTCGGCGTCCCCCGAGGCCGGAAGCCTTCGTTCGACCGGCTCGGGCGCGGCCTCGCGCCGCGGACCGTCGGGGTTCGCCCAGGCTGCGAGCGTCTCGAAGAACGCGTCGACGGCGGAGGCCGCCTTCCGCGAGGCCGCCTCCGCCCGCGCGAGCGGGCCGTCCCGCCCGTCCTCGCGCCAGGCCTGGGCGATGCGGCCGAGGAGCGTCGACCGCGCGCGGTCGCGCGGCCGGTACACGTCGAGGAGGCGCCGCTGCCAGAGCGAGCGCTCGAAGGCGAGGCCGAGGTGCTCGGCGGCGAGCTCCTCCACGTGGTGCGCCTCGTCGAGGACGAGCCGGGCGTAGGGCGGCAGCACGCCTCCCGGCACTGAGAGGTCGGTGAAGACGAGCGCGTGGTTGGCGACGACGAGGCCGGCCTCGGCCGCGCGCCGCCGCGCCTGCATCACGTAGCAGCCGCCGTATTCGGGGCAGCGGCGGCCGAGGCAGGCGTGCTCCTCGATGACGAGCGGCTGCCAGAGGCGCTCCTCGTCCTCGGGCAGGTGAAGCTCCGCGCGGTCGCCTTCGCCCGTCACGGCGAGCCAGCTCGCGATGCGCGCGTAGAAGCGTCGCTCCTCGGGCGAGAGCGCGAGATCCCGGGCCACCCTGTCCTTCCAGCGCAGGCGGCAGAGGTACTGCGTCTGGCCCTTCTGGAGCGCAAGGGGCACGCGGCGGCCGAGCGCGGCGAGCGCCACGGGCAGGTCTTTCGTGAGGAGCTGGTCCTGGAGGGCGAGCGTGTGGGTGGCCACGACGACGCGTTCGCCGGTCGCCGCCGCAAAGGCGAGGGCGGGCACGAGGTAGGCGAGGCTCTTGCCCGTCCCCGTCCCGGCCTCGATGAGCGCGACCTCGTCCCGCTCGAGGGCGGCGGCCACCTCCGCCGCCATCTCCTTCTGGCCGGCCCGCCACTCGAAGCCGCCGAGGCATTGGGCGAGCCGGCCCTCCGGCCCGAAGACGGCGGCGACCGCACGCGCATCCCAGGTCGCTCCGGCCGCGCCCGCGAGGGGGCGGCCGAAGGCGCGCTGGGAGAGCTCCTCGCCGCGGGAGAGCGCGAGGGCCCCGAGGTCGGCCTCGCGCACCCAGGCGACGGCCGGCGACTTAGGGTCCGCGGGCAGAAGGCGCGCCAGGTCGGCGGCGGCGGCGAAGAACGCGGCGAGCTGAGGCGCGACCGGCGAGAGAAGGCGCACCCAGAGCGAGCGCAGCTCGGGGTCGGCCGAGGCGGCGCGCCGGATCTCCTGCCCGAAGAGCCAAGCCGTCTCTGCGGCGTCGTCGCCTGCGCGGTGGCGCCGGCCTTCGGGCCCGCCGAGCCGGCGGACGAGCTCGCCGAGGCTGTGGGGTCCCACGGGCCAGAGGATGCGGGCGAGTTCCAGCGTGTCGAGGACCGGCCCCTCGCCCGGCGCCCAGCCCGAGGCGCCGAGGAAGGCGAGGTCGAAAGGGGCGTTGTGGAGGACGATCACGAGAGGCCCTTGCGCGCGGGCCGTCCGCAGAAGGCGGTCGAGGCCGGCGAGCGCCTCGCCCGCCTCCGGGGCGCGGGCGAGCTCCTCCTTCTCGAGGCCCGTGAGGCGGAGCACCGCGAGGGGCACCTCGCGCCGCGGGCGGCAGAGGCTCTCGAACCGCTCGACGACCCGCCCCGCCTCCCAGAGCGCGGCCCCCACCTCGATGAGCTCGTCGCGCGCCGGGTCGAGCCCGCTCGTCTCGACGTCGATCGCGAGCGCCCGCTCGAACACGCCTCTCCTCCCCACCCGCGCCCCCTACGGCAGGGGACGGTCGAGGTGCGCCACGTCGTTCAGCCTCAGAAGTCGGGGCCTTACGCCCTCCCCCAGCCGGAGGACGGTGAGCGAGCCGTTCTCGACGACGAACCGGCCCCGGAGCCGCGGATCGAGGCCGAGCAAGTGGAACAGCACAGCCTTCAGCGTGCCCCCATGGGTGACGACGAGAAGTCGCCCCGAGCGGAGCTCGATTCGTTCACCGATAAACTTTCTCACGCGCGCCATCACGTCGGCGAACGACTCGCCGCCTTCGAGCCGCGTGCCGACCGCGTCCCTCTGATACGCCGCCAGCTCGTCCGGGTAGCGCTCGCGCACCTCGGCGAGCGTGAGCCCTTCCCAGCGGCCGTAGGCCATCTCCCGGAGCCGGCGGTCGACGGCCACCCCGTCTCGGCGCGCGTCCTTCTGGAGCGCGGCGATCGCCTCGGCCGTGGCGAGGCAGCGCGAGAGGTCGCTCGAGAAGATGGCGTCGAAGGGTACGGATGAAAGCCTCTGCGCGAGCCTCTCCGCCTCGCGGAGCCCCTCGGGGGCGAGTGGCACGTCCATGTGGCCCTGGTAGCGGCCTTCCCGGTTCCAGGCCGTCTCCCCGTGCCGCACGAGGTAGAGGAACGTAGCCATGGCGCCTAGAGGCCCTCGACGAGGCGGCGAGCGCGCGCGCGCACTTCCGCCCGGGCCTTCTCCTCGTCGATCCGCGTCGGCCGGCCGCCTTCGAGCACGACCTGGCCGCCGACGAGGACCATCTCGACGTCGGCGTCGGCGAGCGTGTAGACGACGGCCGAGTGCAGGTCGAGGAGCGGCTCGAAGCGAGGAGCGCAAAGGCGCACGAGCACCACGTCCGCCCAGGCGCCCGGCCGGATGCGCCCGGCGTCGGCCCAGCCGAGCACGTCGGCCCCTCCGCGCGTCCCGAGCTCGAAGGAGCGCCGGGCCGGGAGCGCCGCGCCGTCCCGGGCCCGCACCTTGGCAAGCCACGAGGCGACCCGCATCTCGAGGAAGACGCTCACGTCGTTCGTCGAGGTCGGGCCGTCCGTGCCGAGGCCGACGCGCACGCCGCGCGCGAGCATCGCTTCGACCGGCGCGACGCCGCTCCCCAGCTTGAGGTTCGAGACGGGGTTGTGGGCGACGCCGCCTTTCATGGCGGCGAGGACGGCGAGGTCCTCCTCGTCGACGTGCACGCAGTGGGCGGCCACGACCGGGCGCTCGAAAAGCCCGAGCTCGGCGAGCGCCGGGATCGGCCGGCGCCCGTGGCGCGCGACGTACTCCTCGACTTCGCCTTCCGTCTCGTGGAGGTGGATGTGGATGCCGCAGTCGAGCTCGCGCGCCGCCTCCCCCACCTCGCGCAGGAACCCGGGGCTGCAGGTGTAGGGCGCGTGCGGGCCGAGCATCGCCTGGATGCGGCCGCCTTCGCGACCCTGCCAGCGGCGCACGAAGTCGACCGCCTGCGCGAGCCGCTCCGGCCCCCGCCCGTCCGTGTCGACGATCCCGGGCGAGAGGACGGCCCGCATGCCGGCCTGGACGGCCGCCTCGGCCACCTCGTCCTCGAAGAGGTACATGTCGACGAACGCCGTCGTCCCCGCGCGCAGCATCTCCGCCATGCAGAGGAGCGCGCCCCAGTACACGTCCTCCGGCGTAAGGCGCGCCTCGGCCGGCCAGATGCGGGTCGTAAGCCAGGGCATGAGGCTCATGTCGTCGGCGAAGCCGCGGAAGAGCGTCATGGCGGCGTGGTTGTGGAGGTTGACCGCACCCGGCAGAAGCGCCCGCCCGCGCCCGGAGATGACGCGCGCCCCCGGGGGCCAGGCGTTCTCGCCCCCACCCGGCGGGTCGACCCGCCGGATGCGGCCTTCGTCGACGACGACCGTCGCCCCCCGCAGCACGGACGGCTCTTCGCCGGTGAGGACGTCGACGTCGCGGAAGACGATCGGCGTCACCCTAGGCCAGCCGCCTCCCCGCAGGCGCAGGCCGGTTCCGGCGCGAGCCGGCCGAGCGCCGCCTGGACGAGCGCCGCCACGCGTTCCCGCATGCCGGCGAGCGCGGCGGCCACCTCCTCCTCCGACACCGCCCCGTCGCCCACCCCGGCCGCCCAGTTCGCGACGAGCGCCACCGGCTGGTAGCAGAGGCCGAGCTCGCGCGCGAGGGCGGCCTCGGGAAGCCCCGTCATGCCGACGACGTCCCCGCCGAGAAGCGCGAAGGCGCGGATCTCGGCGGCCGACTCGAAGCGCGGCCCTTCGGTGCAGACGTACGTCCCGCCGTCGCGGACGGGAAGGCCGAGCGCCTCCGCCGCCTCGCGCATCGCCCGGCGGAGCTCCGGGCAGTACGGCCGGGTCATGTCGACGTGGCGCACCGGCCCCGGATCGCCGTCGAAGAAGGTCGTCGGCCGGTTGCGCGTGAAGTCGAGGAACTGGTCGCAGAGGACGATCGAGCCGGGCGCGAGCCCGGGCTCCCGCCGGAGCGCCCCGACGGCCGCCGTCGCCAGGACGCGCCGCACGCCGAGCTCCCGGAGCGCCCAGACGTTCGCCCGGTAGTTGACGCGGTGCGGCGGCAGCCGGTGGCCGGGGCCGTGCCGGAGGAGGAAGGCCACCTCGAAGCCGGCCGCGCGGCCCACGGCCGCCCGCGCGAGCCCATACGGCGTCCGCACGACCTCGTCCCTCGCGTCCGCGAGGAAGGCGGGCGACTCGAAGCCGGTCCCGCCGATCACGCCGACGCGCACAGCCCTCACGCTTTCTCGGCCCAGCCCGAGGCGGGCGGGACGCGGCGCGCGCCCGGCGTGCGGGCCGGCTTGTCCGCGGGGGCCGGGCGGGCCGCCTCCTCGGCCAGGTCGGCGCGCCCTTCGAGGTCCAGCATCACCTGGAGGAGGTGCGCGAGGCCCCGGCGCACGCTCTCCCGCTCCTCGGGCGCCAGGTTTTCGAGCACCTCCTCGAGATAGGCGCGCCGCTCGCGGATCACCGCCTCGATGACGCGCCGGCCCTCGTCCAACACGCGCAGCCGCACGAGTCGGCGGTCGACCGGGTCGCGCTCGCGCTGCACCAACCCCGCCCGCTCCATGCGCTGGACGAGGTCCGTGACCGTGCTCGAGGCGAGATAGAGCCGCTGGCAGAGCTCCCCCATCGTCAGCTGGTCGTGGAAGACGAGGATCTGAAGGGCGTCGAACTGCGGCGGCGTGATGTCGAAGCGGCCGAGGATGCGCCGGCCGTGCTGGCGCACGTGGAACGCGATCCGGCGCACGAGCCGCTCGATCTGGACGACGTCCTCGGGGAACTCGCGCTCCGCCACCCGTCCACCTCCGGTCGGCCCCCGCCCGGCCAGCCGTCACTCCTTCGTGGAGCCGAAGGCCCACTCCTCGTCGGCGCGCCGCCAGGCGACGAGCTCGTCCGGGCGGAACCAGAGGGCGATCTCGCGCTCGGCCGACTCCGGGGAGTCCGAGCCGTGCACGAGGTTCTGCTGGATGTCGAGGGCGAAGTCGCCGCGGATCGTGCCGGCCTCTGCGTTGAGCGGATCGGTCGCGCCGATCGTCTGCCGGACGGCGCGGACGGCGCGCGGCCCCTCCCAGGCCATCGCGACGACGGGTCCGGCCGTGATGAACGCGACGAGCGAAGGGTAGAAGGGCCGGTCCCGGAGCGGCTCGTAGTGGCGCTCGGCCAGGGCGCGGTCGGCCTGGACGAGCTTGAGCCCGGCCAAGCGCAGGCCCTTCGCCTCGAGCCGTGCCACCACCTGGCCGACGAGGCCCCGCTGGACCCCGTCGGGCTTCACGAGTACCAGCGTCCGTTCCACCGTCTCGACCCCTTCCGCGCGCACACCCGGGCCGCCCGGGGTGCGACGCCGCGGCTAGGATACCAGACGTCCCAAAGGGCGTCAGTCGCGGCGGGCGCCCGGGCCTCCGGGGCCGCGCCAGGCCGGCGCCGGCCCTCGCGCCCGGCCGCCCGGCCCCCACCCGAAGCCGGCGAGCTCGGCGTAGAGCTCGCCGATCTTTCGCACCGTCGCGTCGAGCGAGAAGGAGGCGGTCACGCGCCGCCGTCCCTCGGCCGCGAAGCGCCGCCTCAGGACCTCGTCTTGGCAGAGGCGCAGGAGGGCCTCGGCGAGGCGCGCCGTGTCGCCTGCCGGCACGAGGAGGCCGTCCCGCCCCGACGCGACCGCCTCGGCGAGGCCGCCCGCACGGAATCCTGCCACCGGCCGGCCGCAGGCGAGGGCCTCGAGCGCGGCCAGCCCCAGCCCCTCGCGCCGCGACGGCGCGGCGAGCACGTCGATCGCCCAGTGGAAGGGAAGCGGGTCGGCGAGCCGGCCCAGGAAGCGGAGCGCGCCGGAAAGGCCGAGCGCGGCCGCGCGGGCCCGGAGCTCGCCCTCCATCGGCCCCTCGCCCGCGAGGGCGACCGTCGGCCGGCCCGAAAGGCGCGCGAGCGCCTCAAGAAGCAGGTCCGGCCCCTTGTCGCGGGCGAGCCGGCCGAGGAAGCCGACGACCGGGCCGTCCTCGGGAAGCCCGAGCCGCCGGCGCGCGAGAGACCGCTCCTCGGGCGTCGGCGGGCGGTAGCGCCGGGTGTCGACGCCGGGCGGGATGACGGCGACCGCCTCCCCCGGGACGCCGAGCGCCCGAAGCCCCTCGCCGACCGCCTGGGAGACGGCGATGTAGCGGGCGGTGCGCCGGGCGAGGCGCCGTTCGAGCTCTCCGGCCAGAGCCCCGGCGAGGCCCGCCCGCGCCGGCAGGTTGTGCGCGGTGACGACGACGGGCCGGCCGTCCCGGGCGGCGAGCCGCCCCACGAGCCCGGCCGCGAGCCCGTGGCAGTGGAGGATAGCCGCGGGCCGATGGGCGAGGATGCGCCGAATCGCGGCCACGGCTCGCAGCAGGGCCGGTCCCGGACCGAGAGGGATGCCGACGTCGACGACCTCGACGCCGAGGGCGAGAAGCCGGGCGCGCTCCTCGGCCGAGAGGCCGAGGTCGCCCGCCAGGACCGGCCGGAAGCGGCCCCGGTCGAGCCGGGAGGCGAGGCTCAGCACGTGGGTGCGCATCCCGCCGCGGGCCGGCCGGACGAGCTCGACGACCTCGATCGTGCGGGCGGCTGCCACGGCCTCGCCCCCCTCCTCCATTCCGGTGATACCCTTTCCGGAGAGGGGGATGCGCCGTGGCCTCCTGGCTTCCGGCCGTCGCCGTCGCCACGCTCGCGATCGTCGCCTTCGCGGTCCTCACCCCGCTCGCCGTACTCGCGTACCTCTACGTCTTCGACCGCCGCCAGAGGCAGCACTCCGTCCTGCGCAACTACCCGCTTCTCGGAAAGCTCCGCTACTTCCTCGAGGCGATCGGTCCGGAGCTCCGACAGTACTTCTTCGACGCCGACCACGAGGGCAAGCCCTTCGACCGCGTCGACTTCCAGACGATCGTGCGGGCCGGCAAGTACGCCACCACCCTCATCGGATACGGTTCCAAGCGCGACTTCGAAGCACCCGGGTATTACTTGAGGAACGCGCTCTTCCCGCTCGAGATCGAGGAGCTCCGCGCCGACAACTCGGAACCGGTCTCGACCTGGAAGTACGAGTCGCGCGAGTTCCTCTTCAGCCGGCGCGAGAGGTTCGTCGAGACGAAGCTCGACCCGTGGCTCCTCCTGCCCGAGGACGCGGTCGTCGTCGGCCCGCGCTGCCGCGAGCCCTGGCGCCTGCGAGGCCAGGTCGGTTGCTCGGGCATGAGCTTCGGCGCCCTCGGCGCGAACGCGATCCGCGCCATCTCGCTCGGCTTGGGACAAGTCGGCGGGAGCTGGATGAACACCGGGGAAGGCGGCCTCTCGCCCTACCACCTCGCGGGCGGCGTCGACATCGTGGCCCAGATCGGGCCGGGCCTCTTCGGCTACCGGAACCGCGACGGCAGCTTCAGCTGGGACGAGCTCCGCAAGAAGGCCGAGATCCCGGCCGTGCGGGCCTTCGAGCTCAAGACGGCCCAAGGGGCCAAGATCCGCGGCGGCCACCTGCCGGGCCCCAAGGTGACGCCCGAGATCGCCGCCATCCGCCTCCTCGAGCCGTGGAAGAGCGTCGACAGCCCGAACCGCTTCCGCGAGTTCCACGACGTCCCCTCGATGTGCGACTTCATCGAGCGGATCCGCGAGGCCACAGGCAAGCCCGTGGGCGTGAAGGTCGTCGTCGGCGGGCCGGACGCGCTCGACGAGCTCGCCCGCTACATGGCCGAGAGCGGCACGGGGCCCGACTTCATCACCGTCGACGGCGGCGAGGGCGGCTCGGGCGCCACCTACGCCGAGATGGCGGACAGCATGGGGCTCCCCGTGAAGACGGCGATCGTGTTCGCCGACGACTCGCTCCGGCGGTACGGCGTCCGCGAGCGGGTGACGCTCGTCGCCTCGGGCAAGCTCTTCTCGCCCGACCGGATCGCGGTGGCGCTCGCACTTGGCGCCGACCTCGTCCAGATCGCGCGCGGGATGATGATCAGCGTCGGCTGCATCGGCACGCAGCGCTGCCACCTCAACACGTGCCCCGTCGGCGTGGCGACGACCGACCCGCGGCTCCAGCGCGCGCTCGTCGTCGAGGAGAAGCGCTGGCGGGTGACGAACTACGTCGCCACCTTGCGGCACGGGCTCTTCACGCTGGCGGCCGCCGCCGGCCTCCCGAGCCCGCGCCACTTCCGCCGCGAACACGTCATGTACCAGGACGCGCGCGGGCTGACGCGCCCCGTGAGCGAGATCCACCCGTATCCGGAGCCTCTCGCCGCCGGACGGACGAAGCGGCGCAGGGCGGGGGCCGGCGCCTAACCCCCCGTCCCCCGGGCGGGCCCTTCGGGCGCCCGCGCGAGGACGGCGAGGAGCCGGTCGAGGAACCGGGTCGCGTCGACCTCCACGGCCACCTCGACGCGGGCCTCTTGGTCGTCGGAGGCTGGACGACCGGCCCGGGCGCGGGCCGGCATGCGGCGATCGGCGACCGTCATCCCCCGCGTCCACTCCCCCCGGCGCTCCACCCGCACGGGCCAGCTCTCCCAGCGGACGAGATCCGGCTCCAAGGCCGCCGCCACGGCCAAGGGGTCGTGCATGGCCGCGGCCGGCCGGCCGAGGATCGGCTCGTAGACGCGCGTGTAGTACGCGAGGATCGCGTCGAGGAAGGCGGCCGCCGGCCGGCTTTCGGCGAGCCGCCGCAGGCGGTCGCGCTCCTCGAGGCCGAAAAGCGCCTTCATCGTCACGTCGAGCCCGACCATGGCCAGGGGCCAACCGGCTCGGAAGACGAGGTCGGCCGCCTCGGGGTCGTGCCAGATGTTCGCCTCGGCGACGGCCGTCGCGTTGCCGGGGACGGCCGCCGCCCCTCCCATGACGACGACCCGTCGCACGAGGCGGGGAAGCTCCGGCTCCTTGAGGAGGGCGAGCGCCACGTTCGTGAGCGGGCCGAGCGCGACGAGCGTCAGCTCGCCCGGCCGCTCCCGGCAGAGTCGCACGATCTGGTCGGCCGCATGCTCGCCTGTCGTGCCGCGGCGGGGCGCGGGTAGGCGGGTGTCGCCGAGGCCGTCCTGCCCGTGCACCCATTCGTCGGTGCTCAGCTCCTGAGCGATCGGGCGAGCCGCCCCCTCGGCGACGGGCGTGCGGTCGTCCCCCAGGATCTCGAGCACCCGGAGCGCGTTTTCGGCCGCCAGGGAGGCCGGCACGTTCCCGTGCACCGAGCCGATGGCCACGACCTCGGCGGCCGGATGGCAGAGCGCGAAGACGAGCGCGACGGCGTCGTCGATGCCCGGATCGCAGTCGATGAGGAGCGGGGTCCTGCCGTCGGCCATGGGCGCTCGGCGAGCCCGCCGCCCTAGCGGGCTCCGTCGGCTCGGGCGAGCCGGCGCAGCACGTAGAGGAGGATCCCGCCGTGGCGGTAGTACTCGAGCTCGACCGGCGTGTCGAGGCGCGCGATCGTCTCGAACTCGACCGCGCCGCCGCCCTCGCGCTCGGCGCGCACGAGGACCCGGCCCCGGGGGCGGAGCTCGCGGATGCCCGTGAGGCTGTACCGCTCCGAGCCGTCGAGGCCGAGGCTCGCGGCCGAGTCGCCCGGCCGGAACTCGAGCGGCAGCACCCCCATGCCGACGAGATTCGAGCGGTGGATGCGCTCGTAACTCTCCGCGATGACCGCCCGCACGCCGAGAAGGCGCGTCCCCTTCGCCGCCCAGTCGCGGCTGCTGCCGGTGCCGTACTCGCGTCCGGCGATCACGAGAAGCGGCACACCCTCGGCGCGGTACCGCTCGGCCGCCTCGAAGATCGTCATCTCCTCGCCCGACGGCATGTGGCGCGTGAAGCCGCCCTCGGTCCCGGGGGCGAGCCGGTTGCGCAGCCGGATGTTCGCGAAGGTGCCCCGCACCATGACCTCGTCGTTCCCGCGGCGCGCGCCGTAGGTGTTGAAATCGAGGACACCCACGCCCCGCTCGAGGAGGTAGCGCCCGGCCGGGCTCGACTTCGGGATGGCGCCGGCCGGCGAGATGTGGTCGGTCGTGACCGAGTCGCCGAGGAGCGCCAGGACGCGCGCGCCCTCGATGTCGGCGAGCGGTAGGGGCTCGTCCGGCATGCCGTCGAAGTAGGGCGGCCGGCGCACGTACGTCGAGTCGGCCGACCAGGCGTAGAGCTCGCCGGACGGGACCGGGAGCGAGCGCCAGCGGTCGTCGCCGTCGAAGACGTGCGCGTACTCCCGGCGGAACATGTCGGGGTCGAGCGAGCGCTCGATCACCTCGGCCACCTCGTCCTGGCTCGGCCAGATGTCGGCGAGGTACACGGGGCGCCCCTCGCCGTCTGTGCCGAGCGGATCCTTGGTGAGGTCGACGTCGATCGTGCCCGCGAGGGCGTAGGCCACGACGAGCGGCGGCGAGGCGAGGTAGTTCGCCCGCACGAGCGGGTTGATGCGGCCTTCGAAGTTCCGGTTCCCCGAGAGGACTGCGACGACGGCCAGGTCCTGCTCCTGGACCTCGCGCGCCACCTCGTCGATGAGGGAGCCGCTGTTGCCGATGCAGGTCGTGCAACCGTAGCCGACGAGCTCGAAGCCGAGCTCCGCGAGCGGCCCCATGAGGCCGGCGAGTTTCAGGTAGTCGGTCACGACGCGCGAACCGGGGGCGAGGCTCGTCTTCACCCAGGCCGGCACGCGAAGCCCTCGCCGCACGGCGTTCCGCGCGAGGAGCCCGGCCGCGACCATGACGGAGGGATTCGAGGTGTTCGTGCAGCTTGTGATCGCCGCGATGACGACGTCGCCGTCGCGCACCCCCGTGCGCGTGAGGGTGGCGACGGCGCCGCGCTCTCCCCGCGCCGCGCGGCCGTCGTCGGCGTCGCCCGCCCGGCGCGTCGTGCCGTCGAAGGCCGTGCGGAACGACTCGGCGACCCGCGGAAGCGGAAGGCGCTGCTGCGGGAGCTTCGGCCCGGCCACGCTCGGCTCGACCGTCCCCATGTCGAGCTCGAGCACGTCGGAATACCGGGGCTCGGGCGCCGACTCGTCGCGGAAGAGCCGTTGCTCCTTGGCGTAGCGCTCGACGAAGGCGACGAGCTCCGGCGGCCTTCCGGTCTGGCGCAGGTAGGTGAGCGTCTGCTCGTCGATCGGGAAGAAGCCCGCCGTCGCGCCGTATTCCGGCGACATGTTGCCGATCGTCGCGCGGTCGGGGATGGGCAGCCGCCCGAGGCCGGGCCCGAAGTACTCGACGATCTTCCCGACGACGCCCTTCTTGCGCAGCATCTCGGTGACGGTGAGCACGAGGTCCGTCGCCGTCGCCCCTTCGCGCAGCTCGCCCGTGAGCCGGACGCCGACGACCTCGGGGATCAGCATGTTGTACGGCTCGCCGAGCATGACGGCCTCGGCCTCGATGCCGCCCACCCCCCAGCCGAGGACGCCGAGCCCGTTCACCATCGTCGTGTGGGAGTCGGTGCCAAGGAGCGTGTCGGGGAAGGCGAGGGTGCGGCCGTCCTCCTCCTTCGTCCACACGACCTTCGCCAGGTACTCGAGGTTCACCTGATGGACGATGCCCGTCCCGGGCGGGACGACGGTGAAGTTCCGGAAGCTCTTCTGGGCCCAGCGCAGGAAGGCGTAGCGCTCGTGGTTCCGCTCGTACTCCCGCTTCACGTTGAACTCGAACGCCATCGTCGTCCCGAACATGTCGACCTGGACGGAGTGGTCGATCACGAGGTCTGCCGGGATGAGCGGGTTGATGCGCGCCGGATCGCCGCCCTTCGCGGCCATCGCATCGCGCATGGCGGCGAGGTCGACGATCGCCGGCACGCCCGTGAAGTCCTGCAGGATGACGCGCGCCGGCATGAAGGGCAGCTCGGCCTCGGAAGGCGCCTGGCCGTCCCAGGCCGCGAGCGCGAAGACGGCCTCGAGGGCCCCGTGCACGCGTCCGGCGTGCCGGTAGGCGTTCTCGAGGAAGACGCGCAGGGCGTAAGGCAGGCGGCCGACATCCGCGACCACGCCCTCCCGCTCGAGCCGGTCCAGGCGATAGACGTAGACCCCGCCCATCGCCGTCTCGAGCCGCTCCGCGCCCGGAAGCGGCCGGTCGCGCATGCCGAAATCCACCGTGGCTGCCCCCTCGCCCCGATACTACCGCCGGGCCGGAAGTGCGGGAAGGAACGGGCCCTTTCGGACCTGCGGGCGGACGGGGGTCCGATCAGGCGCCCGAGGCGCTTCGGAGCGCGAGGGCCGCCTCGGCCACCTCGCGCGCGTGGTTCGCCACCTTGACCCCGTACCAGACGCGGGCCACCTTGCCGTCGGCCCCGAGGAGGTACGTCGTCCGGTTCGCGAAGCCGAGCGGGCTGCGGATGCCGAGCGCGCGGGCCGCCTGCCCGCCGGGGTCCGAGAGGAGCGGGTAGGAGAGGCCGTACGCGGCCTGGAAGCGTGCGTTCGTCTCGGCGCTGTCGACGCTCGCACCCAAAAGCGCCACCCCGGCCCGGGCGAGTTCCTCCGCGACCGTCTGGAAGTCCTGCACCTCGTGGGTGCAGCCGCCCGTGAACGCCTTGGGGTAGAAGAAGAGCACGACCGGGTCCCGCCCCAGGTAACCCGCCAGGTCGCCGAGGTTCGGCAGCTCGGGGAACGGATCGCCCTCGCGCAGTGTCTCCGCCATGACGCGACCGCCTCCTTCTCGCCCGACCCCTGGGATCGGGGTTCGCGCCCTTCACACGGCTACGACCCGAGGTTACACCCAAGCGCGCGCAAGGCGTGTGGTACAACGGGACGAGGGAAAGGGCGGGGTGCCACGTGCCGGAACCGACGCGAGAGGACGCCTGGCGGCTTCTCACGGAGTGGGTGCAGAGCGAGAACCTGCGCCGCCACATGCTCGCCGTCGAGGCGTGCATGCGCGCGTACGCGCGCCGCTTCGGCGAGGACGAGGAGCGCTGGGGCATCGTCGGGCTCATCCACGACTTCGACTACGAGCGCTACCCGACGCTCGGCGACCACCCGTGGAAGGGGCATGCCGAGCTCGAGCGGCTCGGCTGGCCCGAGGACATCCGCCGCGCGGTCTTGGGCCACGCCGACTTCACCGGCGTGCCGCGGGACACGAGGATGGCCAAGGCTCTCTACGCCTGCGACGAGCTTTCGGGCTTCCTCACGGCCTGCGCCCTCGTGAGGCCCGACAAGAGCCTCGACTCGCTCGAGGTCCGCTCGGTGCGGAAGAAGATGAAGGACAAGGCCTTCGCGCGCGGCGTGAACCGCGACGACATCGTCCGCGGCGCCGAGGAGCTCGGCGTCGATCTGGACGAGCACATCGCCTTCTGCATCGAGGCGATGCGGCCAGTGCAGGCCGAGCTCGGCCTCGGCGCCCAGGCGGCCGGGGGCGCGTGATGGCCGCGCGGACGGCTGCCGCCCGCGCCGACCGCGGTGTGATATCCTGTCGACGAGACCCTTCGGGCCGTGGCGCAGCTTGGTAGCGCGCTTGAATGGGGTTCAAGAGGTCGCCGGTTCG
>JADGHG010000130.1 GCA_019689585.1 Clostridia bacterium
CGCCCCTAATACCCGCGTCCGCCGCTCACGACCTGCACGCGCCCTTCAACCGTGAACCGGAGCTCCCGCATGAGCCGCGGCCAGTCGGCCGGGCGTCGGCCGTCGGGCGACCGCTCGCGGAAGAGCTCGCCGACTCCGAGGACGTCGAGGTCCTGGCCGTACATGCGCCGGAGAAGCGCGCCCACGCGCTCTTCGAGCGAGCGGTCGAGGGCGGCCTGAAGGCGCTTGGCTCCGGCGATGCCCACGTCTTCGGTCGGGCTGTCGAGGATCGTCGCAAGCCCCTCGATGCGCACGGCCACGTCCCGGCCATCCACCCCGAGCTCCGGTCGGATCGAGAGCCCCTGGATGCGGGCCGCGACGGCCTCGCTCGGCCCGCCGGGTCCCTCGAACGAGAACTCGGCCGCGCCCCGCGCCCGCATGGCGCGGAGAAGCGCCGCATCCGGCGTCTCGACGGTCGCGACCATGCGCTCGCCGCGGAACACGGCGGCGCCGACGACCTCGGGCCCGTCGGGAGTGGCCGCGACGATCGCGACCGGGATCGCGGCATCGGGTACGAACGCGGTGTTGACGAGCTCCCATTGCCGCACGGCCGCGATCGACAAGGTCTCCGTCGAGTCGACGGCGAGAATGGTGGCGATGGTGCGCGCGGGGGAGACCTCGCCCGGGCTCGGCCCCCTGAGGAGGTCCTCGGCCCGCCCTTGGGCGACGGCGACCCACGTCGTGACGGGCTCGCGGGGCGTCCGGATGAAGTGGTCGAGCACGGGGCCGATGCCTCGCCGGGCGAGGTCCTCGCCGATGAGGATCACGCGGACGCTGCCGAGGAAGAGCCCGCCGGGGATCGCCGTGCGCAGGGCGTCCAGCGCTCCGCCCACGGTGGCGGCCGTGGCCGAGTCCGTCACGGGCGTCAGGCCTGCCGGACCGCCCCCGCCTCCGCCTCCCGCGCCTCCGCCACCTCCGCCGCCGATGGCCGTGTGCGGGCTCATGTAGTGGAGGCTCACCGAGACGGCGCCTCCGGGCGCAGCGTCGAGGCCTACGGCGTAGACGAGCGTCCGCTGGTTCACGTCCTGCACGTCGCCGCAGCCGGAGGCGAAGAGCGACGCCGCCGCGAGGGCGAGCCCGACGGCGCGCACCCCAGCCGCCGACCGTGCGGACCGTGCGGGGCGCGGCCGCGCGACCGCGCGGCGCTCGGCCGGCGGGGCCGCGTCGGGCCGAAGGCGTGGGGCCCGCTTTCGGCGCCCGGCGAGGAACCACATGGCCCAGGGCGCGACGAGGCCCACGAGGTAGGTGAGGGCCGTCCAGGCGTGCGTGAAGAGCGCGAAGGCCGCCGGGTCCGGCGTCCAGAGGCCGGCAAGAAGCGGGGTGAAGGCGACGAATGGTAGGACACGCCGGTACGCGCCCACGCCCAGGGCGGCCGACGCGCACTCGGCCCCGGCCCAGAGGGCCGAGGCGACCACGGCCCACGAGACGACCGGCCAGAGGAGGAGCGTCACCGTCACGGTGCTGTGGAGTCCGAAGGCGGCGAGGTCGACCGTGTCGAGGGCCTCGACGACCGGGAAGCGGAAGCGGGCGAGGACTTCCGGCGGGAAGATCACGGTCGGCGTCGTGACGATGACGGCGAGGAGCGCGGCCGCCCCGAGCGTGCCGCCCACGATGGGCCAGAGGAAGAGCCGGCCCGAGGCGATGCGCCCCGCAAGCGCCAGCGCCAGGACGAACCCGCGGGCACCGATGGCGTACGCCCACACCGTCGGGTCGGACGCCACGCTCGCATCCGGCAGCCCCATCGGCAGGAGCAGGCCCGGCCGGATCTGCCCCTCGCCCGAGAGGTACGGGGCGACGGCGATGAGGAGCATGCCGGGCACGAGCGCCCAGCTCCAGACTTCGATGGCGCGGGCCACCACCTCCGGCCCAGAGCGGGCCGCATAGAAGGCGACGACCGTCATGGCGGCGGCCAGCGCCAGAGACGGCGTCCGTTCGGCGTCGACCGCGTGCAGGAGCTGGATCAGGACCGTGAGGTTCCCGAACGGCCCCCAGGCGAGGAAGTAGAGGCTGAGGAGGCCCAAATAAGCTCGCCCTGCCGGGCGGCCCAGCGTGGCCGGGGCCAGCTCGGCGATCGTCATCCCTGGCACGCGCGCGAGCAGAAGCGCCACCCCGAGCGCGCCGAGACCCGAGACGGCGAGCTGGAGGAGCCCGGCCAGCCACACATGGCGGCCCAGGATGCCCCACAGCGTCGGGTAGCCGAACGGCGTCGCCGAAAACGACGTGACGGCGATCATCAGGAACACCTGCAGCTTCGAGAGCCGCACGGGGGCTCACCGTCCCTCCTCGCCCGAGGGGTCGGGGCTCCCGACTTGACCCACGAGGCCCGCGCGGCCGCGCGTCTCGTCGGCCGGCCGGAAGGTGTCGGGCCGCAGCCGGCGCATATCGGCCGGCAGCACCACGGGCCCCTGCGTCAAGACACCGCGCAGCTCGACAGGCCCCATGGGCGCCATGTACGGGACGTGCATCGAACGCAGCGACACGAGGTGCACCGAGAGCGCGACGAACGCGAGCGCGAAGCCGTAGATGCCGAAGGCGCTCGTCGCCGCCACGATCGGGTACTTCGCGATGCGGAAGGCGTAGCTCAAGGGCAGGTTGGCGGCGAGGAGCGTGCCGATCGAGGTGACCGCGAGGACGATGATCATCATGCTGCTCGCGAGTTTCGCCTGCACCGCCGCCTGGCCGACGATGAGGCTCCCCACGATCGTCAGCGTCTGGCCGATCGAGGCCGGCGCGTGCAGCGCCGCCTCCGTGACGACGTCGAGCGTCACCAGCATGAGGAGCGCCTCGAGGATCACCGGGTACGGCACCCCCTCGCGAGTCGCCGAGATGGCGACGAGGAGGTCGGGCGGCAGAAGCTGCGGGCTCACGGCCATGACGGTGACGTAGAGGGCGGGCGCGCTCACGGCGACGAAGAGGCCGAGGTAGCGGAGCCAGCGGATGAACATGGCGATGGGCGGGTTGAGGAACCCGGACTCGTTCCGCTTGTCGAGCTCGACCATCGTCGTCGGGTAGAGGAGCGCGAAGGGCGAACCGTCGACCAGAAGGGCCACGCGCCCGGCCGCGAGCGCGCGCACGACCGTCTCGGGCCGCTCGGTCTCCTGCGACACCGGGAAGGGCGAGAGCGTCGCGCCGAAGGCCAGGGCCTGCAACTCCGCGCCGGAGGCGACGTAGTCGAAGTCGGGCATGCGCCGGAGGCGGCCGTCGACGGCGCGCACGAGCTCCTCCTGCGCCACGCCCCTCAGATAGAGGAACGCCACCCGCTTGGGGGCCAGCCGGCCCACGCGGTAGAGGCGCACCGCGAGGTCGGGCGTCATCAGCCGGAAGCGGAGGAGGTTCAGGTTGACCCGGAGGTCCTCGACGAACGCGTCCTTGCTGGCGACGAGCTCCGGCTCGGTGCTCGACTCGGCGACGGATCGGCCCTCGCGCCGGTCGACCCGCACGAGGAAGCCGGGGACGTCGGCATGCGCCCCGGGCGGCCGCCGGGGGAGGACGGCGGCCTGGCCCCGCACGAGCCCGAGCGCGATGGCCCGGCGGCCGCGCACAGGCCGCGCGTGGGGGAGGACGAGGCGCGGGTCGAGTCGCGGCCGGGGCGCCGGCTGCGCCTTCCGGGCCTGCTTCTGAAGAGGCTTCAGCACCTCCTCGAGGAGCTGACGCCGGTCCACCATCGACCGCAGGTACACGACGTCGAAGAGGACCCTTCGCGCCTGCGCCGCCCTCCCGGCCCCGCCACCCCCTCGTGGCTCCGACGGCGACCGCGCCTCGATCGAGTCGCAGGCCAGGTCGTCACTCGCCAATGCGTCGCGAAGCCAGCGAAGGCGGGCGGGGATGGCGCGCGAACGCGAAGTCGGCTCCGCACCGTCTAGACCCCGCATGCGCTCGCGAAGTCGCGTCACCCTGCGGCGCAGCCGTAGGACGCGCCGTACGAGCGGCGACTCCTCGGGCGCGCGGCCCCGGTGTGCGGGCGTCGTCTGGGGCGACGCGCCCGGCCACATGTGCGGGCCCCCTCCGCCCTAACGTGGGCGCGAGCCGGCTCTGCTATCCCCGCCCGGACGGCCAGCGAGCGGTCGGGCGCCGCCGCGGTGCTCGGCGCAGCCCCGTTGACCATTTGTTGATCTTTACCCGCCACGGTACCGTCGGAGGTGCCGAGCCGTGGCCACGCGTCGTACGCGCGCGCGACTCTACCGGTGGTT
>JADGHG010000019.1 GCA_019689585.1 Clostridia bacterium
TTTTTTTAAACCCCCCGGCCCCCGCCTGCCCCCCCGGGTGGGGCGCCCGGGGGGGGGGGGGGGGGGGGCGCCCCCCCGGCCCGCCCCCGCGGCGCGCGTCACGGCGAGGCGATCTGCCCCGCGATGTTCTCGAAGAGAGACCGGATGTTCCCGCCGAGAGCCGTGAGTCCGACGATGACGACGACCGCGATGAGCGCGAGGATGAGCCCGTACTCGACCATGCCCTGGCCTTCCTCGCGCGTGAGCCACGCGTAGATGCGAGCGATGAGCGCCACCTGCCTCACCTCCTCCCTCGCCCGGCCCGCCCGGCCGAGGCGCGATGGGGCCGGTCCGGGACGGTATGCCGATCCGACGTGCCGACGGCACGCCCGACCTCAAGCTAAGGCGCACCCCGGGCGCGCTCCCATGACCCGGAAGTCCCCTCGCGGCGGGCGGGCCGACACGGAACGCGAAGGGGGCGGCCGGGACGAACGTCCCGGCCGCCCCCTTCGGTCCAGCGCCTTTCAGCTCACGCGCACCCAGTCGCGCCGGATGGCCTCGATCACCGCCTGGGCGCGCCCCTGCACGCCGAGCTTCCGGAAGAGGCTCGTCGCGTGGTTCTTCACCGTCTTCTCGCTGATGAAGAGCTCGCGCCCGATCTCGCGGTTCCCCTTGCCCTGGACGAGGAGCTGCAGGATCTCCCACTCGCGCTCGGAGAGGATCTCGCGCGGGCCCGCCCTCCGGTTCTGGCTCTCGCGCGCCACGCGGTGGAAGCCGCTCATCAGCTTCGAGGCCAGGGCCGGCGGCAGGTACCGCTCGCCCCGCGCGACCGTCTGGATGGCGCGCCTCAGCTCCCCCGGCTCGACGTCCTTCACGACGTAGCCGTCGACGCCGGCGGCGACCGATTCGACGAGGTATTCCTCGTTGTCGTGGATCGTGAGCACGAGGATGCCGAGCTCCGGCGACTCGGCCTTCAGCTGGCGCGCCACCTCGACGCCGTTCACCTTCGGCATCGTGATGTCGAGGAGGAGCACGTCGGGCTTGGTCGCCCGGCACCGCAGAAGGCACTCCTCCCCGTCGCGGGCCTCGCCCACGACGACGATGTCGTCGCCGAGCTCGAGCGCCCGCTTCAGGCCCTGGCGCAGGAGCGGGTGGTCGTCCGCCACGACGACGCGGATCGGCATCACGGGGTCCCTCCTCCCTCCGACGGACCGGCGGGGAAGGACGCCCGCACCGTCGTCCCGCGCCCGGGCGACGTCTCGACCGCGAGCTCCCCGCCGACCAGCCCCGCCCGCTCCCGCATCGACACGAGGCCGAAGCCGTTGCCGCGCGCGAGCGCCTCCTCGAGGTCGAAGCCGACCCCGTCGTCGCTCACGGCGAGCTCGACCGCGTCGGGCGCGAAGCGGAGCGAGACCCTCACACGTGATGCATCGGCATGTTTCCATACGTTGTTGAGTGCCTCTTGCGCGATCCGGAAGAGCGCCACCTCGGCCGGGGCCGGGAGCCGCCGCTCGCGGCCCTGCACGACGAGGTCGCAGGCCAGCCCCGACCGCTCGCCGAACGTGCCGAGGTAGCCGCGCAGGGCCGGCAGGAACCCGAGGTCGTCGAGCGCCATCGGGCGCAGGTCGAAGATGATCTTGCGCACGTCCTGGAGGCTCTGGCGGACGAGCGTCTTGAGCTGCTCCATCTCGGCGTAGGCCCGCTCGGGGTCGACCGTGAGGAGCTTCTGGCTCACCTCGATGCGGAAGACGACGTTGGCGAGAAGCTGCGCCGGGCCGTCGTGGATGTCGCGGGCCAGGCGCCTGCGCTCCTCCTCCTGGGCGCGGATGATGCTGAACCCGACGTCCTGGCGCCGCCGGCGGCCCCCCGCCGCCGCCTCGCCGAGCGCGCGGGCGAGCCGTTCGAGCTGGGCCGAGGCGTCGCCGACCCGCTCCTCGCAGAGGGCGAGCCGGGCGGCAGCGTCGACGAGCGCCGGCTCGCGCGACCGCCGGAAGGCCAGCCCGGCCTCCGCCAGCTCCTCGCGTAGGCGCGCGAAGTCTTCGCCGAGGTGCGCGAGCACAGCCACGAGGTCGGCCGCCTCGCGCCCTTCGATCCGCTCCCCGTCCGTCCCCGGTTCCCGCACCGACCGCTTCCCCAACGGCGTCACCCCCGACCTGCCCCTACCCTCGCCAGGCCTCGCGAAGCGCGGCCAGGACCTCGGCGTCCGGGACACCGCGCCTCTCGACCACCGAGCCCGGCCGCTCGGGGAGGACCCAGGCGACCTCTCCGCCGACGCGTTTCTTGTCGCGGCCGATCCAGGGCAGGAGCGCCTCCGGCGCCACGTCGGGCGGGCGCCGCGCGAGGCCGAGCGAGCGGAGCTCGCGCCGCAGGTCGGCCTGGCAGGCCTCGCTCCAGCCCGTCCCGAGCCGGAGGGCGAGCTGGCCTTCGGCGACAAGACCGAGCGCGACGGCCTCCCCGTGCGTGTACACGCGGTAGCCGGTCAGGGACTCGAGCGCGTGGCCGACGGTGTGGCCGAGGTTCAGGCTCCGGCGCGGGCCCGCCTCGAAGGGGTCGCGCGCGACGACGCCGAGCTTCACCTCGGCCGACCCGGCGACGAGCGAGACGAGCGTCGGCCCGAGGGATCCGCGCTCCGACGCCGGAAGCCGCCCCCTGGCCACCCGCGGTCCCTCCTCGTTCACGAGATCGTGATACGCACCGCCTGCGATTAGCCCGTGCTTCGCCGCCTCGGCGAGACCGGAGCGGACTTGGCGCCGGGGGAGGCCGGAGAGGAGCGCGAGGTCCGCGACGACGACGCGCGGCCAGTAGAAGGCGCCGACGAGGTTCTTCCCCTCCGGGAGGTCGACGCCCGTCTTGCCGCCGAGCGCGGCGTCGACCTGGGCGAGGAGCGTCGTCGGGCAGAGGGCGAGCGGGACGCCGCGGAGGAAGGTGGCGGCTGCGAAGCCGGCCGCGTCCGTCACCGTCCCCCCGCCGAGAGCCACGATCCACGAGCTCCGGTCGAGGCCGAGTCGGAGAGCGGCCCGGTAGATGCGGCCGACCTGGGCCGGCGTCTTCGCCTGCTCGCCGTCGGGGAGCGAAAGCCACCCGGCCCGGATGCCGGCCTCGGCGAGAGAGCGGGCGAGGATCGGTCCTGCGCGCCGCGCCGCGCCGGGCGAAGTGACGACGAGCGCGAGCGGCCGGCCGCCCAGGGCGCGGAGCTCCGCGCCGACGTGCGCGAGCGCCCGGTAGGCGACGACGACGTCGTGGCGGCCCGATGGTGTCTCTGCGACGAGGCGCCGTCCGGGCCCCACCCTCAGTCGCCGGCCCAGCGGGCGGCTGGGGCCGAAGCCTCGGGCGGTGTCGGAGACGGCGCGCGGCCGACCGGCTGCGGCGGCGCCCACGCCTCCCAGAGCCGGAGGATCTCCTCGGCCACCTCCTCCTCGGAGCGGCCGTCGGTCGCGACGGACGCGTCCGCCGCCTCGGCGTAGGCGGCCTCACGTGCGCGCAGAAGCCCCACGACCGCCCGGTGGAGGCCCTCTTCGGGGGCGAGGCCGGCCTGCGCGGACAGGGCCTCGGCGGCGGCGCGGAGCGGCATGGGCACTTCGCGCTGCGCGAGCCGTCGGAGGATCTCCTGCGGGGAGGCGAGGAGGCGGACGACGAAGCCGCCCTCCCGGAGCGTCTTCCGGTTCGCCGGGTCCAGCACCGCCCCGCCGCCCGTCGTGACGACGGCGCCTTGTGCCTTCGGAAGCGAGCCGATCACCTGCGACTCGAGCGCCCGGAAGCGCGCCTCGCCCTCCTCCGTGAAGATCCGGGCGATCGGCCGCCCGGCGTGCGCGCGCACGAGGGCATCCGTGTCGTAGAGGGGCGCTCTCGCCCGGCGCGCGACGATCTCGGCCACGGTGCTCTTCCCGCTTCCCGGGGGGCCGACGAGCACCAGGTTCGGACGACCGCCGGCGGCCCGGGGCGCGAGGGGCGCGCGGCCGGACCGCGCCGCGGGGCGGGCCGGCTGCGGGTGGCGAGCGATCTGGCGCAGGTAGCCCGCCAAGTTCCGCTTGAGCTCCCGCAGGCTGTCGCCGCCGAACTTCTCGAGCACGGCGTCGGCCAGGACCGTGCCCACGACGGCCTCGGCGACGACCGAGAGCGCCGGGACGGCCGTGGCGTCCGTCCGCTCGACGGCCGCCCGGGCCGGCTCCTTCGTCTCGACGTCGACCGAGGGCAGGGGCTCGGTGAGCGTCGAGAGAGGCTTCATCGCGACGCGGAGGACGAGCTCCTCCCCGTTCGTCGTCCCGCCTTCCAGGCCGCCCGCGCCGTTCCGCGACCGCCGGTAGCCGCCCGCGCGACGGGTCGCCGGCCCCGGCTCGTAGGCGATAGGGTCGTGCACGTCCCGGCCGGACATGGCGCTTCCGCGGAAGCCGAGCCCGATCTCGACGCCCTTGACGGCCTGGACGGCCATGAGGGCGGCGGCGAGCCGCGCATCCAGCCGCCGGGCCGGGTCGACGTGGCTGCCGAGCCCCACCGGCAGCCCCCTGGCCCGCACCTCGACGACGCCGCCCAGCGTGTCGTGGCGGCGCATGGCTTCACGCACAGCCTCCACCATGAGGGCGCTCGCCGCGCCGTCCGCGCAGTAGACGGGCGAGCGGGAGGCGCGGCGCGCGAGCTCGTCGAGCCCGAGGTCCGAGAGCGCCTCGTCCCGGACGGCCACCGGCCCGATCGCGACGACGTGGCCCAGGACGCGGACGCCGAGGGCGCGCAGAAGCCGCAGGGCGACGGCCCCGAGCGCGACCCGCATCGCCGTGTCGCGGGCGCTCGCCCGCTCGAGCACGTCGCGAAGGTCGGCCCGGTCGTACTTGAGGCCGCCGGCGAGATCGGCGTGGCCGGGCCGCGGCGTCGTCACCCGGCGCAGGCGCGTCCGCTCCGGGTCGACGAGGTCGGCCTCGGGGTCCATCACGCCCCGCCAGTTCCGGAAGTCGCGGTTTTCAAGGAGCACGGCGATCGGGCTGCCCAGCGTCTCGCCGAGGCGCACGCCCGCCACGATGCGGGCGCGGTCGCGCTCGATCCGCTGGCGGCCGCCGCGGCCGAAGCCGCCTTGCCGTCGTGCCAGATAGGGGTCGATGTCGCGCTGGGCCGAAAGCGGGAGCCCGGCCGGGATCCCCTCGAGGATGCCGACGAGCATCGGGCCGTGGGACTCGCCGGCCGTGAGCAGCTGGAGCCGCCTGAGCATCGCGCTCTTCCGTCCTCTCTCAGGGCGCCCCGCCCGTGCGGGCAGAGACGGCCGCCCACATCACCGACTCGTCGGCCGGGCGGCCGAACCAGACCGACCACGAGAGGGCCGCTTGTCTGACCAGCATAGGGAGGCCGTCCACGTAGGTAAAGCCGAACTGCTCGGCGAGGATGCCGAGCCGGGGTCGCCGAGGGCCGTAGACGAGGTCGAGGACGAGCCCCCGGCCCCGGCCGGGGCCGTCTGGCCACACGTCCTCGGGCAGCGGCGACTCCGAAGGGTCGGCGAGGCCGACCGGCGTCGCGTTCACGATGAGCGAGGCGTCTCGGAGGAGCGCGCGCACCGAGGCGCGGTCGGCGAGGGACACGGGGCGGAGGCGGGCGCGGCCGGCCAGCCCCGGCGCCGCCGTGAGGAGGGCTTCGGCCGCCTCCGGCCGGCGCGCGACGACGGCGACCGTCTCGCAGCCGAGGCGGCCGAGCGCCCAGACGGCGGCGCGGGCGCCGCCCCCGGCGCCGAGGACGACGGCCAGCTCGGGCGCGCGGTAGAGGCGCTGCCTGAGGCAGTCGACGAGCGCCGGCCCGTCGGTGTTCGCCGCGTGGAGCCGGCCGCCCTCGGGCGTGAGCACGTTCGCGGCCCCGATCGCCCGGGCCGCCGGCTCGGCCTCGTCGGCCAGGGCGAGCGCCCCCTCCTTGTGGGGGATCGTGACGTTCGCGCCGCCCCAGCCGGGTTCGTCCCGCAGGCGTGCGCAGAACCGGGGAAGGTCGCCGGGCGGGACGGCGAGCGCGAGGTAGCGGTGCGGGCTCCCCGCGGCCGCGAAGGCCGCCCCGTGCAGCAGGGGCGAGAGGCTGTGGCCGACCGGCCAGCCGAGGACGGCGAACGTGAGGGCCGGCCGGCCGCCGGAGGGCGCAAGCGGCCAGGCCAGGGGCGCCACCTCCTGGCCGGATTCTACGGTGCGGGAGGCTCGGCGTCAGAGAGCCGCTTCGGCCGTCGGTTCGCGGTCGAGCTCGGCCAGCTCGCGGCCGCGCGTCTCGGGCAGCGAGGCGGCGAAGACGAGCGCCAAGGCGGCGCCCACGACCCCGAGGCCGAGCGCGTCGCGCGGAACGGGCGCCACGAGGATGGCAGCGTACGGGCCGAGGCTCGCCCCGAGGCCGCGGCCTACGTAGTAGCCGAAGTTCTCGCCCGTCACCCGCATGCGGGTCGGGTAGAGCTCCCCGAGCCAGACCCCGATGACGCCGAACGCGCCCGTCCCGACCTGGATGGCGAGGATGGTCCAGAAGACGGACGAGCGCCAGTAGGCCGGGTCGACCTCGCCCTGACGCACGACCCAATAGGCCCCGTACGCGAGGATCGCGATCGCGAGCCCGGCGAGGGCGGCCGGGCGGCGGCCCCAGCGGTCGGCGAGCCAGCCCGTCGCGACGATCGCGAGGCCCACGAGGAGCTGCGCCCACACGAGCACGAGCGTGGCCGTCCCGCGGGGAAGGGCCGAGAGCGCGACCGAGGGGAGGAACGTGTTGATCGAGTACGAGGCGTAGAAGAGGCCGGCCGCGAAGAGGGCGGCGCGCGCGGAAAGCCCGAGCCGCGCGCCCGCCAGGATCTCGAGGAGCGGGGAGGCGGCGACCGCCTTCGGCCCTCCGGACCGGCGCCTCGCCCGGTCCGCCTCCCAGAGCGGCGACTCGGGCATGAAGAGCGCGATCCCGGCCGCGATCGCCAGGCTGGCGAGGCCGATCACGAGAAAGGCGCCCTGCCAGCTGAACGTGAGCCAGCCGAAGGCGAGGTAGCTCACGACCGTCGAGATGAGCATGCCGAGGACGAACATCGCCTGCACGACCCCGCCCACGGTGCCGCGGCTCTTCGTCGGCCAGATCTCGTTGAAGATGGCGAAGGCGGCGCCGAACTCCCCGCCGATCCCGAGCCCGGCCGCCACGCGGCTCCACGTGAAGGCGGCGAACGTCGTGGCGAAGGCGCCCCAGACGGTGCTGAGGCCGTAGACGAGCACGGTGGCGCAGAGGGTCCAGCGCCGCCCGAAGCGGTCGCCGAGCCAGCCGAAGAGGAGGCCGCCCGCGAGCGAGGCGAGGTTCTGGTACATGAGCGTGCGGACGACGTCGGAGGCGGCGATGGGGAAGTGTTGCGTGAGGGCCGGGATGAAGTAGCTGACGATCGTGATCTCGGCCCCGTCGAAGACGGTCGCGAGAAGGGCGAAAAGGAAGAGCCGGCGGCGGAGGGGACCTTCGGCGGCGACCGCCTTCGCGCGAAGGGCGAGCTCCGACGCCGTCACGTCCGTCCCTCCCCCGCCCTGCGAACCTGGCGCGCCGGCTGCGCCCCGCCATGGTATCCGTTCCCGGTCAGGCTTGTCCACGGCCTTCCGAGCGCGAAAGCCAGGCGAGGACGGCGGCCTCGACGAGGCGCGCTACCCGCGTGCCGGCGAACTCCCGCCGGTCGACCGGCCGGACGAGGACCGTCGTGCAGCCGGCGCGGTTGCCGCCCCAGACGTCCGTCCAGAGCTGGTCGCCGATGACGGCCGCCTCCTCGGGCGGCGTGCCGAGGAGCGCGAGCGCCCGGCGGATCCCCGCCCGCCTCGGCTTCTGGGCCGGCGCGACGATCGGGAGGCCGGTCCGCCGCGCGAACTCGGCCGTGCGGCGGCGACTGTTGTTCGAGACGAGCGCGACCCGGAAGCCGAAGGAGCGGGCGCGGTCGAGCCAGGCGAGCGCTCGCTCGTCCGGCGGCCCGTTCCAGGGGACGAGCGTGTTGTCGAGGTCGACGCAGAGGGCGCGCACGCCGCGCCGCCGGAGCGCCCCGAGGTCGACCGAGAAGAGGTCCGGGTAGACGAAGTCGGGGCGGAAGCCGCGCCCTACCGGGACCACCCCTTGGCCATGCTACCGTGGCGCGCGGGATGAGGACAGAAGCGCGCCGCCCAGGCGCCGGATCGCCTTCTTCTCGATGCGGCTCACGTAGCTGCGCGAGATGCCGAGTATGCGCGCGATCTCCTGCTGCGTGCGCGGTCGGCCGCCGACGAGCCCGTAGCGGAGCGCCAGGATCCTGCGCTCGCGCGCGTCGAGGGCGGAAAGCGAGCGCCAGAGCGCCTCCGCCTCGATCTTGCGCTCCGCGCGCTCGGCCACCGGCTCGGCGTCGTCGGCGAGGACGTCGATGAGCGCGATCTCGTCGCCGTCTCGGTCCTTGCCGATCGGCTCCTGCAGGAACACCTCGCCTCTCGACTTGCGCGCCGCGCGCAGCGCCATGAGGACCTCGTTCTCGATGCACCGGGCGGCGTAGGTGGCAAGCCTCGTGCCCTTCGCCGGGTCGTACGTCTCGATCGCCTTGATGAGGCCGACGGCCCCGATCGAGATCAGGTCCTCCGGGTCCTCGCCGCTCGACTCGTACTTCTTCACCACGTGGGCCACAAGCCGCATGTTGTGCTCGATGAGCCGCGCCCGGGCCGCCGCGTCCCCCGCTCTCAGCCGCCCGAGGCAGTCGGCCTCCTCCTCGCGCGAGAGGGGGCGCGGGAAGGAGCCCTGCGTGTGCAGGTAGCCGTGGAGGGCGAAGAGGCCCCTTAGGAGGGCGATGGCGAGCGCCGCAAGGAGACTCGTCGTCAAGCCGGATCCGCCCCTGCCGCAAACGACGCGTACGCCAGCCTATGCACCGCGCCGCGGCAGGGTGACGGCAACCGGCATGGCTCAGGCCCGGACCTCCTGGCGCATGAAGGACACGTACGCGAGGCCGAAGGCCAGCGCCACCCCGGCGACGAGCCCGACGATCTGCGGCCAGACGAGGAGGAGGCTCTGGAGGAACGAGAGCTTCCCCTCGACCATGCCGATGACTTGCGTGATGACGATCGGTCCGGTCGTCCGCACGTCGGGCATGAGCAGCACCCCGACGGCCTCGTCGTAGAGGGTGGCCGGCGAGAGGCGCGAGAGGTCGGCCTGCCAGTAGGCGTTCCGGAGCTCTTCGGCCACGGTCGCGTCCGTCCCGACGGGCGCCACGGCGTCGGCCACCATGCCGGCGAGGAGCGGCAGGAACACGGCGCAGAAGAGCCAGAGCGCGACGCCGGCGAGGGCGGAGGTCGCGGCCTGCCGGAAGAGGACGGAGAAGAGGATCGCGACGGCGAGCCAGAAGGCGACGTAGAGGATCGTCACGACCACGAACGCCACAAGGCGCAGGAGCTCCTCCGAGCTCGGCGGGACGCCCGTGAAGAGGAGGCCGATGCCGCCGACGAAGGCCGTCACGCCGACGAAGAGGACGGCGAGCGTCGCAAGCCCCGCCAGGAACTTGCCGTTGATGACGTCGTCGCGGTGGATCGGCTGGGCGAGGAGCCGGGCCAGCGTGCCCCGGGCCCGCTCGCCCGAGATGGCGTCGAAGCCGAGCGCGAGCCCGACGAGCGGGCCGAGGAAGCTCAGGAACGACGTGAAGGGCACGAGCCGGTCGTTGGACGTCGTGAAGAGGAGGAGGAAGACGGAGCCGGCCTCGGTCGCCGACTCGGCGTTCTGCCGGATCGTCTGGCCGGCGACGTAGAGCGCGACGAGGCCGACGACGGCCACGAGGGCCAGCACGATGTGGAAGCGCAGGCTGCGGAAGTGGTCGGCGATCTCCTTGCGCGCGACGACCACCGCACCCGTCACCGGCCGTCCCCGCCCTTCCCGGGGAGGAGCCTCCGCAGGCGCCCGACGAAGGCCCCCACGGGCCCGGCCGCCGCCTCGTCCGCCGCCCCGTCCCGTGGGCGCCCGGCATCGAGCGACCGCGCCCGGCCGGCGAGGGAGCCGCGCGCCTCGCGGCCCGGCTCGGCGCCCTCGAAGTAGCGGTGGTAGATGTCGTCGAGCCCCCGTCCGCGCACGCTCAGCCCGACGATGTCGAAGCCGGCCTCGACGAGCGCGCGGGCGAGCCTCGCCCCCGGCTCGTCGGGTTCGCCTCCGGCGCCCGGCGCACGCGCCTCGCAGGTCGCGCGCAACGTCCGGGGGTCGTCGCCCGGCCGGACGTCCCGCACGAAGGGGAGCTTTGCGATCGCGTCGCGGGCGCGCTCGTCCGCGCGGCAGAGCCGCACCTCGACCTCGACCGGCTCGCCCCCGAAAAGGCGCGCGGCCAGCTCCTCGACGCGGCCGGCGGCGACGAGCCGGCCGCCGACGAAGATCCCGACCCGGTCGCAGATCTCCTGCACCTGGTGCAAGAGGTGCGAGCTCACGAGCACCGCCAGCCCCCGCCGGCCGGCGAGCTCGCGGATCAAGGCCAGCATGTCGCGCACGCCTTCCGGGTCGATGCCGAGCGTGGGCTCGTCGAGGATCAGCACCTCGGGGTCCTTGAGGAGGGCGTCGGCCACGCCGAGCCGCTGCCGCATGCCTCGCGAGAACGCCCCCACCCGGGTGTGTCGCGCGTACTCGAGCCCGACTTCCCGAAGCCGCTCCCGAGCCCGCCGCGCCGCCTCGTCCGCCGCGATGCCGTTCAGGTCGGCCGTGTAGAGGAGGTTCTCCTCCGCCGTCAGGTCGTCGTAGAAGCCCACCGAGTCCGGCAGGTAGCCGACCCGGCGCTTGACCGCGAGCGGCTCCCGCGCCGGGTCGTGGCCGAGGACGCGCGCCTCCCCCGACGTCGGCTCGGTGAGGCCGAGAAGCATCAGGATCGTCGTCGTCTTGCCCGCGCCGTTCGGGCCGAGGAGGCCGAAGATCTCGCCCCGGCGCACCTCGAACGTGAGGCGGTCGACGGCGAGCGTGCCCGGGTCCTCGGGCGTCGGCCCCGGATACCGTTTGCTGAGCTCCCGGGCCAGGATGGCCGGGCCGTCTGCCGCCCCGCCCCGCGCCACGCCTACCGCCTCCCGTATACGCGGAAGACGTAGAGGAGGCCGGCCACGACGGCGACGACGACCAGCACCCCGACAAGGCCCCAGAGCGTCGACGTGTTGACGGTGACGCGCAGGTCCTGCGAGGCGGTGTCGCTCGTCGCCGAAGCCGTCACCGTCACCTGGTAGTCGCCGGCGATCGCCTTGGCGTCGGGCGTGATCGTAGCCGTCACCTGGGCCTTGCCGCCGGCCGGCACGTCGACCGAGGACGGCGAGAAGTCGACCTTCCAGTTCGGCGGCGCGTCCGAGTAGAAGGTGACGCCGGTCGCGTCGGCCGAGCCGCTGTTCGAGAGGACGAGCTGGACGCGCGAGGGGTGGCCGGCCGTCGCGTCGGCGTTCAGGCGGCCGCTCGGCGTCGAGAGCGTGAGCTCCACGGAGCCGGTGACGACCGCCTCGAGGTCGACCGAGGCCGACTGGCCGCCCCCTGCGTCGGCCGTCACGCGGATCGGGTAGCTGCCGGCCTTGACGTCGCTCGGCGGGTCGACGTCGACCGTGATCGTGTCGCTCCCGCCGGCCGGCACCGTGTCGGTGCTGATCGTCTTGCCGCCGAAACCCGACTGGAATGTGACCTTCCAGCCGTCCGGGGCCTCGGCCGAGAAGTGGAAGGTCTCCTCGGTGAGCGAGCGGTTCTCGAGGTCGAGGCTGTACTCGAACGTGGAGCTCGGCGAGCCTTCCAAGGACGGGTACTGGGTCGAGAGCTGGGGGCCTTCGCCGCCGCCCTCGACGATGCGGACGGTGAGGACGAGCGTGGCGAGCCGCGTCCCGCCGGGCGAGCTCGCGGCGAGCGTCACCTCGTAGTCGCCGGGCTTGGCGTCGGCGGCCGGGTGCACCTGCAGCGTGAGGCCGTTGCGACCGCCGGGCGCGACGTACACTTCGTGGACGGCGTAGTCGGCCGTGCCGGCCTTGAGGAGCGTCGACCATCCGGCGGGCGTCGAGACGACCGACACGCCCACTGTCTGGCCGACGCCCGAGCCGTTCTCCACCTCGAGGTCGAACGTCACCGTCTGGCCGGCCTGGGCGTCGACGCCCGGGTACGGGGTCGTGAGGGCGACGCCCTGGGCCGCCCACGCGCGGCCCGCGGGCGAGGCGGAGACGAGGGCGAGCGAGAGGAGCGCCGCGGCGAGGGATGCGCCGAGGCGGACCGCCGAGGTCGTCGTCATGGGCCACCTCCGTCGGGAGACCGTCGATCCACGGCCCCAACGTGTAGTCATGAATTGTAAACGGAACTTAAACGCGGCCGCCGAAGGCGCGGACGAGCGCCTCGTAGGCCGCGGGCACGACGACGAGCGTGAGCACCGTGGAGCTGAAGAGGCCGCCGACGACGACCCAGGCCAGGGTGGAGCCGACGAGCGAGCCTTCGCCGAGGCCGAGCGCCACGGGCAAAAGCGCGCACATCGTCGCGAGCGCCGTCATGAGGATGGGGCGCAGCCGCACGGAGGCCGCCTCGAGGAGCGCCTCCCGCAGAGGGACGCCCCGCCGCACCTGTCGCCGGCAGCGGTCCATGAGCACGATCGCGTTCGTCACCACGATGCCGACCAGCATGAGGAGGCCGATCAGCGCCGGGATCGAGAGCGTGAGCCCGGCGAGGTCGAGGGCGAGAAGCGCCCCCACGGCTGCGAACGGGAGCGAGACCAGGATCGCGATCGGCGTGAAGGCGTCGCCGAAGGCGACGAGCATCACGAGGAAGACCACGCCGATCGCGACGGCGATGGCCCGCCCCATCTGCCGGAAGCCGTCGGCGATCGTCTCCGTCACCCCTACGTCGCGCGCCTCGACGCCGGGCGGGAGGTCGGCCTCCCGCACGGCGCGCGCCACGGCGGCGGTGACGGCCCCGACGTCGGAGGCGACCACGTCGGCCTGGACCGCCACGTAGGGCGCGAGGTTGCGCCGGTTGACGGCCAGAGGGGCGACGACCGTCTCGACCTCGGCCACGTCCTCGAGCCGGGCCGGCAAGGCGCCCGGCAGGGGGAGCGCCCCGAGGGAGGCGAGGTCGGGCTTTGGCCCGCTCCGGACGGTGACCGGGATCTCCTCCCCCGCGATCGAGAGCGTGCCGACCTCGGTGCCGGCGAGCCGGGCCCGCAGGGCGGCCAGCACCTGAGCCGTCGTGAGGCCGTGCGCCGCCGCGCGCTGCGGGTCGACCCGGACCTCGACCGTGCGCGCCTCGGCCCGGACCGTGTCGGTCACGTCGCCGAGCCCCGGGATCGCGGCCAGCTTCGCCTCGACCTTGCGCGCCGCCTGCGCGAGGGTCGCCTCGTCCGCGCCGTCGAGGACGAGGAGGATCGAGTCGCTTCCGGTGATCGTCGAGAACGGCCGGGCCGAGACGCGGGCCGGCGCGAGGACGGGCGGGAGGCGCCGGCCGAGCCGGGCCGCCAGCTCGGGCGCAGCTCCCCGCTCGGCCACGCGCACGGTGAACTCGACGCGGTTCGGCGCGCTCAATTCGGTCGTCATGGGCAACCCGCGCGAGGCGCCCACGACCGTCTCCACGCCGCGCACGCCGTCGGTCGCGAGGATCTCCTCCTCGGCCGCGCGCGCGAGCCGGTCGATGCGATCTTCGGACGTGTCCGGCGGGAACGTCGCCTCCACGACGACGAGGTCGATGGCGTCGGCGGGCAGGAACGAGGTGCCGAGCCGGCCCCCGAGCCAGCCTGCGAAGGCGAGCAGGATGAGGGCCAGGCCCAGCGTGGCCCACTTCCGGTCGAGGAACCAGCCGAGGACGCGCCGATAGCCGAGCTGCCAGCGGGGGAGCTCGGCGGCCGCGCCGGCCGAGGGGCCGGCCTCGCCTCCGGCCTCGGACGGACTCCCGCCCGCGAGGCCGTAGAGCGCGCTCGTCAGCGCGGGCACGAGCGTGACGGCGACGACGAGCGAGGCGAGAAGCGCGAACACGACCGTCCAGGCGAACGGCTCGAAGACGCGGCCGACGAGCCCCCCGACGAGCCCCAGGGGGACGAACACGGCGACGGTCGTGAGCGTCGAGGCCGTGATGGCGAGCCCGACCTCGGAAGCCCCCTCGACGATCGCGCGGGCGCTTGCGCCCTCGCTCCTCATGCGCCGGTGCACGTTCTCGACCACGACGATCGCGTCGTCGACGACGCGCCCGGCCGCGACGGCCATGCCGCCGAGCGTCATGATGTTGAGGCTCACGCCAAGGCGCGCGAGCGCGAGCGCGCCGAGGGCGAGCGAGACCGGGATGGCGAGGGCCGCGACGAGCGTGGCGCGCCACCTTCCGAGGAACGCGAAGATGACGAGCGCCGCGAAGAGGGCGCCGAGCCCCACCTCGCGCTCCATGCCGGCGAGCGAGGCGCGCACGGTGTCGGCCGCGTCGTAGAGGACGGTGTAGCCGAGCCCCGCCTGCCGGGCGGCCCGGCTTAGGGCGGAAAGCGCCCGGTCGGCGACCTCGGTCGTCGCCGCCCCCGGTTCGCGCACGACGTCGAGCTCCACGGCCGGACGTCCGTCCTGGCGCACGCGGATCGCCGGCTCCGGGGACGACGTCCGCACCGTGGCGAGCTCCCCCAGGGGGACGGTCGGCGCGGCCAAGGCCCCCGCGCTCGCGGCAAGCCCGCCCGGGGGCGGCGAGGCCGGCCGGTAGGGGATCGGGAGCGCGCGCAGGGCGTCCAGGGAGTCGACGCGGCCTTCGACGCGCACGCCGAGCTCGGCACCCTCCGCGTCGGCCACGGCCCCGGCCGGGAAGGCGAGGTTCGTGGCCTCGAGGTAGCGGACGACGTCGTCGGCCGTGAGGCCGTGTGCGCCGAGCGCAGCCGGGTCGAGCTCGACCTCGACCGAAGGCTCGCCAAGGCCCAGCGCGTCGACGCGACCGACGCCGGGCGTCCCGCGGAGGCTCGGCAGCACCGTCTGCCGCACGCGGTCCTGGAACTCGGCCTCGGAGAGCCCCGGGGGCGCGGTGAGGCTCACCTCGAGCACGGGCGCCGAGCCGAAGCTGATCGCCGTCACCTGGGGCTCGCCGGCGCCGTCGGGGAGGGCGACGCGGCTCAGCGCGTCGCGCACGTGGGCCACGTCGTCGGCCGAGCGCGTGTCGAGGTCGAACTCGAGCGTGAGGGCGAGGAAGTCGGCGACCGAGGTCGAGTAGAGCGATTTGAGCCCCGGGAGCCCGCGCAGCGCCTCCTCCATCGGCCGGCCCAGCTCCCGGGCGACGTCCTCGGCCGTCGCGCCCGGGTACGCCGTCGTGACGACGACGTACGGGATGTCGATGTCGGGCATCTCCTCCTGGCGCATCCCGGCGAGGGCGAGGGCCCCGCCCGCGAGGACGAGGGCGGCCCCGAGCGAGAGGGCGAGGCGCTGGCGGAGCGACCACGCGACGATGGCGCGCATGACAGCCCGATTCTACGACTCGCCGTCCGGGGCGAGCGCCCCGAGGTAGGCGGCGAACCGCGGGCGGTGCTCCTCGGGGCGGAGAAGCCACTCGAGCCGTCCCGGCTCGTCGCGTAGCCGCCACACGGGGCCGGTCGCGGGCACCGGGAACGGACCTTGGCGAAGCGACGCCCCGCTCCGGCCCGGGGGCACGACCGTCATCCGTCCGGCCGCGGGGCTTGGCCGCCCGCGCCAGCCGGATGCGGCGTCGGCGAGGACGCGCGCCGGAAGCCCGCCTTCGGCGCGCACCCGCGAGTAGTCGGCGGCGAAGGAGCGGGCGACCCAGTTCGCGAGCACGAGCCAGCCCGGCCCTACGTTCGCGGTGGCGTGGGCGAAGCCGGGCGGGATCACGACCGGCTCCCCGGCTCCCGCCTCGACAAGGAGCACGCGCCGGAAGCCCGACGCCGGCGGAGGGCGGCGCTCGGCCAGGAGGAAGACGGCTCGGCCGGAGACGACCTGGTAGAGCTCCGGGTAGGTGAGGCCGGTCCCGGGTCGCTCGGGGTGGTCGTGTCCGAAGGTCTTCACGAACTCGCGCCCGTAGCGGCCCGGCGCGAGGAGCGTGAGGTCGTACCGGAGCCCCAGCGCGAGCCACTTCGCCCGCTCGCCCTCGGGGGCCACGTCGCGGTACACGCGGTACGCCGGGTCGGGTCCCGGGGCGTCGGGCGAGCAGAGGACCGGCCGCAGCTCGCTGCGGGCGCGCGCCGACACCTCGGCCGGCCGCACGGCCGGGAAACGGAGCTCGCCGGCTTCGGCGTCGAGCTCGAGGGGGAAGCCGACCGCCTGTCCCAGGTCGGGCGCGTCAGCCGCGGCCGCCACCCTCTTCCACGGCGCGGGGCGCGCGTGCGCTCCCCGCGAAGGCGAACCCCGAGAGGACGAGCACGCCGGCCATGGCCGCGAAGGCTGCCTGCGGCGAGGCGACGTCGTAGGCGAAGCCGCCCGCCAAGGGGCCCAGCATGCGGCCGAGTGAGCCCGCGCCCGAGACGACGCCCTGGTAGGCGCCCCGGCGGCCTTGGGGCGCGAGCCGGTCGGCCGCGGCCGGCACCCCGGGCCACACGAGCATCTCGCCGAACGTGAGAAGCGCCATGAGCCCCACGAAGGAAGCGTAGCCCTCCACCCACACGAGCGCGACGAACACCGCGACGTACGCCGCCGTCCCCAGGAGGAGCTGGGCGCGCAGGTCGGGGATCAGGCGGGCGACCCGCGAGACGGCCGGCTGCCCGGCGAGGATGAGGGCGCCGTTCAACGTCCAGAGCGCGCTGTAGCGCGCGACGCCGAAGCCGAGCGCCTGCATGTGGGTGGCGACCGTCGTCGTCCACTGCGTGTAGGCCGTCTGCGCGAGGAAGAAGCCGAGGGCGAGCCGCACGAGCCGGCCGTCGGCGAGGAGGGCGGACGTCGCCCCGCCCGCGCCAGGCCGAGGCTCGGGGTCGGGCCCGGCCGGCGTTCCCGACCGGATCCTGCGGGCCGGCCCGCGGCCGGGATCGGGGAAACGGAGCATGTAGAGCGCGAAGAGCGCGACGAGGGCCGCGTTCGTGAAGAAGACGGCCCGGAAGTCGAAGGTGGCCACGAGCCCCCCGACGGCCGCGCCCAGGGCCACGCCCGCGTTCCGCGAGACGTAGACGGCGTTGAAGGCGGCCCGCCCGCCCTCGGCCCAGACCTCGCCCGCGAGGGCGTTCATGGCCGGCATGACGAGCCCCGCGCCGAAGCCGAGGACGGCGAGCGCCCCGACGTACGGGGCGAACCCGGGCGCGATCCCCACGAGCGCGGCGCCGCCCGCCTCCACCGACGCGCCGAGGACGATCGTGCGCCGCCCGCCCCAGAGGTCGTAGAGGCGGCCGCCTGCGACGCTCGCCACCACGGACGCGCCCGCCTGCACGACGAGGGCGAACCCGGCCGCCGTGAGCGAGCGTCCCAGCACGTCGTGGACGTAGATCGTGTTGAGCGGCCAGATGAACGACCCGGCGAAGGCCAGGAAGGCGGAGCCGAAGGCGAGCCGCACGATCGACGCGGGCAGCCCCGAAGATCGGATGCGCGTCGCGACGGCCAGCCACGGCCGGGAGAGACCTCCGGCCCCGGGTGCGGGCGGAGCCGGCCGGCTCACGGGCCGACGGCCACCGGCACGCGGTACCAGCCGCCTCCCGCGTCGACGAGCCGGCCGGCGTCGGGCATCCTCGGCCCCGCGGGCGCCGGGTGGGCGCGTTGCGAGGCGGGGAGACGCGTCACGTAGAGGTCGCCGTCGGGAGCGAGCGCCCAGAGGGCGTCCCCCGAGACGGCCAGCCCGCGGAAGGCGCGGGCCGGCGAACCGGAGAGCGGGACGGCCGGTCCCTCCGGGCCGGCCGTCACCCAGATCCCGGAGCGAGCGGCGAAGTAGGCGGAGCCCGAGGGGGCGAGGGCCACGCCCCAGGCCTGAAGCGGCTCCTCGCCGAGCATGGCCATGCCGGGCGAGCGCATGGCGACGCCCGAGGCGAGCGGTTCGCGAAAGCCGCTCGGCTTCCAGCTGCGGCCGCCGTCGACGCTCACGAAGACGCCCTCGTCCGAGACGAGGTAGGCCACCCCCTGCGCGACCGCGACCGCCCGCGCCACCACGCCCTCCGGCGGCCGCACGCCGGAGGGCGGCGCCGGGCCGGTCTCGGCTTCGCTCGGCGCGCGCGGCTGCCAGCTTAGACCGCCGTCGTCGCTTTCGAACGCGGCTCCCGACGCGCGCCGGACGACGAGCCCGTCGCCGGCCACCTCGATGGACGCGGCCGGGTCGTCGGGCGCGGCGAGGGGCGACCCCTCGCGCCAGCCGGCGCCTGCCGCCCGCGCCACCGCGTCGCGCAGGTCCTCGAACGCGACCCCGCCGACGAAGTGGGCGACGGCCGTGCCGTCGGGGGCGAGAACCCACGACTCGGGCACGCCCGTGAGGCCGTACGCCTTCGCCGCCTGGCCGTCCGCGTCGCGCAGGACCGGGAAGGAAAGGCCGAAGCGGTCGCGGAACGACCGCGCCTCCCTGGCCGGCTCGCGCCAGTCGACCGCCACGACCGAGGCTTCCTGCCCGTAGCGGCGAAAGAACGTCTCGAGGACGGGCGCCTCGAGTTCGCAGACCTCGCACCAGCTCGCGAAGAAATCGACCACCGCGGGCCGGCCCCGCAAGTCCGCAAGCGCCACCGTCCCGCCCGAGAGCGCGGGGAGGGCGAAGTCGGGCGCGGCCCGTCCGACGGCCGCCCGCTCGGCGGCCGACTCGCGGTAGGCGAAGACGGCGAACGCCGTCGCGGCGAGGAGGACGAGCGCGAACGCGCGCGCCCAGGGCGACGCCCGGCCGAGCACGCCCCGATTGTCCCGCGCGGCGACCGGCGCGGCAAACGGCGTTCCCCGGCTGCTACCATGGGCCGCGGAGCGTGAGGCGCCACGGCCCTGCCCCTCCCCTTGCCGCTGCCGCCCTTCCTTCCGCTCTGGGGCGGAGTCGGGACGACGAGCTTCGCCCTCGCATCCCTCGCCGCGGCCGGCCTCTTCTGGATCGCGGCGCGCGGCGCGCTCCGGCGCGCCCTCCGCTCGGGGGACGCCGCCTTCTCGCGCGCCGACCTCTCGCGGCTCGCCCTGCGGGGCCCGGTGCTCCTTTCCGCCGCATGGTGCCTCTCGCGCGGCGCGGCGCTCCTTCTCCATCCCGACTGGGACTGGTCCGCCCCCATGACCTGGATCGGCCTGGCGACCGCTTCCCTCTCCTACGCCGGCGCCGTCGCCGGCCTCGCCGCCGGGTGGTGGCTCGCGTCCTTCGCCGAGCGCCGGCTCGCCGGCGGCCCGCCCCTCGCCGCCGACCTGCGCACGAGCCTCGCCGTCGCCGACGCCCTCGTCGTCCCGGCCGCCCTCGCCCTCGCCGTCGGCTGGCTCGGGCTTCCCGGGTACGGGACGCTCACACGGCTCCCTTGGGCGGCCCGGCTCCCGGGCGGCCTCGCCGCCCACCCCGTCCAGCTCTACGGCGCCCTCGGCTACGCCGTCCTCGCATTCCTCTTCCGCCGCGTGCGCCTCTCGGCCGGCCCGCCGGGCGAGGCCGCCTTTCGCTTCCTCGCCGCCTCCTCGGCCCTTCGCCTCTTCATCGGCTTCTTTGCGAGCGACCCGCTCCTCACGTCGGAGCCGGTCGCCCTCTCGGCCGGGCAGTGGGCCGACGCGGCGCTACTCGTCGCCTTCGGGACCCTCGCCCTCGCGGCCCGCCGGCGCGCCGAGCCGGGCCCCGGCCCGCGCGGCGGGAGGGCCGTCGGGGCGCTCGTAGCCGGTTTCCTCCTCGCGAGCGCCTTCCTCGCCTTCGCCGGGCGCGGCCCGCAGGCGGTAGGCGTCGCCCCCGGCTTCGCCGCGCCCGACTTCTCGCTGACCTCCCTCGACGGCCCGACGTTCCGTCTCGTCCAAGCCCGGGGGGCGCCTCTCGTCTTGGACTTCTGGGCCTCCTGGTGCCCGCCCTGTCGCGCGGAGCTCCCCCTCCTCGACGCCTTCGCCGCCCAGGGCGAGGCAGAGGGACGGGTCCTCGCCGTCGACGTGGCCGAGGATCCCGAGACGGTGCGGGCTTTCCTAGAGGAGGAGGGCCTCTCGCTCACCGTCCTCCTCGACCGCCAGGGCCGCGTGCGCGAGCTGTACGGCGTGCGCGCCCTGCCGACGACCGTCTTCCTCGACGCGCGCGGGGTGGTGTCGTCCGTCGTCGTCGGGCCGCTCACGCGCGAGGCGCTCGCGCGCCGCTGGCAGGAGGCGGGGGGCTCCCCCTCCCGCTGACGATCGCCGGGCGGGTCCCTCCCCCCAGGGCGGCGCGGCCCGCCCTGGGCTAGCTCCGGCCCCCCTGGAACCGCAGGTCGCGCACGCCCGCCTCCGTCACGACGACGTCGACCGGCTCGTCCCAGGGGCCCTCGGGGATGCGGCTCACGATTTGGCAGGCGAAGGCGAGCCCGACCGCGAGCGCGCCCCGGGGGCCGCCTCGCGCCCTCCAGGACGCGAGGAAGCGGTCGTAGTAGCCGCCGCCGTAGCCGAGCCGGTGGCCGCGCTCGTCGAACGCGAGGCCGGGGACGAGGACGATGTCGGCCACCTCCGGGGCCACCTCCCGGGAGACGGCCGGGTCGGGTTCCCGGATGCCGAAGCGGCCCGGCACGGTGAGGGGCTCACGCGCGTCCGGGTCCTCGGGCCAGGCGAGCTCGCGCCAGGCGAGGCGCCGGCCGGGCCGCACGACCGGCGCCGCGAGGCGGAGGCCCGCCCGGCGCGCGGCCAAGAGGAGGGGTCCCGTGTCGACCTCGTCTTCTTTCGAGAGGAACGCGAAGAGCCAGGTGGCGCGGCGCACGTCCGGAAGCTCGAGGACGAACCGCGCGATGCGCCGGCTGCGGCTCGCCCGTTCGGCGGGCGCCATGGACGCCCGCCGCGCGCGCATCTCGGCCCTGAGCCCGGCCCGCCCGTCGGCGGCCGAGCCGGCCTCGCTCACGACTCCAGTGTGAAGAGCGGCTCGCCCGCCCCGACCGAGGCCCCCTTCTCGCGGTGGACGAAGGCCACGCGGCCGGCGACGGGCGAAGCCACCTCGTTCTCCATCTTCATCGCCTCGAGGACGCAGAGCACCTGTCCCGGCGCCACCCGGTCGCCCGGCTTCACGCGCACCTCGAGGAGGACCCCGGGAAGCGGCGCGCTCACGACCTCTCCGCCGGCGCCCGGCGCTCGGCCGGCCGGGGCCGCGACCGGCTCCTCCGGCGCATCCTTCGGGCGCGGAGGCGCGCTCGCGACCGCGGCCGCGGCGGCGGCCGGCGCGGCGCCCGGCCCCGCCGCCGCGGCCGCCCC
>JADGHG010000020.1 GCA_019689585.1 Clostridia bacterium
CCGTGATTGGTGGGCGGGTTATAGCTTATGGGGGGTGGGGGGGCGGGGCGCCCCCGGGGCGCCCGGCGCGCGCGCGCCGCCCGCCCCCAGGACCTCTACCACCTGCTCCTGCTCGCCAAGGACGAGGAAGGCTACCGGAACCTCGTGCGGCTCGTCTCGGCGGCCTACGTCGAGGGCTTCTACTACAAGCCCCGCGTCGACAAGGAGCTCCTCTACCGGTACCGCGAGGGGCTCGTCGCCACGACGGCCTGCATGGGCGGGGAAGTGCCGTCGCTCGTGCTCGCGGGCCGCCTCGACGAGGCGCGGCGCGCCCTCGCCGAGTACGTCGAGATCTTCGGCCGCGACGACTTCTACGTCGAGCTCCAGGACCAGGGCCTCGCCGAGCAGCGTCGCCTGAACCCGGTCCTGGCCGAGCTCGCCCGCGAGTTCGGCGTGCGGATGATCGCCGCGAACGACGCGCACTACCTCCGCCGCGAGGACGCCGAGGCCCACGACGTGCTCCTCTGCATCCAGACGGCCAAGTCCGTCGACGAGCCCGACCGGCTCCGCTTCCCGAGCGACGAGTTCTTCGTGAAGTCGGGCGACGAGATGGCGGAGGCGCTCGCGGACTACCCCGAGGCGCTCGACGCGACGCTCGAGCTGGCCGATAGGCTGAACGTCGAGATCCCCCTCGGCCGCCGCCACCTGCCGGCCTTCCCCGTGCCGGCGGGCTACCCCGACGAGGCGGCCTACCTGAGGGCGCGCTGCGCGGAGCGGCTCCCCCTGCGCTACCCCGAGCCGTCCGAGGCCGTCCGGGAGCGCCTCGCCTACGAGCTCGCCGTCATCGAGCGCATGGGCTACGCGAGCTACTTCCTCATCGTCTCGGACTTCGTCGACTTCGCCCGCTCCCGCGGCATCGCCGTCGGCCCGGGCCGCGGCTCGGCCGCCTCGAGCATCGTCGCCTACGTCCTCGGGATCACGGACGTCGACCCGCTCGCCTACGGCCTCCTCTTCGAGCGCTTCCTCAACCCGGACCGGGTGACGCTGCCCGACATCGACATCGACTTCGAGGACGAGCGGCGCGACGAGGTCATCCGCTACGTCGCCGACAAGTACGGCGAGGACCGCGTGGCCCAGATCATCACGTTCGGCACCATGGCCGCGCGCGCGGCCATCCGCGACGTGGGGCGCGCCCTCGGCCTCCCGTACGCCCGCGTCGACGAGCTGGCCAAGCTCGTGCCGCAGGGGCTCGAGATGACGATCGAGCGGGCGCTCCGCGAAAGCCCGGAGCTCGCGCGCCTCTACCGCGAGGACCCCGAGGCCCGCCGCCTCCTCGACCTCGCTCTCCGGATCGAGGGCCTGCCCCGCCACGCCTCGGTCCACGCCGCCGGGATCGTGATCGGCCCCGAGCCGCTCACGGAGCTCGTGCCGCTCGCGCGCGTCTCCGACGGCGCCGTCGTGACCCAGTACGCGATGGGCGCGCTCGAGGAGCTCGGGCTCCTCAAGATGGACTTCCTCGGCCTGCGGACCCTCACCGTCATCGAGCGCACGCGCGAGCTCGCCGCCCGGCTCGGCGAGAGCTGCGACCCCGACCGCATCCCCCTCGACGACCGGGCGACCTTCGAGCTCCTCTCGCGGGGCGAGACGGACGGCGTCTTCCAGATGGAGTCGGCCGGGATGCGCGAGATGCTGAAGGAGCTCGCGCCCTCCAGCCTCGAGGACGTGATCGCGGCCGTCGCGCTCTTCCGGCCCGGGCCGATGGAGAACATCCCGGCCTTCATCGCCGCCAAGCGCTCGGGCGAGGTGCGCTACCCGCACCCCGACCTCGAGCCGATCCTGAAGAGCACCTACGGCATCCTCGTCTACCAGGAGCAGATCCTGCAGCTCGCGGCGACGATGGCCGGGTTCACGCTGAGCCGCGCCGACGAGCTCCGGCGCGGCGTCGCGAAGAAGAAGAGAGAGATCATCGACGCCCTGCGCGAGGAGTTCGTCGCCGGCTGCCTGCGGCGGGGCCACAGCCGGAAGCTGGCCGAGGACCTGTACGACCTCGTCGAGAAGTTCGCGAACTACGGCTTCAACCGCGCGCACGCGACGCCCTACGGGCTTCTGGCGTACAAGACGGCCTACCTCAAGGCCCACCACCCGGCCGCCTTCATGGCCGCCACGCTGACGAGCGTCGCGCAGTCGAGCGAGAAGGTGGCGGCCTACATCGCGGAGTGCCGCCGTATGGGGCTCCGGCTCCTCCCGCCCGACGTGAACGAGAGCGAGGTAGACTTCGCGCCCCGCGACCCGCGCTCGATCCGCTTCGGGCTCGCTGCCGTCCGCAACCTCGGCCGGCAGGCGGCCGAGGCGGTCGTGGCCGCGCGCCGGTCGGGCGGCCGCTTCCGATCGCTCTTCGACTTCGCACGGCGGGTCGACGCCCGCGTCTGCAACCGGCGGGCGCTCGAGAGCCTCGTGAAGGCGGGCGCCTTCGACTCGGTCGAGCCGAACCGGGCGCGCCTCCTTCGGGGCCTCGAGGCCGCCCTCTCCGAGGCGCACGCCGCGCAGCGCGCCGCGAGCGAGGGGCAGGTGTCGCTCTTCGGGCTCCTTTCGCCGGACCGCACCGCCCCCGAGCCGGAGCTGCCGCCGGTCCCCGAGCCCAAGCCGAGCGAGCGGCTTGCGTGGGAGAAGGAGGCGCTCGGCTTCTACGTCTCGGATCACCCGCTCGCGCGCCACGCGAAGGAGCTCGCGCGCCGGGCGCGCCCGATCCGCGACCTCGCCTCGCTCGCGGACGGAGCGCCCGTGGCGGTGGGCGGCCAGGTGGCGGGCGTGCGGCGCATCACCACCCGTCGCGGGGAGCCGATGGCCTTCCTCACGATCGAGGACCTCGCGGGGACGGTCGACTGCGTCCTCTTCCCCCGCGTGTACGAAGCCTGCGAGGCGCTCATCGGCGGGGGCCGGCCGCTCGTCGTCGAGGGGCGCGTGTCGTGGCGGGACGAGCGCGTGAGCGTCGTCGCCGAGCGGGTGACGCCGCTCGGGGAGGAGGGGGATGACGACGGCTAGGCGCGCGGGCGAGGCGGGCGGCGGCCGAAGGCGCGCGGGCGCGCGGCCCGAGGAGCGGGACGCGGCCGACGACCGTACGCTGGCCGTCGGCGGCGCCAAGCCGACCCCGATCGAGGAGATGGCCGACCTGCGGGAGCACGTGATCGCGCTCCTCGCCGAACGCGGCGTGCGGTTGCACGACATCGCCGAGATCGTCTACCACATCCAGCGCGACCACCACCTCGGGCTCCGACTCGAGGACTGCGTCGAGAGCGTCTACGAGGTCCTGCGCAAGCGTGAGGTGCAGTACGCGCTCCTCACCGGCATCACGCTCGACGTCCTCACCGAGGAGGGGCACGTCCCGCCGCCCCTCGGCCCCATCCTCGCCCGCGACGCCTCGCTCTACGGGATCGACGAGGTCCTTGCCCTCGCCATCACCAACGTGTACGGTTCGATCGGTTTCACCAACTTCGGCTATCTCGACAAGCAGAAGATCGGCATCCTGGCCCGCCTGCACAACGCCGGCAAGGACGGGCGGCGGGTGAACACCTTCCTCGACGACCTCGTGGCCGGCGTGGCGGCCGCCGCCGCCTCGCGCCTCGCGCACCGCTGGCACAACGCCGAGTCGTAGCCCGGGGGGACGACGTGAAGAAGGTCGTCAGCGTGAGCCTCGGTTCTAGCCGGAGGGACAAGACGGCCGTCGCCCGCTTCCTCGACGTGCCGATCGAGCTCGCGCGCGTCGGCTGCGACGGGGACGTGGAGAAGGCGCGCGCGCTCATCCGCCGACTCGACGGCACGGTCGACGCCATCGGCCTGGGCGGCGTCGACGTGTACCTGCAGGTCGCCGGGGAGCGCTACGTCGTCGAGGACGGGCTCCGGCTGGTGCGCGAGGCGAAGACGACGCCCGTCGTCGACGGGAGCCGCGTCAAGGAGACGGTCGAGCGGCGGGCGGTCGAGTGGCTCGCCGAGCACGGGCCCGTGCCGCTCAAGGGGGCGAAGGTGCTCCTCGTCAGCTCGCTCGACCGCTTCGGCATGGCGGAGGCGCTCGCCGAGGTCGGCGCCGACACCGTGTACGGCGACATGATGTTCCTCGCCGGCGTCCCCTATCCGATCCGCTCGCTCGCGGAGCTGGCCGAGATCGCCGGCAAGATGGCGCGCGAGGTCTCGAAGCTCCCGATCCACATGATCTACCCGGTCGGGCAGAAGCAGGACGCCGAGCCGGTCGAGCGGTTCCCGGAGTTCTACCGCGAGGCCGACGTCGTCGCCGGCGACTGGCACCTCATGCGGCGGTACATGCCGCGCGACATGCGCGGCAAGATGATCCTCACGCAGACGATCACCCCCGACGACCGCGCCTTCCTCCGCGAGCGCGGCGTCCGCTGGCTCGTCACGACCACGCCCGTCGTCGACGGCCGCTCGTTCGCGACGAACGTGATCGAGGGCGCGTTCACGGCCCTCCTCGGTCGGCCGCCCGAGGCCTGGTCGCGCGAGGACGTCGACGACCTCCTGCGGAAGATGGACTACCAGCCGGCCGTGCAGGACCTCGAGCGGCCGGGCTGACGCGACCTCGGGCCCAGCCGCGCCCAAGGGACGCGGGCCGCGAGGGGGAAGGGGATGCACGTGGCGACGCGAGACGAGCTCTCGGCCGCGCTCGACGACTTCGTCCGGCGCTTCCGAGCGGAGCCGCGCCTCAAGCAGATGACCCGCGATTGGAACCGCACGATCCACGTGGCGGCGGACGACGTCGCGGGCGCGGAGTTCACGCTCCGGCTCGAGGACGGCGAGCTGTCGCTCCAGCCGGGCCCGCCCGCGGGGCCGGCCGAGCTGGCCGTGCGGGCCGACCTGGCCACGCTCGCCGCGATCTTCCGGGGCGAGATGTCGCCGACCGAGCCCTACATGTCGGGCCGGCTCCGCATCGCCGCGAGCGAGGAGGACACGATGCGCCTCGACGTCGTCACGCTCATGATCTGGGATGCCTGAACGGCCGCGGCCGGCCCCGGCCGCCCTCGGCGGGGGCGACCTCCTCCGCCGCGTCCTCACGCTGCGGACGGTCGTCTCGACGAGCGCCGGGCTCACGCTCGCCACGACGACCTTCGTCGCCGCCGCGCAGATGGCCTCGTACGTGGCGGGCGACTCGGCCTGGATCGCCGTGCTCGTGGCGGGTGTGCTCGCGCTCTGCGCGGCGGCCGGCTTCGCCGAGATGAACGGCATGTTCCCCTCGGCCGCCGCGATCCGCGTCTACCTCCACCGGGGCTTCGGCGAACGGCTCGCGCTCGTCGTGAGCTTCCTCTACATCGGCGTCGTCGTGGCCGTGCTCGGCGCGGAGTCGTTCGTCCTCTCGCAGGCGATCGCGTACGTCGTGCCGTCCGTCCCGCCCCTCGTGTGGAACGTGGCGCTCATCGCGCTCATGGCGGCCGTGAACATCCGGGGCGTGAAGGTCGCGGGCGCCTTCCAGGACGTCCTCACCTACGGCCTTCTGGCCTCGCTCGTCGCGATCTCCCTCGTCGCCTTCGCGAGCCCGGGCTTCCGGCCGACCTCGCTCCTTGCCCCGGGGCCGGCCGGGGGGCTTCTCCAGTCCGTCGCGCTCGGCGTGTTCCTGTTCATCGGCTTCGAGTGGGTGACGCCCCTCTCGGAGGAGGTGACCCAGGCCCGCCTCGTCCCGCTCGGGATGCTGATCGCCGTGGGGCTCCTCGCCGTCACGTACGCCGTCTTCGTCGTGGCGCTCACGGCGACCGTGGGCAAGGAGGCACTCGCCGCCACGCCCGTGCCGCAGATGCTCCTCGCCACGAAGGTGCTCGGCGGCGCCGGGGCCGTGTGGATGCTCGTCCTCTCGCTGGCCGCCTCGGCGACGACCTTCAACGCCGGCTTCGGGGCGGGGTCCCGCTTCCTCTACGCCGCGGGGCGGGAGGCCGCCGTGCCGCGCTGGTTCGCGCGCATCCACATGCGGTACTTCACGCCGCAGAACGCGATCGTCTTCCTCTTCGGCTTCACGCTCGTCTCGACGGTGCTCGTCGGTCTCACCGGCCGGTACACGCTCCTCGTCGACATGGGGGCCGCGCTCGAGAGCATCGTCTACGTGCTGGTCTCGCTCGCCGTGATCCGCCTGCGGCGGAAGGAGCCCGACCTCGCGAGGCCCTGGCGGGCGCCTTTCGTGCCGTGGCTTCCGGCCTTCACGGCCGTCGTCTTCGCCGTCCTCGCCGTGGGCGCGCTCGCCGACGACCCGTGGGCGCCCGTCGTGCTCGCGGCCGCCGCCCTGGCCGTCACCGGATACGTCGTGTGGGTCGTGCCGCGCCTGCGCGCCCGCGCCGAAAGGGAGCGACTCGCGCTGCGCGCCGGACGCAGCGCGGCCGGCCGGCCCTGACCCGGCGGCCCAGCTCAGCGCCCGGCGTCGAGTCCCGCGCGCAGCCTCTGGAACTCGGCCCCGAGGCTTTCGATCTCGCGGCGGGCGAGGTCTAGGAAGAAGCGCAGCTCCTTCTCCCTGGCCGGGTCGCCGTCTTCGAGAAGCCGCCGGCACTCGTTGTAGACGTCGAGGGCCTGGTCGATCCGCGCTCGAAGTGCGGCGAGGTCGTCCGCGCGGCGCGCCTCGGGCGCGCGGGTCGCCTCGGCCAGGTCGTCGTGCAGGACCTTCTGAAGCCAGAGCGCCCCCTCCATGCCGTCGAAGACGACCTGCAGCGCGATCGGGTCGCTCGTCTCGGAGAGGACGGAGACGAGCGCGGCCGGCACCGGGACGGGGACGCCGCGCACGGTCGCGTGGAAGCCTCGCGCCGGCCACACGGCCCGGCGGCCGAGCGCGACCCTCACGCCGATCGTCGCGCCGTCCAGCGAGCGGACGAAGTGGACGCGGTCGACCTGGCCGGCCAGGAACCCGACGAGCAGCTGCAGCATCGGATCGTCGGCGACCTGGGCTCCGAACTGAAGGAGTGCCTTCAGCTTGTCGCGGCGCGACTCCACGCCCTCCGCACCCCCGAGGTCACCCGGCCGCCCCGAGCTTCTCGCGGAACCAGCCGACGATCTGGCGGAGCCGGTGCACCCGGTGCCAGGGCTTGCCGCTCCGCGAGAGCTCGTGGTTCTCGCCGGGGTAGCGGACGAACCGCGCCTCGACGCCTTGCTTCTTCAGCGCGGCGAAGAGCTGCTCGCCCTGCTCGATGAGGCAGCGGTAGTCCTCCTCCGAGTGTAGGATGAGCGTCGGCGTGCGCATCCGCCCGGCGTACGCGATCGGCGACTGGCGCGCGTAGTTCTCGGGGTGCTCCCACGGGGTGCCGCCCCAGACGAGGTCCCACTGGTAGCCGCCGTCGCTCGTGCCGAAGAACGAGGCGCAGTTCGTCACGGCGCGCATGACGCAGGCCGCCTTGAAGCGGTCCGTGTGGCCGATGATCCAGCTCGTCAGGTAGCCTCCGTACGAGCCGCCGAGGACGCCGAGGCGCTCGGGGTCGATCCACTCGAAGCGCTCGAGCGCCGCGTCGACGCCCGCCATGACGTCGGCGTAGTCGTTCGTGCCCCAGTCGAGCCGGATGCCGGCGCAGAAGCGCTCCCCGTACCCCTGGCTCCCGCGCGGGTTCGTGTAGACGACGCCGAAGCCCTGGGCGGCGAGGAGCTGGAACTCGAAGAAGAACATCGAGGTGTACTGGCTCATCGGCCCGCCGTGGATCTGAAGGAGCGTCGGCACCCGCCCGGCGGGCGGCGAGGCGCCGTCGGGCCCCGCGCCCGCCTGGGGCCGGATCGCCCAACCGTCGACCTCCGGCCCGCCCTCGGCCCGGAAGCGGAACCGCTCGGGCCGGGCGACGATGCGTTCGGAGAGGAGCTCGGCGTTCACCTCCGTGAGGCGCCTCAGCTCCGCCCCACCCGCTTCCGTCGGGTCGGAGAGGGCCGCAAGGCCGCGGGCGGGCACGTCCCCGGCGAAGACGTCCCCGGGGAAGTCCGGCCCCGCGAGGGTGGCGGCGAAACGGCCGACGGCGGGGGCCAGGCTGAAGTCGCCGAGGACGACGTCGCCCGACGTGAGCCGCTCGACCGCGTCCGTCGCCAGATCGGCGCGGTAGAGGTGGGTCGTGCCGCGGTCGCTGGCCGCGAAATAGAGCGCGTCGCCCGCGGGCGACCAGTAGATGCGTCCGGCGCCGCCGACAAAGCGCATGTCCGCCGCCGAGGCGTCGCCCAGGGAGCGCTCGAAGCCGGCGCCGACCCGCCGGGGCGGCGAGGAGCCGTCCGAGGAGACGACCCAGAGCTTGTCGTCGGAGTACCAGTCGTACTCGAGGTTGTGACCCGCGTAGGCGATGAGGCGGCCGTCGGGCGACCAGGCCGGGTCGCGCACGAAGCCGGTCCCGGCCGTGAGCCTGAGGGGCTCGCGGGCTGTGCCGGCGCCGTTCGCGGCCGCCGGGACCTCGTACACGTAGAGGTCGTTGTACCGGGCCAGGTCGGGGTCGGGGTCGTGGCAGGAGACGATCGCCAGCCGTCGCCCGTCGGGCGACCAGGCCGGCGCGTGGTGGTCGAAGGGGCCGTCGGTCACCTGGAGCGGCCAGGGCGGGTCGCGGCGGAGCGAGGCGAGGGCCTGGGCGACGTCGACGACGAAGACCTGCGCCCGCTTGTCGCCGAGGTAGCCCATGCCGTTCTGGCGGTAGTGGATGCGGTCGATCACCCGCACGTCGCGGTTGAACTTCCGGAAGAGGCGCTCGTCCTCGTCGCCCTCGCGCTCCTCGGCCTCGCGCCGACCGTCGTCCTCCTCGTCGAAGAACTCGGGCCCCTTCGGCCCCACGCGCGCGACGAAGGCGATGCGGCGGCCGTCGGGCGACCACGCGAAGGCGCCGACGCCGCCCCGCACGTTCGTCACGCGGCGCGCCTCGCCGCCGTCGGTCGGCATGACGTAGATCTGAGGGCCGAGCGGATCGCGACCCTCCTCCTCGCGTCCCGCAGCCCGCCGCTCCTCGCGCGTCGAGGTGAAGGCGAGGAGACGGCCGTCGGGCGACCAACGGGGCGAGCCATCGCGGTCGCCGCCGGTGAAGGGGCGCGGCGCGCCGCCCGAAAACGGCACGAGGTGGATCCGCGACCGGTACCGGTTCTCCTTGCGATCGACGGTCGTCGCCACGTACGCGACGCGCTCGCCGTCGGGGCTCAGCTCTGCGTGGCCGACGAACGTGAAGGCGAGGAGGTCCGTGTCCCGAAACGGCTTCTTCAACGGCGACCGACTCCTTCCGAGTGGGCCTGGGCGCCTTGGCGCCGATTGCCGCGCCGCCGCGCCGGACGCCCGCGTACTTCGGGACGCGAAACGCCCAACCCTACCCAGCGCGGGCCGGGGCTGAAAGGAAACGGCGGGCCCGTCGCGAACTTGCACCGGGACGGGCGGCATGCCCCCTCGTCTGGGAGGGGCGCGGCCGCGACCCGCATCCCGGAGCAAAAGGGGGAGATCGCTTGAAGCGACGGATCGGCGCGTGGTCTGCGTTGCTTTTCGCGGTGATGCTCGTCGCGGCCGCCTGCGGGGGCGGGGGCGGCGCGGCGACCGGCGGCGCGAGCGAGAGCGAAGCTTCGGGCCAGGCCCCGGCCCCGGCCGCGGTCGTCGGCATCCTGCTGCCGGCGACCGGCGACCTCGGCAGCCTTGGCCAGCCGATGATCAAGGGTGCTCAGCTCGGCTACCAGGTCATCAACGACGCGGGTGGCGTGTGGGGCCAGCCGCTCGAGGTCAAGACGGCGGACGACGGCACGGACGAGAACAAGGCCCATGACGCGATGCAGCAGCTTATCAACCTCGACAAGGTCTCGGCCATCGTCGGCTCTGCCGGTTCCGGCATCTCGCAGGCGGTGCTGAACGTGGCCAAGCCGGCGAACGTCGCCATGTGCTCGCCGGCGTCGACCTCGCCCGCGTTCACGACGATGGACGACGGCGGCCTCTTCGTGCGCACGGCGGCCTCCGACGCCCTGCAGGGCGCCGTGGCGGCGCAGGTCGCGTACGAGGAAGGCTACCGCAAGGCGGCCGTCATCGCGCTCAACAACCCCTACGGCAGCGGCTTCGCGGGCGTCTTCAAGGACACGTTCACGAAGCTCGGCGGCCAGATGGCCCTCGACCCGGTGCTCTACGACCCGAAGGGCTCGGACTTCACGGGCGAGGTCCAGAGGATCGCGCAGGCCAAGCCGGACGTGGTCGAGCTCATCGGGTACCCGGACACCGGCTCGATCATCCTGCAGGAGGCGTACCAGGCCGGCCTCATCTCCTCGGCGCACTGGATCCTGAGCGAGGGCATGAAGGACGAGACGCTCTCCGACAAGGTGGGCAAGGACCCGAGCGGCAAGCCGATCCTCGCCGGCGTCGAGGGTACGGCCCCGTCGAGCTCGCAGGGTCCGGCCTACTCCGTCTTCCAGAAGCAGCTCGCAGCCGTCTACTCGGGTGAGAACCCGGAGGGGCCGTTCGTCTCGAACTCGTACGACTGCGCCGTCTTGATCGGGCTCGCGCTCGAGAAGGTCGGGCCGGAGCACGCGCACGACGGGAAGGCGATCGCGCAGGCGATCATCGACGTCGCCTCGCCGCCCGGCCAGAAGGTGAGCGACCCGGCGGTCGCCCTGCACCTCGTGCAGCAGGGCGAGGAGATCGACTTCGACGGCGCTTCGGGGAGCCTCGACATGGACCAGGTCGGGGACATCGTCTCGGCGACGTACGAGGTCTGGACGATCGACGACAACGGCAAGATCCAGCACGTGAAGGACATCACGCCGGGCCAGTGAGCTTCGCGTCCGGCTCGCCCGGGACGGCGGGTCGGCGGTAGCGAGGGAGCGGGCGCAGCTTCGGGCGGACGCCCGGGGCTGCGCCCGCCGGCCCGGGTCGTTTCCAGCGCGGAGGTGGGCGGTTGCTGCAGTTCGTCGCGACGGGCGTCGTCTTCGGCTCGATCCTGGCCGTGACGGCCTCGGGGCTCTCGCTCGTCTACGCGATCCTCAAGCTCACCAATTTCGCGCACGGCGACATGGTCACGTTCGGGGCGTACGTCGCCCTCTTCCTGAACCTCGCGCTCGGCCTCGACGTCTGGTGGACGTTGCCCCTCGCCTTCATCGCCGGGGCGCTTCTGGCCGTCGCCCTCGACGGCCTCGTGTGGGCGCCGATGCGCCGGCGCGGCGCGGGCACCGTGGCGATGATGATCGCCTCGATCGGCGTGGCCCTCGCCCTGCGCAACGCCCTCGTGTTCCTCTTCGGCGCCGACACGACCCGCTTCGACATGCCGGTCCAACCCAAGGTGCCGCTCGGCTCCCTTCCGGTCATGATGTCGGCCGACGACTGGGAGGTCATCGTCGCGGCCGCGGTCGCGATCCTGGGGCTGCACCTTCTCCTCACCCGGACGGCGATCGGGCGGGCCATGCGCGCGCTCTCCGACAACGCGGCCCTCGCGTGGGTCTCGGGCGTCGACGTCGACCGCGTCATCCGCTGGACGTGGATCGTCGGCGGGGGGCTGGCCGGGGCCGGCGGGGTCCTCTACGGGATGACCCAGCCCTTCAACACCAACATGGGCTGGTTCCTCCTCCTCCCGATCTTCGCCGCCATCATCGTCGGCGGGATCGGCAACCCCTACGGCGCCATCCTGGGCGGGCTCCTCATCGGCGTGGCGCAAGAGGTCTCCGTCGCCGTGCTGCCGACCCAGTACCGGCTCGCCGTCGGCTTCGTCGTGATGATCCTCGTCCTCCTCGTCTACCCGCGCGGGCTCCTCGGGCAGAGGTCGCTCTCGTGAGCGGGCTCCTTGCGGGACTCGTCGCCTATCTCGCGTCGTTTCTCACGAACGCCACGCTGTACGTCCTCTTCGTCGTGGGGCTCAACCTGCAGTACGGGACGACGGGGCTCGTCAACTTCGGCCACGTGGCCTTCCTCGCGATCGGCGCCTACACGGCGGTGCTCCTCGGCGTGCACGGCGTGCCGATCCTCTTCGCGACCGCGGCCGGCGTCGCCGTCTCGGCCGTCTTCGGGGTGCTCCTCGCCTTCCCCGCGCTCCGGCTCCGCGACGACTACCTCGCGATCGTCACGATCGGGTTCGCGGAAGTGCTGCGCACCGTCGTGAACAACGTCCAGTTCACGGGCGGGCCGCAGGGGATCTACGGCTACGCCGTGCCGCTCCGGGACCTCGGGCTCGGCTACCAGGCCTGGCAGTGGCTCTTCCTCGCGCTCGTCGTGGCGCTCACGGCACTCGCGTTCGCGCTTACCGAGTACGTGGTGCGCTCGCCCTACGGCCGGGTGCTGAAGGCGATCCGCGAGGACCAGGAGGTCGCCGTGGCCCTCGGCAAGAACATCGTCGGGTACAAGGTCGCCTCCTTCGCGCTCGGCGCCGGCGTGGCGGGGCTTGCGGGGGCGCTCCTCGCGTACTACTACGGGGCCATCAATCCGCACAACTTCGAGGCCATCGTCACGTTCGAGGCGTGGATCATCATGGTGTTAGGCGGCACAGGGCGCAACTGGGGGGCGGTCCTGGGAGCCCTCATCTACTTCGGGCTTTACTCCGCGACGGCTCGGTACGCCATGTCGGGCGTCGGCGCCATCGCGGCCGACCGGCTCGCGGCGCTCCGGATCGTCGCCATCGGGGTGCTGCTCGTCGTGCTCATGATCTATCGGCCGCAAGGCATCCTCGGCCGCAAGGAGGACCTCGGGCTTGAGCGCTGAGGGGAAAGAGTCTTCGGAAGCGGAAGAACGCGCGCTCCTTCGCGTGCGCGAAGCGCGGAAGCTCTTCGGCGGGTTCGCGGCCGTCGACGGCGTGAGCCTCGACGTGCGCGAGGGCGAGATCGTCGGGCTCATCGGCCCGAACGGCGCCGGCAAGACGACGCTCTTCTCCCTCATCACGCTCTTCCTCCCCCTCACGTCGGGCGCCGTCTACTTCCGAGGCCAGCGCATCGACGGCCGCCCGCCCTACCTACCGGCCCGGCTCGGCCTCGTGCGGACGTTTCAGATCACGCGCGTCTTCGCGCGCATGACGGTGCTCGAGAACCTCATGTTCGCGGCGCCCGGGCAGCCGGGGGAGTCGCTCGCCGAGCTCGCGCTCGCCCCCCGCCGCGTGCGCGCCCACGAACGGCGCGTGCGCGAGCGCGCGGACGAACTCCTCCGCTACTTCAACCTCGAGCGGGTCCGGGACCAGTACGCCGGCACGCTCTCGGGCGGCCAGCGCAAGCTGCTCGAGATGGCCCGCGCGCTCATGACGGAGCCGAAGCTCATGCTCCTCGACGAACCGATGGCGGGCGTGAACCCGACGCTGAAGGAGGAGCTGCTCGGCTACGTCCTCGACCTCCGCCGCCAGGGGATGACGTTCCTTGTGATCGAGCACGACCTCGACATGATCATGCGGATCTCGGACCGCGTCGTGGCGATGGCCGAAGGCCGCGTGATCTCCGAGGGGCCGCCCGAGGCGGTGCGCCAGGACCCGGCCGTCGTCGACGCCTACCTGGGGCCGGGAGGCCAGGCCCGGGCCGCGCCGGTCGACCCGGGACCGCCGGCCGGCCGCGCGCTCCGCGAGGAGGGCAGGGCGCATGGCTAGGCCCGAGCCGCAGGCGGCCGAGCCGATCCTCGAGATCTCGGGCCTGCGGGCCGGCTACCACGACCTCGAGATCCTGCGCGGCGTCAGCCTCGTCGTCCCGCGCGGGCGGGTCGTCACGATCATCGGGCCGAACGGCGCCGGGAAGTCGACCCTCGCCAAGGCCGTCTTCGGGCTCGTCCGCGTGCGCTCCGGCGAGATCCGCTTCGAAGGGCAGAGCCTTCTCGGGCTCAAACCTTCGCAGATCGTCCAGCGCGGGCTCTGCTACGTCCCTCAGACGCAGAACGTCTTCCCGAACCTGACCGTCCTCGAGAACCTGCGCCTCGGCGGGACGCTCCTGCGCGAGGGGGTCGAGCGCCGGCTGCGCGCGATGTACGAGATGTTCCCCATCCTGTGGGAGCGGCGCCACCAGAAGGCCGGCTTCCTCTCGGGCGGCCAGCGCCAGATGCTCGCCATGGCCCGGGCCCTTATGCTCGAGCCACGGCTCCTCCTCCTCGACGAGCCGTCGGCCGGCCTCGCCCCGAACGTCGTCGACCAGGTCTTCGCCAAGGTCGTGGAGATCAACCGGGCCGGGTGCGCGATCCTCATGGTGGAGCAGAACGCGCGCCGAGCGCTCGCGATGTCGGACTGGGGCTACGTCCTCGACATGGGCGAGAACGCGCTCGACGGGCCGGGCCCCCGGCTCCTCGCCGACCCGGAGGTGGCCTCTCTCTACCTCGGGGGGCTCGGCGGCGCGCGCGAGAAGTCGCGCGAGACGCCCCGGCCCGGCGCGGGGAGCGAGGACGGCGCCCGGTGAAGGGCGAGCCCTTCCGCATCAAGATGGTCGAGCCGATCCGCCTTCTCGGCCGCGCCGAGCGCGAAGCGCGGCTTCGCGAGGCGGGCCTCAACGTCTTCCTCCTCCGCTCGGCCGACGTCTACGTCGACCTTCTCACCGACAGCGGCACGAACGCGATGAGCGACCGCCAGTGGGCGGCCCTCGTGACGGGCGACGAAGCGTACGCGGGCAGCCGGAGCTGGCACGAGCTCGAGGAGGTCGTGCGGCGGATCACCGGCTTCCCGTTCGTCCTGCCCGTGCACCAGGGGCGCGGCGCCGAGAAGGTGGCGATCCCGGCCCTCGTGAGGCGCGAGGGCCAGTTCGTGCTCGGAAACGCGCACTTCGACACGACCCGGGCCCACATCGACCTGGCCGGCGGCCGGCCGGTCGACCTTTACATCCCGGAGGCCGCCGACACGGCCACGCCCCACCCCTTCAAGGGCGACCTCGACGTCGAGCGCCTTTCAGCCTTCCTCGACGAGCACGGCGCGGACGCGGTCGCGGCCGTCATCCTCACCATCACCTCGAACACGGTGGGCGGCCAGCCCGTCTCGCTGCGGAACGCGCGCGAGGTGGCGCGGATCTGCCGCGCGGCGGGCGTCCCCCTCTTCCTCGACGCCGCCCGCTTCGCCGAGAACGCCTGGCTCGTGCGGGAGCGCGAGGAGGGCCAGGCCGGCCGCAGCCCGGCCGCGATCGCCCGCGACTTCTTCGACCTGGCGGACGGCGCCTTCGTGAGCGCCAAGAAGGACGGGCTCGTGAACATCGGCGGGCTCGTCCTCTGCCGGGACGAGGAGCTCTACCGGCGCCTCGCGCCGCGCGTCGTCGCCTACGAAGGCTTCCTGACCTACGGCGGCATGGCGGGGCGCGACCTGGCGGCGTTGGCCGTGGGGCTCGAGGAGGCGCTCGATCCGGCGTACCTCGCCTACCGCGTCGGCCAGGTGCGCCGCCTCGGCGCATGGCTCCTCGAGGCCGGCGTGCCGATCCAGGAGCCCGTCGGCGGCCACGCCGTGTTCGTCGACGCCGGGCGGCTTCTCCCGCACATCCCGCCGGGGCGGTACCCGGGGGCGGCCCTCGCCGCCGAGCTCTACCTCGAGTGCGGCGTGCGGGGCGTCGAGGTCGGCTCGCTCCTCATGGGCCGCGACCCCGAGACCGGAGAGGAGCGGAGGGCGCCGGCCGAGTTCCTGCGCCTCGCCGTCCCGCGCCGCGTGTACACCGACAACCACCTGGCCGACGTCGCCGAGGGGCTCGCCCGGGTGGCGCGGCGGGCCGCCGGCGTGCGGGGGCTCCGCATGACCTACGAGCCGCCGGCCTTGCGCCATTTCCTCGCGCGCTTCCGCTGGGAGGACGCGGCCCGCGGCTGACCCTGGCCTGTGCCGAGGAAAGGGGGCGGGGGGGGCGTGGCGCGTCCGCCCAGGCCGCCCGAGACGGAGATCGAGTGCGTCACGCTGCACGGTGGCCGGGCGCGCCACCGGGCGGCCGAGTTCCGCTTCCGGCCGGCCGCCTACGGCATCGCCGTGCGGGGAGAAGCTGTGCTCCTCGGCCGTTCCGCCTTCAGCGGCCTCTGGGATCCGCCAGGCGGGGCGGTGGCGGCCTGGGAAGAGATGGTGGTCGGGCTCCGGCGCGAGTTCTGCGAGGAGACGGGCGTCCTGCCCGAGAACCCGCGCCTCTTCCGGGTGCTCGAGGGCTATTTCAGCATCTTCGGGCGGGCCTATCACTCGCTCCGCTTCTTTTACCTCGTCGACCTCCCGTCGGGGCTCGGCGAGGGCCAGCTCCGACCGGAGCCGGGCGAGCTCTCGGAGCTGGCCTGGCGCGAGCCGGCTTCGCTCCGGCCCGAGGAGTGCCCGCCGGGCGTGTGGGAGGTCATCCGGGAGGCGGTCCGCTCGCAGGGTGGCCCGCCGCGCCGATGAGCGCGACGTCCTCCCGGTAGTGCGACCCGGGGAAGCGGAGGGCCTCGGCGAGCCGGTAGGCGCGAAGGCGCGCGTCGGCGAGCGTCTCCCCGAGCCCGACGGCGTTCCACACCCGCCCGCCGGCCGTCCTCCAGCCGGGGCCCACGCCGGCCGAGAAGACGAGCGTGTGCGGAAGGCGCGCCTCGGGCCCCGGCGGGCTGAGCTCGACGCCGAGCGCGGGTGCCTCGGGATAGCCGGGGGCGGCGAGCACGACGCACACGGCGGCGCCCGAGCCAGGCGGGCCGAGGCGCGAAGGCCCGAGCTCGCCGCGGGAGGCGGCGAGGAGTAGCTCCGTCAGGTCGCCCGGGTAGATCGGCAGAAGCGCCTGCGCCTCGGGGTCGCCGAAGCGCGCGTTGTACTCGAGGACGCGAGGACCGGCCGGCGTGAGCATGAGCCCGGCATAGAGGACGCCCCGGAAGGGGCGGCCTTCCTCCCGGAGGCCCCTTATGGCCGGCAGGATCACGGCTTCGGCGAGGCGCCAGGCGAGCTCGGGGCCGATGCCCGGCACGGGCGCGTACGCCCCCATGCCGCCCGTATTCGGGCCGCGGTCGCCGGCGAGAAGCCGCTTCGCGTCGCGCGCCGGCGGAAGGACGAGGGCCGCTTCCCCGTCGCACACGGCGAAGAGCGAGAGCTCCTCGCCGAAGAGGCGCTCCTCGACGACGACGCGCCGTCCCGCCTCCCCGAAGCGGCCGTGGACGAGCATGTCCTGGAGCGCCGCCTCGGCCGCCGCGACCGTCTCGGCGACGACGGCGCCCTTTCCCGCCGCGAGCCCGTCGGCCTTGACGACGAGCGGACCGCCGCGCCGGCGCACGTAGCGGATCGCCGGCTCGAGCTCGTCGAAGACCTCGCCCTCCGCCGTCGGGATGCCGTGGCGGCGCATGAAGCGCTTGGCCCAGGCCTTCGTCGTCTCGATCTCGGCGGCGAGGCGGCCGGGGCCGAAGACGGCGACGCCGGCCACATCGAGCGCGTCGGCGAGGCCGAGGGCGAGCGGCGCCTCGGGGCCGACGACGACGAGCCCGGCTCCGAAGCGTCGGGCGCTCGCGACGATCCCGGCGACGTCCGCGAGGTCGCCCGGAAGGCACGGGATGCCGAGCGCCTCGATGCCGGCGTTTCCGGGGAGCACGGCCACGTCCTCGACGAGACGGCTCCGACCGATCTTCCAGGCCAGCGCGTGTTCGCGGCCGCCCGCCCCGACGACGAGCACCTTCATCGCCCCACCTCCTCCGCGCTAGTGCAGGAAATGCCGGCGGGCCGTGAAGCACATGGCGAGGCCCGCCTCGTCGGCGGCCTGGATCACCTCGTCGTCCCGGACGGAGCCGCCGGGCTGGACGATGGCGCGGATCCCGGCCTCGCGAGCCGCCTCGACGGCGTCGGGGAAGGGGAAGAAGGCGTCGCTCGCGAGCGCCGCCCCCGCGAGGTCGGGGAGTCCCTCGCGGCTTGCGTAGGCCCGGGCTCGTGCGAGCGCCTCGCGCACGGCGTCGATCCGGTTCGTCTGGCCTCCGCCGATCCCGATCGTGCGATCGGCGAAAGCCACGACGATCGCGTTCGAGCGGACGAAGCGAACGGCCCGCCAGGCGAAGGCGGCCGCCCGCAGCTCGGCCGGGGTGGGGGCGCGCCGCGTGACCACCTTCCACGACTCCGGCCGGTCCGGCTCGGCGAAGGCGTCCTCCTCCTGGAGGAGCATCCCCCCGGCGACGCTGCGGAAGGAGAAGGCGCGTCCCGGCGGGGGGGAGGGGAGCTCGAGGAGGCGCAGGTTCGGGCGGCGGGCGAGGATCTCGCGCGCCGCCGGCTCGAACGCGGGCGCGACGACGACCTCGAGGAAGACGCGCGCGAGCTCCGCCGCCACCTCACCGTCCACCGGGCGGTTGAAGGCGACGATGCCGCCGAAGATCGAGACCGGGTCCGCCCGCAGGGCGGCGCGGAAGGCGAGAAGGGCGGTCGAGCCGGTGGCGAGGCCGCAGGGCGAGAGGTGCTTCACGGCGGCCGCCGCCGGCTCCTCGAAGGATGAGGCGGCGCGCCAGGCGGCCTCGGCGTCGAGGAGGTTGTTGTACGAGAGTGGCTTCCCCTGGAGCGGCTCGGCCTGGGCGAGACCGGGGGGCGCGAGCGGGTCGGCGTAGAGGGCGGCGGCCTGGTGCGGGTTCTCGCCGTAGCGGAGCACGCGGCGGAGGACAAGGGGAAGCGGCCACTCCCGGGGGAAGCGAGGGGACGGCGGGTCGTCCTCCGGCTCGGCGCGTCGGCCTTCGAGGTAGCGCGCGATCGCGGCGTCGTACGTCGCCGTGTGGCGGAAGGCCTTCGCCGCGAGGCGCAGGCGGAGGGCCGCCGGCACGGCTCGGGGTCCGGCCGCGAGGTGGGCGAGGACCTCGTCGTAGTCGGCCGGGTCGGAGACGACCGTCACGTGCGGCCAGTTCTTCGCGGCGGCGCGGAGAAGGCTCGGCCCGCCGACGTCGATCTCTTCGAGCGCCTCCTCGAGGGAGGGCGGCGGCTCGCGCCGGACCGTCGCGACGAAGGGGTAGAGATTGACGACGACGAGGTCGATCGGCTGCGCGGAGAGCCGGCGGAGCCAGGCGAGGTCCTCGGCGCGGTCGCGGCGCGCGAGGATCCCGCCGTGGATCGCGGGGTGGAGCGTCTTCACGCGGCCTCCCGGGGCTTCGGGCAGGCCGGTGAGGCTCTCGACGGGGACGACGGCGAGGCCCGCGTCCCGGAGCGCCTTCGCCGTGCCGCCCGTCGCCGCGATGCGCCAGCCGAGGCCCGAGAGCGCTCGCGCGAAGGGCACGAGCCCCGATTTGTCGGCCGTCGTGAAGAGGGCGAGGGGCCCCGGGTCTCGCCGGGCCGCGAGCTCGCCCGTCAGGCCCTCGAACTCGCCCCGCACAAGCCGCGCGAGCGCTTCGGGGAAGATGCGGTGCTCGACCTCCTGGATGCGGGCGTGCAGCGTGGCGGGGGTGTCGTCGGGGCGCACGACGACGACTTCCTGCGCCACGACGGGTCCGGTGTCGACGCCGGCGTCGACGAGATGGACCGTGCAGCCCGTGACGCGGGCGCCGGCCCGAAGGGCGCGGGCCGGGGCGTCGAGGCCGGGGAAGGCGGGGAGGAGCGAGGGGTGCACGTTCAAGGCCCGGCCTTCGTACGCCGCGAGGTAGGCCGGGCCGAGGACGCGCATGTACCCGGCGTGGGCGACGTAGTCGGCGCCCGCCTTCCGGAGGAGCGCGACGAGCGCCCGGTCGTGGGCGTCGCGGTCCGGGAAGTCGCGGGGTCGCAGGACGGCGCTCGGCACGCCGAGCCGCTCGGCCCGGCGCAGCACCTCGGCGTCGGGCCGGTCGCTCACGACGAGGACGAGGCGGGCCGGGATCCTGCCTTCGGCGACGGCGCGGGCGATCGCCTCGAAGTTCGTACCGCGGCCCGAGGCGAGGACGGCGAGGCCGGGCGGCGTCACCGGAAGATCACCTGCGGCGCGTCGGAGGCGCCGCGCGCGACGACCTGGCCGACGGGGTAGGATGCGACGCCGGCCTCGCGGAGGGCGGCGCGCGCCGTTTCGAGGTCCTGGGGGTCGACGTAGAGGACCATGCCGAGGCCGAGGTTGAACGTGCGCCGGAGCTCCGCGCGCGAAAGCCGCCCTTCCCTCGCGAGCCAGGCGAAGATGGCCGGCTCGGGCCAGCTCCCCTCGCGGATCTCCACGGCGAGGCCTGGGCGGAGCGGCCGGGGCGGGTTGTCGACGAGGCCTCCGCCCGTGATGTGGGCCGCCCCGCGAAGGCGGACGCGCAAGGCCAGCGCGGCGACGGCCTGCGCGTAGAGCGCCGTCGGCCGCAGGAGCGCGCGCCAGAGAGGCTCCGCTCCGTCGCGCCCCGCCTCGAGCGGGGCGTCGAGGAGCCGCGCCGCCTCCTCCGGCGAATCGGCTCGATCGTTCAGAATTTTCCGAATCAACGAGAAGCCGTTGCTGTGAGGGCCGGTCGCCGCGAGCCCGAGCGCGACGTCCCCCGGCTCGGGGCCGCGCGCCATGCGGAGGGCCGCCGCCTCGGGCGCCCAGCCGACGGCCGCCCCGGCGACGTCGAAGCCGTCGTCGGCGTAGGTCCCCGGCATCTCGGCCGTCTCGCCGCCGAGGAGCGCCGCGCCCGACGCCAGGCAGGCGTCGGCCGCGCCCTCGACGACGAGCGCCGCCGCCTCGGGGTCGAGCCGGCCCCAGGCGAGGTAGTCGAGGACGAAGAGCGGGGAGGCGCCGAGGCAGGCGAGGTCGTTCACGCACATGGCGACGAGGTCGCGGCCGAGCCCGCGGTAGATCTCGTCCGCCTCCGGCGGGTGAAGGCGCGCCACCTGCCGCGCGAGCGCCACCTTCGTGCCGACGCCGTCGGCGCCGGCCGCGAGGAAGCCAGGGCCGTCCGGCCCCGGCCAGCGGAAGAGGCCCGCGAAGCCCCCCACGCCGAGCGCCACCTCGGGCCGGCCGGCCCGGCGGGCCGAGCGGGCGTAGCGCGCGACGAGCTCGTTCGCGCGGTCGATGTCGACCCCGGCCGCCCGGTAGGCCTGGCCCCCCGGCTCCGAGCTCATCCCACCACCCCCGTCTCGAGGGAGCGCTTGCCGCCGCCCGCGCCCACGGGGCCCGGAAACTGG
>JADGHG010000131.1 GCA_019689585.1 Clostridia bacterium
GCGCTCGGCCGGCCGGGGCCGCGACCGGCTCCCGGCCGGCCGGAGCCGCGACCGGCTCCTCCGGCGCATCCTTCGGGCGCGGAGGCGCGCTCGCGACCGCGGCCGCGGCGTCGGCCGTCTCGGCGCCCGATCCGGCGGATGCGTCCGCGAGCTCCTCGACCGTTACCTCGAACGTCTCGCCGTCGACCGTCACGCGATAACGGCGCACCGCCTCAACCTCTCCTCTTCGCCCAGAGCTCGCGCCGCGCGGCCATCTGCGCAAGGCGCCCCGATAGGGCCCACAGCGAAGGGGTCGCGGCCGCGGCGGGCGCGCGCTCCTCGGCGCGCTCCCGGATGGGCGCCACGCGCACGCGCCTCGGCGCGCCGCCTTCGAATGCGGCGATCGCCGCCGCGATCGCCGCCACCGTCCGGGGCGAGGGCCGGCCCCGCCCGTCCGCACGCGACGCCTCGAACTGCGGCGCCCGCCCGCTCACAGCGGGATGTTCCCGTGCTTCTTCGGCGGCCGTTCCTCGCGCTTGCCGGAGAGCGCGAGAAGCGCGCGCACGAGCCGCGGCCGGGTCTCCGCAGGGTCGATGACGGCGTCGATGTAGCCGCGGCCGGCAGCCACGTAAGGATTGTAGAGTTTCTCCCGGTACTCGGCGATGCGCCGGCGGCGTTCGGCCTCCGGGTCGGCGGCGCGCGCGATGGCGTCGCGGAAGATGATGTTGGCCGCCCCTTCGGCCCCCATGACGGCGATCTCCGCCGACGGCCAGGCCCAGGCCAGGTCGGCCCCGAGGCCGCGGCAACACATGGCGATGTACGCACCGCCGTAGGCCTTGCGCAGCACGATGCTCACCTTCGGCACGGTCGCCTCGGCGTAGGCGTAGAGCACCTTCGCCCCGTGGCGGATGATGCCGCCCGTCTCCTGCGCCCGCCCCGGCAGGTAGCCCGGAGTGTCGACGAAGGTGACGAGCGGCAGGTTGAACGCGTCGCAGAAGCGGACGAAGCGCGCGATCTTGTCGGAGGCGTCGATGTCGAGGGTCCCCGCCAGGACGCGCGGCTGGTTGGCGACGATGCCGACCGGCCGGCCGGCGAGGCGGGCGAAGCCCACGACGGCGTTCGTCGCGTACCGCTCGTGCACCTCGAGGAAGTCCCCGCCGTCGACGACGGCGGCGATGATCGTCCGCACGTCGTAGGGCTTCGTCGCGTCGGGCGGGATCGCCTCGCGCAGCGACGGGTCGGGCGCGACGGTCGCCGGGTCGTACGGGCGGACCGGCGGGTCCTCCAGGTTGTTCTGGGGGAGGAACGAGAGCAGCCTGCGGATCTGCCCCAGGCACGCCGCCTCGTCCTCGGCGAAGAAGTGGGCGACCCCGCTCCGCTCGTTGTGCGTGCGGGCGCCGCCGAGCTCCTCGAAGGTCACCTCCTCGCCCGTCACGGCGCGGATGACGTCGGGGCCCGTGATGAACATCTGGCTCGTCCCGTCGACCATGAACACGAAGTCGGTGAGCGCCGGGCTGTAGACGGCCCCCCCGGCGCAGGGGCCCATGATGACCGAGATCTGCGGGATGACGCCCGAGGCGAGCGTGTTGCGCCGGAAGATGCCGGCGAAGCCGTCGAGGGCGTCGACGCCTTCCTGGATGCGCGCGCCGCCCGAGTCGTCGATGCCGATGACGGGCGCTCCCGCCCCAAGCGCCAGGTCCATCACCTTCTGGATCTTCTTCGCGTGCATCTCGCCCAGGCTCCCGCCCAAGACGGTGAAGTCCTGCGCGAACGCGAAGGCGAGCCGGCCGTCGATGCGGCCGAAACCGGTGACGACCGCGTCGCCGGGGACCTCGCGGCCGGCGAGGCCGAACTCCTGGCCGCGGTGCGTCACGAAGGCGTCGATCTCCTCGAACGAGCCCGGGTCGAAGAGCCGGTCGAGCCGTTCGCGGGCCGTCCACTTGCCGCGCGCGTGCTGCCGGGCGACGGCCTCCTCGCCCCCGCCCGCCGTCGCGCGACGCAGCCGCTCCTCGAACTCCTGCCACCTCGGGTCCAGGCTCGTCCCCTCCGTCCCCGTCGCGGACGATCCTTACGATTGTACGGCGGAGCGGCGAGGCGGGGCGGCCGCCCTCACCCGCGCCAGAGGGCCGGGGTGCGCGCGAGCCACCCGCGGAGGCGCATCGCCTCGGCGAGCCGGCGGACGGCCACCATGTAGGCCGCCTGCCGGATCGTCGAGCGCCGCTCCTCCTGCAGGTGGAAGACCTCCTCGCACGCCTCGGCCATGCGCCGGGCCAGCTGCCGCTCGACCTCCTCCTCGGGCCAGTACCAGCCCGACAGGTTCTGCACCCACTCGAAGTAACTCACCGTGACGCCGCCCGCGTTCGCGAGCACGTCGGGGATCACGAGGGCGCCGCGCTCGTAGAGGATCGCCTCCGCCTCGGGCGTCGTCGGCCCGTTCGCGGCCTCGGCCACGATGCGCGCCTTCACCGCGCCCGCGTTCGCCTCGGTCAGCTGGTTCTCGAGGGCGGCCGGGATGAGGATGTCGGCGTCGCAGGCGAGGAGCTCCTCGTTCGTGATCCGGTCGCCGCCCGGGAACGAGGCCAGCGTCCCGGCCTCCTCCTTGAAGCGGGAGAGCGCGAGCGGGTCGAGGCCGTGCGGGTTGTACACACCGCCCTGCGAGTCGCTCGCGGCCACGAGGACGGCGCCGAGCTCGCGCAGGAGGCGCGCGGCCACGCTTCCGACGTTTCCGTATCCCTGGACGGCCACCCGCGCCCCCTCGAGCGAGAGGCCGATCCTTTCGGCCAGAGCGGCCACGGCCGCGACGCACCCCCGGCCGGTCGCCTCCACACGCCCGCGGCTTCCGCCGAGCTCGACGGGCTTCCCCGTCACAAGCGCGAAGGCGTTCGCCGCGCGCGCGCGGCTGAACTCGTCCATCATCCAGGCCATGATCTGCGGGGTCGTGTAGACGTCGGGGGCCGGGATGTCCTTGTCGGGACCGAGCACCTGCTGCAAGGCCGACACGAACCCGCGGGAGAGGGCCTCGAGCTCCCGCGGCGAGAGCTCCTTCGGGTTGCAGACGATGCCGCCCTTGCCCCCGCCGAAGGGGATGGCGAGGAGGGCGCACTTCACGGTCATCCACATCGAGAGGGCTTTGACCTCGTCCGGGGTGACGGAGGGGTGGAAGCGGACGCCGCCCTTCGTCGGCCCGAGGGCGTCGTTGTGCTGGGAGCGGAAGCCCTGGAAGACGCGCAGCGACCCGTCGTCCATCTGCACAGGGATCGCGACCTCGACGAAGCGGAGGGGCTGCTTCAGGATCTCGTAGACGGCGGGCGGGAGCCCGAGCTGTTCCGTCGCCTCGCGGATCTGCCGGCGGACGATGTCGAACGGGTTGTGGACGGCGATCGCCAAGGGGCCATCGACTTCCTTTCGACGAAAGTGGACGACCCCAATCTAGCCGATCGCGAAGGCCGTCGAGGTCCCGACCTCCGCCGCGCCGGGCGCCCCGCGGACGTCGCCCGACTCGTCGTCTCCCCCGCCCTTCTTCGACTTGCCCCCGCCGTGCCCGCGATCGGACGGGCCCTTCGGCTCCTTCCGGTCCGTCCGCTCTTTCCCGCCCGAGCCCTCGCGCGACGGCGGCCCGAAGGCGCGGAAGACGGACGCGAAGTCGGTCTCGCTCGCCGCCTCTCGGAGGAGGTCGCTCAAGGAGCCGCCGGCGTCCACGATCGCGCGGGAGAGGCCCTTCTGCCGGATCGCCGACGGGTCGAGCGGGAAGCCGGCCTTGCGCGCTTCAAGGAAGACGAGGTACTGGCCGAGGGAGAGGCCGAGCTCGCTCGCCGCGCGGCGGATCGCCGCCCCCTCGGAGCCCGGGGCACTGAGCGCGAGATGGACGACGCCCGGCTCGGCGCCGCGCCCCGCCCCCCACGCCGCCGCCTTGCGGTCGGCCTCGGCGACCTTCTTGGCGAGCCCTTTCGGGAGCGGAGCCCCCTCCGGCCCCACGGGCGCGACCGCGATCACGGACGGCGGCTCGGGTGGGGCGCCCCGTTCCGACGCGGTGCCGCTCCCTGCCCCGGGCCCCTGCCCCTCGGACCCCGGGGGGTTTTA
>JADGHG010000021.1 GCA_019689585.1 Clostridia bacterium
TCTTCCTCTTCCTCTTCCTGCCGCTTGGCTTCGGCCTCTTCCGCGCGCCGAGGCGCGAACGGTGAAGGCGCGAAGAAGAGGCCCGCGAGCGCCCGCAGGCGCGAGGCGCTCGCGCCCTGCGCGGCGCTCCCTGCAGTGCGGCATAGCGCCAGGGCACGCCCATAGCGATGCGAAACCGCCTTGTCGGGGGATGACCGGTGGCGGAGCCGGGCGTGAGTGAAGCGGGACATCGTTATCGCCGTTCCCACCCGCGTCCCGTGGGGGTGCGGGGCGCCCTTTAGAGCGATCCGCTTCACTACCGGACGCGCCCGGGGGCGCGCGTCCCGCGGTAGTGAGGCGGCACATCGTTATGCGAACGCGGGAATGGAGCTGGAGGCGGGGCGCGAACCCGCGACCTGGCGATTACGAATCGCGGTCGACCTGGTAGACGGGCATTCCCCCGAACCCGCCGGTGGAAAGGCTTCGCGCCCCGGATGCCGGCCACGACTGCGTCTCCCGCCGGTCGTCCGCGCGTCCTCTCGCGACGTCTCGCGACGCCTCGCCACGGGGAGCCGGTGGAAATCCGTTGGATGCGCTCGAGATCGGGTTCGGAGGAAGGATTCCCGTCGTTAACAAGGAATTGCTGGTCACGATGGCAAACTTGAGTTCGCTGCGGGCGGACTTGCCGTGGGCGCGCATAATGATGCTCGGGCGGGGTCAACAACTTGCGCCCGCATGACGAGTAGAACGGTGGGGAACGATGCACGAGGGAAGGGTGGCGAGGAACATGGTCTTGCACTGCGAGGCATGGCAGGCGGGCGACAAGTGGATCGCGCAATGCCTGGAGCTGTGCGTTGTGGCGCAGGGCTCCTCTCTTGAGGAGGTCAAGGCCAACCTCGAGGCGTCCCTGCGGTTCTACGCGCAGGATGTCCATGCCCTTATCTCCAAGGGCGAGCAGGTGAATCTGCTGAAGCCTGTTCCTCACTATCGATGGAGACTAGCATGCTGGTGGGCAAACTATGCCCTTCAGTGGATCAGGAATCGTCCCACTGTTTTTAGCCTCAGCGCCTATCCGGCGTATGCCGCCTAAACACAAGAGCCAAATTCCCTCTGTTCTCAGCCAGAGGGAATTTTTTTCTTGCCTGCGGGCCCTGGGAGGCGAACCCTGCGACGTAGGTAATCATCCTAAGGGATTCCGATTTCATACTCCAAGCGGCATGCTCACCATACCATTGTCTGACTATCCCGAATATCACCGCGACTTCTTCATGCGCGTCTTCCTGCATGAACTTGGACTGACCAAGTCTCAAGTGTTGCAGTTGCTGAACGGCAAGCCAGTGGTGCTGCACGGCCGGCCTGGGCCGTCGACTCCCGTCAGCGGCTTCTGAGCATAAAGAAAGCCCCCGGCCGTTGGCCGGGGGCTCGTGATATGCTTGTCCTTGCCGCCGCTTTGATCTCAGCTCCTGCCCCCTTGAGCGCCTCGACCGCCGCCTCGATGAGCGAGCAGGCCACTGCTCATCCGTCAGGCGAAGCCCGTGCGATGCGGCGAGTGCGCGTGCAGCAGCCAGTGCGTGGTCCAGCTTGTTTTGGGCCCGCAACCCGAGCTTGGGCGCGGCCTGTTCGACCGCTCGCACGACGGTGCTGGCGATGTCCTGCGCGCGCCCACTGCGCTGCGGTGACATGCTGGCGCACCCAGGCCGCCATGTAGCCAGCGATCACGAGGACCGCGAGGTGCAGGAGGTCGGTGAGGACGGCTGCCGGATTTCCGGAGTCACGCGTCATCGCTCCGTTCAGCGAAGAAGCCGCCACGAGCGGCGGCTTCCGACCGTGTTGCGGGCGGCCTCATAGTGGTGAGCGTCCCTCCCTACGACACCCCCTCAAGCGCCCGCTCGGCGGCCGCACGCCCGTCGGCGATGGCGGCCGCGCGGACGCCGGCGCCGTCTATGGCGCCGGCGCGGGCGTCGCGGCCATCTCCTGCATGAGGCGCACGATCGCGGCGCCAAAACCCTGACCGGGCCATGCCCAGCCCACGCCCCGCGGGTTGCCGGCGTGTCCCACGCACGCACTCGGGGTACTCGGCCACCGGACGGGGCTTGACCAGCGCGACGCGGGGGTCCACCTGCTGCACCATCGCTGGTGGCGGCTTGTCCGTCGCGTAGGCGGCGTAGACGTGTTGCACGTGCGCGTGCACGCCCGCCGCCGGCCCAGGGAAGCAGGCGCCGGGATTCCCCGGACCCGTCGCCCCTAGGCCGCACAGGTTCCACGTTAGAGGTCGTGCGGACCGAGGCGGGAGCGGTCGTCCCCAAGTTCCGGGCGTACCGGGGCTCCATGACCGCCCGCTGGGCGACGCGGCCCGGGCGAGCGGCCCCGGCGAAGCCCATTAGGCCTGCGGAAGCGCCGGCGGAGGAGCACGGCGAGCGCGGACGGCTGGGTCCTGGGGCGGTCGCCGTTCGTCCGGCGCGGCGCGGAGCCGCGCCGCCCGCGGCGATCGCAGCGGCACCTGGCGCACCGGTCCGCACGAGCGAGTGGTCGCGCCGCGAGCCCGGCCTGGAGTCGGAGCGCGAGACCGCCACCGAGGAGAGTCCGGCCCGACGGACGCCGGGCGAGGAGGCCGCCACCGCGCCGCCGGCCGAAGCGGCGTCTGCGCCGCGTCCGTCGGTAGCGGCAGAGGCGCCCGCCGAGGCTCCGCCGCCTCCTGCTGCGCATGTGGCCACCGAGGAGACGACGCAGGAGACTACCCAGGCGCCGCCGACGGAGCCGCCGCCGCAGCCGGCGGAGGAGAGGGCCGCAGAGACGCGCGGCCCTTCGCAGGAGGCTGCTGGGGAAGTCGCGCCGGCCGAAGCCTCGCCGCGGGCCACGCGTGAAGAGGCGGCGCCGAAGCCGGCAGAGCCCGCCGAGCCAAAGCCGGGAGAGGCCGGCGACCCGCGCTACCGAAGAGCCGACGCGGACGGCTCCGCAGGAAGTCCGTCCGGCCGAGCCGGCCGCACCCGCCGTCACCGAACCCGCTCCGGCGGAAGCGGTTGCGGCGGAGCCGGCGCGCGCGGTGGCGACGGCCACCGAGGAGCCGCCGAAGCCGTCCGACATCGAGCTGGGCCCCGAACACGACCGCGTGCAGGCGCCGCCCGTCGGCTCGAAGACCGTCAAGGTGAGCATCCCCGGGCCTCGCGGCAGGCTCAACGCGTGGGGCCGCGTCGTCAGCGTCGTCGACAGGTCGTACGACAACGGCTACGCCTTCGAGGGGCCGTGGGTGCGCCGCGGATCGTCCGAGTGGCTGTCGCCTGGCACGTACCTCCTCCTCTACGACGACGTGGGCAGCCGGCGCTATTCGAAGCCGCACGCGGCCGTGTACCGCGTGACGGAGGACGCCAATCTGGAGCTCGTGCTCGACTACGAGGGCGACTACGAAGAGCGCAAGTGGGCGCTTGGGATCCGGGACGACCTTGCAAAGCTCTTCCTGTCCGAGCGTCGCAGGGGTACGCTGACAGCGAAGGAGGTGCGCGCAGGTGGACCCGATGAAGAGGCTCGCGGAATTGGAACGCCTAGCGGAAGAGGAAGCGACGCCGGACCATCCGTGGTACGAGCAGGCGAAGGCCCACTGGAAGCGGTGGCGCCCGAAGATGTACCGCGAGATGGAGGAGAACGGAACGCTCGACGAGATGCTACGGGCGGCGGTGAAGCGGGCGCTCGTGCAGACGCAGATCATGCTGGACCGCGGGGCGACGATCTGGGAGGCGGACGAGGTGGCGCGGGAGTATCTCTTTCCCCCGCCGAGCAAGAACTAGACGCCAAGGTCGTCCAAACCGTCGGCGAAGGCACCGACAACTTCGTCATCACCAGCGACACCAAACTCTTCTCCAGCGACCGCTTCGGAGACAGCATCCGAGCGATTGAGCTGGCGAAGCGGCTATTGGCGGAGCACCGCGCCCCCACGCCGGAGGAAAAGCGTATCCTCGTCCGCTACACGGGCTGGGGCGCGCTTCCCCAGGTGTTCACGGATGCGGGCTCGCCGCAATACCAGAGACTCGCGAGCCTTCTGACCCCGGACGAGCTATTGGCCGCACGCCGCAGCACCCCGAACGCCCATTACACGTCGCGCGAGGTCGTGCAGTTCATGTGGAAGGCGCTCGCGCGACTCGGCTTCAAGGGCGGGCGCGTGCTGGAGCCGGCCCTCGGCGTGGGCCACTTCATCGGACTTGCACCGACGGAGTGGCCGATTTCCTGGGTGGGGGTCGAGCTTGAGCCGATCGCCGGAACGATCGCGCAGCTGCTCTACCCGAAGGCCCTCGTCCACCTCGGCCGGTTCGAGGAAGCTGTCCTGCCGTCCAATTGGTCCGATGTCGTCATCTCCAACGTGCCCTTCGGGGGCTACCCGGTCGACGACTCGCATCTGAAGCTGCCGAACTACGTCGAGAGCACTATCCACGACTTCTACTTCGCAAAGGCCCTTGAGCTCGTCCGGCCCAAGGGCGTCGTAGCCTTCATCACGTCCGTCGGGACGATGGACAAGCGGAACACGCGGGTTCGGGAGTACCTCGCCAAGAGGGCTAGGCTTCTGGCCGCCTTCAGGCTGCCGACGGGGACCTTCTGGGCGAACGCCGGGACCGACGTGGACACGGACATCATCCTCCTGCAGAAGCGGGACAAGCCCCTGGACCTCGTGGATGACGACGAGCTCCGACGGCTCGGCGAGCCCGCCTGGAACTCGCTCCGCCAAGACGCCGAGTCGTTCGAGTACAACGTCTACTACCACGAGCACCCGCAAAACCTCTTCGCGCGACCGTCCCGCGGCGGACGATACAGCGAGCGTCACGTGGTGTGGGTTCCGCTGGAGCTGAGCACCCAAGTCGAACGCTTGCCGGACACGCCGAGAGGGCGGAGCGCCAGGCAGATGCTTGCGCTCGTCGAGAGCGAGGGCCGTGACTTCACGAAGGAGATGGCGAACCTGCTGGAAGGGGCCCTGGAGCGGGTCCCCCAAGGCGCCTTCGACGAGCCGGCGCCGGAGTTCGCTCAGCCGGAGGCCGTAGAGCGCAACCTGCCCGCTCCGGGGGACGAGACGGAGGGAAGCCTCGTCGTCCAGGAGGGCAAGGTGTACCAGCACCGCGGCGGCAAGCTGGTTGCGCTCCCCAGGACGAACCCGAAGATGGTCGAAGCGTACCTGAAGCTCCCAGACTCCGCGCGGAGGGTTCTCCGTCTCCAGGCGTCGGACGTGTCGGACGACGAGTTGGCCGAGGCGCAGAAGGCCCTGAATCGCGACTACGACGCCTTTGTCAAGAAGTACGGCTACCTGCACTCGCGTCGCGCTGTGGCGGCGCTGCGAAGAGACGCCGACTTCTTCACGCTGAACGCCCTGGAGACGAATTGGGACGCCGAAAAGGGCACGGCTGAGAAGTCGCCGGTCTTCAGCCAGCGCAGGGCCCGCTACGTGAAGCGGCCGGAACGCGTCGAGTCCCTGCCGGACGCGCTGGTCCTCGTGCTGTCCGAGACCGGCCGGGTGGACGTGGAGCAGATGGCGAACCTTCTCGGCCGTACGGTCGAGGAGACCGAAGCCGCCTTGCGGGAGAGCGGCCTCGCCGGGCCGGTGCTCCTCGGCGGCGCATGGCCCGCGTTCGGCCGCCGCGGCGCGGGCGGGCCGCTCGCGAGCCTGATCCGGCGGTCGTCGCGCGCTGAGGCGCACGGCTCCGTCGCGCTGTTGCCGCGGCCGGGCCGGATCGGCTAGAATAGCCGTCGCTCGCGGGTGTAGTTCAATGGCAGAACGAAAGCTTCCCAAGCTTTAGACGAGGGTTCGATTCCCTTCACCCGCTCCAGGCTTGCACGACCACCGCGGTTCCGCTGGAGTAGCTCAGCAGGCAGAGCGGGCGATTCGTAATCGCCAGGTCGCGGGTTCGAGCCCCGCCTCCAGCTCCATTCCCGCGTTCGCATAGCGATGTGCCGCATCACTACCGCGGGGCGCGCGCCCCCGGGCGCGTCCGGTAGTGACGTGGATCGCTCTAAAGGGCGCCCCGCACCCCCGCGGGACGCGGGTGGGAGCGGCGATAACGATGTCCCGCTTCACTCACGCCCGGCTCCGCCACCGGTCATCCGCCGATAAGGCGGTTTCGCATCGCTATGGGCGGGCCCTGGCGCTATGCCGCACTGCGGGGAGCGCCGCGCAGGGCGCGAGCGCCTCGCGCTGCGGGCGCTCGCGGGCCTCTTCTTCGCGCCTTCACCGTTCGCGCCTCGGCGCGCGGAAGAGGCCGAAGCCAAGCGGCAGGAAGAGGAAGAGGAAGAAGACGTGGCCTTGCGTGGCCGCCCAGACGAGAAGCGCCAGAACGAGCGCCCCGAGGAGCCACCACCACGGTCGCCGGAACCACCGGGGAAGCCAGCCCTGAGGGGCGATCGTGTAGGATTCCCACTCCCGGCCCCGCTCCCGATCCGGCCGCTCGTCGTCGTGGGCGTCGTCCCGCGCGTCGCCGCGCGCGTCCAAGGTCCGTCCGTCGGGCGGAAGCGACATCGGCGACCCCCTCAGCCGGCGCAGGCGGCCCGCCAGTCGACGTGCGGGATCAAGCTCGCGACGCACGCTTCGAGGTAGCGCGCCTCGGCCTCGCCGAAGCGCGCCGGCACCTGGCTGTCGAGGTCGAGGACGCCGACCGGCTCGCCGGCCACGACGATCGGCACGACGACCTCCGACCGCGAGGCGGGGTCGCAGGCGATGTGGCCCGGGAAGCGGTCGACGTCGGGGACGACGAGCGTCTCGCGCCGGGCGAGCGACGTGCCGCAGACGCCCCGGCCGACCGGGATGCGCAGGCAGGCGGGCTTGCCCTGGAAGGGTCCGAGGACGAGCTCGCGGCCGTCCGCAGCCGCCGTCGGCCGGAGGAGGTAGAACCCGCACCAGCTCACGTCCGGCAGACTGCCGTAGATGAAGGCCGCCGCGTTCGCAAGGTTCGCGAGCCAGTCGGGCTCCCCGCGGACGAGGCTCTCGAGTTCGGCGACGCGCGGGTCCCGATCGCCCGGGCCGCCTCCCGGGGCCGAGCGCTCGCCCGGCGCACCTCCGACCGCGCGCTCGCCCGGCGCACCTCCGGCCGCGGCCCCCGGCTGGCCTCCGCCCAGCGCCGCCTCGTCGGACGCCAGCGACCTGGCCTCGCCTCCCGGGGAGGCCTCGGGGAAGAGGCCGACCTGGCGCGCGAGAAGCGCGGCCACGTCGGGCGGCCTCCAGCCTTCCGGCTTCAGCACCTTGCCGTCTTCGCGGTAGCCGCCGCCGAGCTTCGCCATGTTCGCCTCGTGCACGGCGGCGAAGATCGGGTGGAGGTCGATGCCCCACGTCTCGGCGGCGCCGAGCGTCACGTAGAGGAGGTCGGCGAGGGCGTCGGCGACGGCCGCCATATCCTCGCGCCGCACGGCGTCGGCGAACTCGGCCGCCTCCTCCTCGATGAGCCGGATGCGCAGCTCCCGCGTGGCCGCATCCGGCCAGGCGGGCCGTTCGGGCGCCGGCAGCCGGAAGGCCAGATGGAACGCGCGCACCATGTTCTGAAGCTCGCTCGCCCGCACACGACCACCCCGCGCCCCATCTTACCCCGACCCGCGCGGGGCGCGGAGAACGCGGAGAGCGAGGCCGGGCATAGACTTGGCTCGCCCTGCGCACGCTGGCTCCCGGAGGCAGGAACCCCGCCGGCCTGGGGTGAATGTATGGGGCATACCAGCGTTACACCCGGCTTGGGGGTTTTCCGCCTGACTCGGCGCAGACGGCTAGGCGCCGGCGCCCTGGTGGCGCTCGTCCTCCTACTTTGCGGCGGCGGCGCCTACGCCTACGAGAGCCATGTGTCCTACGCCGTGTACCTCGACGGAGCCTTCGTCGGCCGCGTCGCCGCTCCCGACACGGTCCGGCGCGCCGTCGCCCGGCTCGCCGCCGCCCAGGGGCTCGATCCCGCGCGCGCCCGAACGGTACAGGCCCTCACCTCCCAGCCGGTCCACTCGCTCCTGCGGGCGGCCACGCTGGGCGAGGCCGAGCTGGCCGCGCGCATCGCGCCGAAGCTCCGCTTCCGCGTCCAGGCGGCGCAGATCGTCGTCGACGGCGAGGTCGTCGCCACGCTCGCCGACCGGCCCACAGCCGAAGCCGTGCTCGGCCGGCTGCGGGCCGACTACCTGGCTTCCATCGGGGCGGACGAGCCCGGCGTGAAGGTCGAGGCCGTCCGGACGGCCGAGACGGTCGAGGTGCGCGAGGTCGAGGTGGCGCCGGGCGAGGTCGCGACCGACCTCGATCGGCTCGTGGCCGTCCTCGAGCGGGGCACCGACGTCGTGAAGACGCACACGGTGAAGAAGGGTGAGACGCTCTGGGCGATCGCGCAGGCGAACCACATGACCGAGGCCGAGATCCTGGCGGCGAACCCGGACGTCGAGCCGAAGGCGCTCCAGGTCGGGGAAGAGGTCAACCTCGTCGTGCCCGACCCATACATCACCTTCGTCGACACCGAGGTGCGCGTGCAGCGCCAGTCGATCCCGTACGCGACGAAGACGGTGAAGGATCCGGAGCTCAACCCCTGGCAGCGCGTCACGCGCCAGGCGGGGCGGCCCGGGCTGAAGGAGGTCACGACGCGCGTCACGCGGGAGAACGGCCGCGTCGTCGACGAGACCGTCGTCGACACCAAGGTGCTGCGTGAGCCGGTCGAGGCCGTCGTCGCCATCGGCTCGAAGGCCGTCGCCGCGAACGGCACCGGCCGCTTCATCTGGCCGACGAACGGCGGCGTCGTCACCTCGCCCTACGGCTGGCGCTGGGGACGGCTCCACACCGGCGTCGACATCGGCGTGCCGCTCGGGAGCCCCGTGTACGCCGCCGACAGCGGCACCGTGATCGCGGCCGGCCGCGACGGCGCCTACGGCCTGCGGGTCGTCGTCTACCACGGCAACGGTGTCTCGACCCTCTACGCCCACCTCTCGGCGATCAAGGTCTCGCCGGGCGCGAAGGTGAGCCAGGGTCAGGTGATCGCGCTCACGGGCCAGAGCGGCGACGCGACCGGGCCGCACCTGCACTTCGAGATCCGCGTGAACGGCTCCCCGGTGAACCCGCTCAAGTACTTCCGCTGACGACGCGGTCGTCGGCGCGCAGAAGCCCGATCGGCGTCTGGAACGGGCCCTGGCCGAGCGGGTTGTCGCGCAAGGCGGCGCGCACGAGCGCGCGGTCGACGTCGCGCGAGGCGCCGAGCACCTCGCTCCCGATGTCGTTCACGTCGACGATGGCCGCCCCGGCCGGCAGGCGCAGGCGGCGGACGATCGCCTCGCAGGTCTCGTCCGTGTGGAGCGGCGCGAGCGTGACGCAACGGTCGAAGGGCGGCTGCGCCCAGGCCGTCGGGCCGTCGATCGAGGCGACGCGGCGGCCGGCGATGCGGTAGAAGTCGCCGCTCCGCCCGAAGAGCCGCGTCACGGCGTGGACGGCGGCCGCGAACAGGATGCGGGCCGCGCCCGCCTCCCGGATCGCCATCTCCATCGTCTCGGGCCGGCCGAGCCCGAAGCCGTACGGGACGCGCTTCACGCGGCTCGCGAGGAAGCGGGCGAGGGGGCGCGGGCGGATCGTCTCGACCGGGATGGCGCGCCCCTGTGCCGCCGCGGCCGCCTTCTCGCTCACGAAGACGATGTCGCCCGCCGCGAGGTGCGGGTTGGCGTAGCGGGCGACGACCTCGGCCAGGTCTTCGCCGGCTAGGACCACGTGCGTCTTGATCATGAGCCGGCGGTACGTGCGGCCGCCCACGGTGATGGGCGTGTCGTCGACGACGCCGCCGAGAGGCGCGCGCCGCGCCCGCTCGAGCCGTTCCCGCTCCGCGTCGTTCATCCGTCATGCTCCCAACGGCGTCACTGTACCGCGATCATGTTCCCCTGCGCCCGATTCGCATTCCTCGTCGCCGAACCTTCTCCGTGATGACGGGGACGAGCTGGCCTGGGGCCCAAGATGTTAACATAATGTCGGTCATGGCCGCGCGACCGCCGGTGGCCGTGCGCGAAGGCGGGTCGCCTGCGCGCGAGGCAGCCGGCCGTCCGGCGCCGCACCGGCTCGCGTCGGTCGCGTCGGCCGGCCCGGCTCTCGCCTCCTTCCTCCTCGCGGCGACCCTCGCGCTTTCCGCCCTTCTCCCGCCGGGCTCGCTCCCCCGGCCTCTGGCCGGGCCGGCCGCGAGCCTCGCCCGGAGCGCGCACGGGGTGGCGCTCTCGGTCGACGCGCATCTCGTCTCGCGCTCCCTCGCCCGTCGCGGCGACCTCGTCCTCGCGCGGGGGCCGTATCGCGTCCTCTACCCCCCGGGGCACGAGAAGGAGGCCGAGCTCCTCGCCCTGGCGCTCGCGCGGTTCGCGCCCCCCGTCTTCCGCGACCTCGGGGCGGCGCCCCCAGGGCAGCTGACGGCCGTGCTTGCGGCGGACGGCCGGTCGCTCGACGGCGAGCTCGGCCTCACGGGCGAGGCGCCCGTCGGCGCGTACTTCCGCGGGGTCGTCTGGGTGCTCGCCCCCTCGGCCTGGCTGGGCGGGAGCCCGGAGGGCGACTGGAGCCCGACGGGACGGCTCGGGGCCCTCTTCCTCGCACGCGGTCCGGTCGCCCACGAACTCGCCCACGCCGCCCTCGACCGGCGCCTCGGCCGCCCGGCGGAGACCTGGTTCGACGAAGGGCTCGCGCAGGTCGAGGACGAGCGCCAGACCGGCTTCGTATGGCGCGAGCCCGCGAACGACTTCGACCAGCCGCTCTACTCCTACGAGGAACTGCGGGACGAATTCGACCGTCTCCCGAACGAGGCGCTGGCGTACCGAGAGGCGTACGCCCTCGTGCGGGCGCTCGCCCTGGCCAAGGGCGGCCTGGGCCTCGGGCTGGCGCTCGAGCAGATGGCCGAGGGCGCCACGGCCGACGAGGCGGCGCGCGCCGTCCTCGGCCCGGCGTACGCCGCCTGGCGGTCGGGCGCCGCCTGGTCCGAGGAGGCGCCCTAGGAGGGGCGCGTCTCGGCCTGGCACCGCGCGCCACAGGGAAGCCGCCCCGGGAAGGCGAAACGAGAGCCGAGCCCGGCGGCTCCGGGTCTGGGAAGGTACGGCAGATGGGCGAGAAGATCCTCGTCGTCGACGACGAGCGGCCGATCGCCGACATCCTCCGCTACAACCTCGAGCGCGAGGGGTACGAGGTGACGGTCGCCCAGACCGGCCAGGAGGCGCTCGAGAAGTTCGAGCGCGATCGGCCCGCGCTCGTCGTCCTCGACATCATGCTGCCGCAGCTCGACGGCTTCGCCGTCTGCCGCCGCGTGCGCGAGCGCTCGGCCGTGCCCATCATCATGCTGACCGCCCGCGACTCCGAGGACGAGAAGGTGCGCGGGCTCGAGCTCGGAGCCGACGACTACGTGACGAAGCCCTTCAGCCCGCGCGAGCTCCTCGCGCGCGTGCGCGCGATCCTGCGGCGCGCCCCGGCCGAGGACGCCGAGGTGATCGCCTGCGGGGAGATCGAGCTCGACCTCGCGAACTACATCGTCCGCAAGCGCGGCCGGCCGATCGAGCTCACCGTGCGCGAGTTCGAGCTCCTGCGACACCTTCTGCAGCACCGCGGGCGCGTCTTCACGCGCGAGCAGCTCCTGCGCGAGGTGTGGGGCTACGAGTACCTCGGCGACATCCGCACGGTCGACGTCTCGGTCCGCCGTCTGCGCGAGAAGATCGAGGACGAGCCCTCCGAGCCCCGCTACGTCCTCACGCGCCGCGGCGTCGGCTACTACGCCGACTGCCCGTAGGGCGATGCGGAGGCTTCTGCGCGCGCTCGGATCGATCCAGGTCAAGATGGCGCTCGCGCTCCTCCTCCTCGCCCTCGTGGCCATGCAGTTCATCAGCGCCTTCCTCCTCCGCTCGCTCGAGGACTACTACCTGCAGAGGGCCCGCGAGGACCTCGAGGCCTCGGCGGCGATGGCGGCGAGCATCGTCCTCCACAGCCTCGCCGCCGACCCGCCCGACCTCGCGGCCGTGCGCGACTTCGTCCAGTCCTACGGCGGGCTTCCCGGCGAGGCGCCCAGGACCGACAGCCAGATGGTCGTCGTCGACGGAAACGGCATCGTGCTCGGCGCGAGCTCGGCCGACGTCGTCGTCGGCAACGCCTTCCCGGCGCCCGAGGTGAAGGCGTACGCGCTCCAAGGCGTCGAGCGGACGGGCTCCTACGAGGCGAAGGGCGTGCGGCACTTCACGGTCGCGGTGCCGGTGAGCGAGCGCGGCCAGATCTACGGCGCCGTCTACCTCGACCGCTCGCTGGCCGACGTCTACCAGACGCTCGACGACGTCCGCCGCACGCTCTTCACGGCCACTCTGCTCGCGGCCTTCGTGCTCGTCGGCCTCGGAGTGCTCGTCGCCCGCGCCGTCACGGGCCCGATCCACGAGCTCACGCTGCGGGCCGGCGAGCTCGCCGCCGGCAACTTCGAGCGGCGCATCCAGGTGCGGAGCGACGACGAGGTCGGGCGGCTCGCCGGCATGTTCAACCACCTGAGCGCGCGGCTCAAGGAGACGCTCGACGAGATCTCGTCGGAGAAGCAGCGCGTCGAGGCGATCCTCACCTACCTCGCCGACGGCATCCTGGCCCTCGACCGCGAGGGGCGGGTGACGCTCATCAACCCGGCCGCCGCCCGCATGCTGCGGTTGCGGGCCGGGGAGGCGCTCGGCCAAAGGCTCCGCGACCTCTGGCCGGACGAGGAGCTCGGCGAGGCCCTGGCCGAGAGCCTCGCCGGAGCCGTCGTGCGCGTGCAGGCGCGGCGGGGCGAGCCGCCGCGCACGCTGGCCGGCCACCTCGCCCCCCTCGGAGGCGAGCCGGGGGACGTCACGGGCGTCGTCATCGTCGTGCGCGACGTCACGGAAGAGGAGCAGGTCGAGTCGCTCCGGCGCGAGTTCGTGGCCAACGTCTCGCACGAGCTCAAGACGCCCATCACGGCCATCAAGTCGTACGTGGAGACGCTCCTCGACGGCGCGCTCGCGGACCGCGAGACGGCGACCGGCTTCCTCTCCGTCGTGGCGAGCGAGGTCGACCGCATGACGCGCATGATCGACGACCTCCTCCAACTTTCGCGCATGGAGCACGAGCGCCGCTTCTGGGACCGGCGACCGCTGCAGGTGGGGCCGCTCGCGGACGAAGTGTGCCGGAAGCTCGAACGGCGGACCAAGAAGAAGGGGCTCACGGTCGCCTGCCGGGCCGAGCCGGGCCTGCCGCCCGCTCTCGCCGACCGCGACCGCGTCGAGCAGCTCCTCACGAACCTCGTCACGAACGCCATCGACTTCACGCCCGAGGGCGGCCGGGTCGAGGTCGTCGTCGGCCGAAAGGGCGGCGACATCGAGGTCCTCGTGCGCGACACGGGGATCGGCATCCCGGACGAGGACCTGCCCCGCGTCTTCGAGCGCTTCTACCGCGTCGACAAGGCGCGCTCGCGCGAGTTCGGCGGCACGGGCCTCGGCCTCTCGATCGCGAAGGAGATCGTCGAAGGCCACGGGGGCGCCATCGAGATCCGGAGCCGCCTGGGCGAGGGGACCGAGGTCCGCTTCACGCTCCCGATCGTCGGCGAGGGGTACGGCCGGCTCGGCGGCGGGCACAGCGAGGCCGAGGCGGAGCCGGCCGAGGGCTCGCGGCGGCCGTGAGGCGCGCCGTGGAGGCCCTCAAGTCGGTTGTCCTCGCGCTCCTCGTCGTCGTGAGCCTCGGCCTCTCGGCGCGGCTCTGGCTCGCCCCGGAGGCGCCGCCCGCCGAGGCGGCCGCGACCCCCATCGCGTTCCCGGGCGCCCTGCCCACGGTGCCCGACGGCCTCTTCGCGCCCTCGGCCGCCGTCGTCGTCCAAGGCCAAGGGCGGGCCACCGGCTTCACCGACCCGGCCGCGCCGGGCTACGCCGAGCTCTGGCGAAGGCTCGGGCCCATCCTGCGCGGGGCCCCGGTCGAGGCCGTCTCGGCCGCCGAGGAGCGGCCCATCGCCCAGGCGAGCGGGGAGGAGGCGCCCACGGCCCACGTCCCCCGCCTGGAGCTCGTCTACCCGTACCCCGTGCCCTGGAGCGTCTGGTACGGGGCGGCGACGGGCGCCGCCTGCACGGCCGGCGACGGCCCGCCCGTCGACTGGGCCGCCCTCTGGCCCGACGGCGCCGACGTCCGCCTCGCCGTGGGGGCCGGCGACAGCGTTCGCGAGATCGCCGTAGCCGGCGCGGGGCAGGCGCTCAAAGACCTTCTCGCCAGCCCGCCCGAGGCCGGCCGGGCCGCATTCCGGCCGCTTGCCCCGCCCGATCCCTGGGCGAGCCTCAGGCCTCTTTGGATCCGGGACGACCGGGCCGACGCGCCCGAGCTCGCCGCGGTCGACGAGTTCATCGAGGAGGGCCCTGCCCTGCCGGCCGCGTTCTTCGAGGACGTCGGCGCCGTGCGCCGCATCGACGAGGAGGGGGGCGGCGTCGTCTACACCGACGGCCGCGCCACCTTGCGCTCCGACGCCGACGGGCGCCTCCAGTACGACCGCGTGCCGGCAGCCGACCGACCCGTCTCGTCCTGCACGAAGGACGTCCTCGACAGCCTGGCCTCCTTCGTCGCCGCGCACGGGGGCTGGCCGGGCGGGGCGGCCCTCTGGCTTTCGCGACCTGTCTACCCGCGGGGCGCCTTCGCCCAAGGGGGCGCGCCGGCGGCCGTCGTCGGCCAGTTCGCAGAGTGGGCCGAGGGCCTTCCGGTCGTCGGCCCGGGCGGCCCGATCGCCCTCGCCGCCGACGGGCGCGGGGTGGAGGCGTATCGGAGAGACGTGCGCGAGATCGTGGGTCCCGTGCCCGAGGCTTCGGCCGGTCCCCCGCTGGCAAGCCCCGAGGCGGCGCTCAGGGCGCTGGCCCAGGCCTGGCCGAAGCTCTACCCCGAAGGCCACGCGGAAAGGCGCCTCGGGAGCGTCCGGCTCGTCTACTTCGCGGCGCCCCTCGGACCGGGCCGCGCCACGCTCCGGCCCGCCTGGTCGATCCGCCTCCTCGACGGGACGGAGTGGTCGGTCGACGCCCGCTCGCTCGCCGTGCTCGGCACGGCCGACTGGCGGCCGTGACGGGGCGCCGGGGGCCGGGGCACGGCCCGCCCCGGCACGCCGACGGGCGGAAGGAGGAAGAGCTCTGGACTGGGCGCGGGTGAAGACGATCCTCATCGTGGCGTTCCTCGCGCTCGACGCCTTCCTCGCCGCGCAGCTCCTCGTCGGGCGGGGGGGCGGCGAGGCGGCCGGGCTTCTGCCGACGCGCCCGAGCGCCTCGGAGCTCCGATCGGAGCTGGCGCTCGCCGGCATCCGCCTCGCGGGTGAGCCGCCCGACGCCCCGGACGCCATGAGCCTTCTGCGCGTGAGCTACGCCGACCCCGACCGGGACGCGCTCGTCGCCTCGCTCATCCCCGTGGGCGCCCGGGTCGACCACGAGACGACGGGCGCGGGGCTCGAGATCTGGACCTGGGGCCGGGAACGGCTCTACATCTACGACCAAGCCTTCGTCTTCTACACCCGCGGCGGGAAAGGCGAGTGCCCCGCGCCCGCCCCCGCCGAAGCCCGGCGCCGGGCCGACGCCTTCCTCGCCGCCCGCATGGGCGGCCTTCCGCCGGGCACCACCTTCGACCTGGCGCGCGTCGAGCCAGATGCCCCCTGCCTCACGGCGGTGTACTATCGCCAGCAGTACCGGGCTTTCCCCATCTGGGGCCTCGTGGGGGCCGACGCCCCGAACCCCGTGAGCGGCCCCTTCAAGGTGGAGGTCGACGCGACGGGCGTGGTGAGCGTCGTCGAGCACATCCTTCTGCCGATCGGCTTCTCGGGTCCCCCGAAGCCGATCATCGGCTGGGACGGCGCCCTCACGCGCCTCGACCAGACCCTCGGGGGCGAGGGCGGCCTGGGCGTGGCCTCGGTCGAGGTCGGCTACTTCTCGGACGTCTACTGCCAGGTCGAGTCGTACGAGATCCCGCCCGTGTGGCAGGTGCGCCTTGTGAGCGGCGAAGTGTACTACGTGAACGCCTACACGGGCGAGGTGGAGGGGAACGAGGGCCAGAGCTGCGCGGAGCCTTCGGCCTCGCCGTAGGCGCCGGCAGGCGGGGGCCGGGCGGGGGAGGTGGCGCGGGCTGAGCTCGCTCCTCATCGAAGGTCGCCGGCCGCTTGAGGGGCGCGTGCGCGTGAGCGGGCGCAAGAACGCGGCCGTGGCCCTCATCCCGGCCGCGCTTCTGAGCGACGAAGAGGTCGTCCTCGAGAACGTCCCCGAGATCGGCGACGTCGCGACCTACCTCGAGATCCTCGACGGGCTCGGCGCGGAGGTGGCGTCGCCCGGAGGGGGCGTCGTCCGCATCTCGCCCCGACGCCTCGGGTCGCGGCCCGTGCCGGAGCACCTGGCCAAGCAGATGCGGGCCTCGTACTACCTCCTCGGCGTTCTCCTCGGCCGCTTCGGCGAGGCGGATGTCGGGCTCCCCGGCGGCTGCGACATCGGCTCCCGGCCGATCGACCAGCACGTGAAGGCGCTCGCGGCCATGGGGGCCACGGTCGAGATCAAGAACGGACGCGTCCGCGCCCGCGCGGAGAGGCTGCGCGGCGCGCGCGTCTACCTCGACATCGTGAGCGTCGGGGCCACCATCCACGCCATCCTGGCCGCAAGCCGCGCGGAGGGGCTCACCGTCATCGAGAACGCCGCCAAGGAGCCGCACGTGGTCGACGTCGCCAACCTCGTGAATGCCATGGGGGGCCACGTCGTCGGCGCCGGCACCGACGTCGTCAAGGTCCAGGGCACGGCGCGCATGGGACGGGCGGAGCACGTCGTCATCCCCGACGAGATCGAGGCGGCCACCCTCATGATGGCGGCCGCCGCGACGGGCGGGGACGTGCGCGTCGAGGGCGTCGTGACGAAGCACCTCGAGTCGGTCATCGCGAAGCTCGGCGAAGCCGGCGCGAGCGTCGAGGCCGACGCCGACTGGGTGCGGGTCGTGGGCCCCGAGCGGCCGCGCGCCGTCCAGGTGAAGACTCTCCCCTACCCGGGCTTTCCGACCGACGCCCAGCAGCCGATGACATCTCTCCTTGCGCGCGCGGACGGGACGAGCACGGTCACGGAGACGATCCACGAGGCCCGCTTCCGGCATGTGGACGAGCTCCGGCGCATGGGCGCCCGCATCCGCGTGGAAGGCCGCACGGCCCTCATCGAGGGCGTGGCCGAGCTCACGGGCGCCCCCGTCCAGGCGAGCGACCTGCGGGCGGCGGCGGCGCTCGTCGTCGCGGGCCTTTCGGCGCAGGGGACGACCGAGCTCGCCGGGGTCGAGTACCTCGACCGGGGCTACGAGCGCCTGGAGGACAAGCTGGCCCGGCTGGGGGCGCGCATCGCGCGGGTGCCGGCGACGGCTCGGACGTAGCCGGCTGCCCGCCGGCGCCCCGGCCGGACGCCTGGCCCATGGGGCTCATCTCCTTGGGCTCGGTGCCGCGCAAGAACACTTCCTCGCGCGAGGGCTGCCAGGGCGCCGCCAGAAGTCCGTCGGGCGCCACGGCCACGCGGACGACGTCCTCGGGCATGGTCCAGTCGAGGGGCGGCAGGGCGGCCGTCGCCTCCTCCATGAAGCGCTGCCAGATCGGGGCCGCGAGCGTCGCGCCCTGGCCGGCCAGGGGGGAGGCGTCGTCGTTCCCCACCCAGACGGCGGCGAGGAGGTTCGGCGTGTAGCCGACGAACCAGGCGTCGGTGTCGGTCGTGCCGGTCTTGCCGGCCGCAGGGCGGCCGATGCCGAGCCCGGCCGCCGTGCCCCAGTCGAGGACGCTCTTCAGGACGTCCGTCACGATGTAGGCCACGCCCGGGTCGAGGACGCGCTCGGCGTGAGGGCCGAACGTGCCGTCGGGGACGAGGACGTGGCCGCGGTCGTCCTCGACCCGCAGGATGGCGAAGGGCTCCGCCTTCCAGCCGAGGGTCGCGAGCGGCGTGTAGCCGCGGGCCAGCTCGAAGAGCGTCACGGCCGACGTGCCGAGCGCGAGCGGGATGCTGTCCTCGAGCGGGCTCTCGATGCCCATGGCGCGCGCCGTGCGGATGACGGCCCTCGGCGTCACCACGTCGATCCAGCGCGCGGCGACGACGTTGGTCGACTCGGCGAGGGCCGTGCGGATGTCGAGGGGCTCGAACGAGAAGGTGCCGCCGAAGTTCTCGGGCGCGAAGGGCGGCGCGTCGGGGGAGGCGCCCGGGAACGACACGGGCGCGTCCAGCTGGGTCGAGGTGACCGGGTAGCCGTCGGCGATGACGGTCGCGTAGAGGAACGGCTTGAAGGCCGAGCCCGGCTGGCGGTGCGCGAGCCGCACGCGGTCGAAGCGGCTTTGCGCGTAGTCCCGCCCGCCCACGTAGGCCAGGATGGCGCCCGTGCGCGGATCGAGCGCGAGAAGCGCCGCCTCGGGCTCGGGCGGCCGGCTGGGTGCGCCCCCTTGCGAGAAGGCGTCGGCCACGGCCCGTTCGGCGGCGGCCTGCATGTCGAGGTCGAGGGTCGTGTACACGCGGAAGCCGCCCCGCGCGAGCCGGTCGGCGATCTCCGGGTAGCGGCCTCGCAGCTCGGCCGCGACGAAGTCCATGAAGTAGCCCGCCCGCGCGACGCGCGTCGCCAAAGGCGCGACCGCGAGGGGCTCGGCCTGGGCCCGCCGCGCCTCCTCGCGCGTGATGTCACCGAGGTCGGCCATCGTCTCGAGCACCAGGTCGCGCCGGCGCCGGGCGGCGTCGGGGTGGGCGGTCGGCGCGTAGGCGGCCGGCGAGCGGATGATCCCGGCGAGGGTCGCCGCCTCGGCGAGCGTCAGGTTCGAGACAGGCTTCCCGAAGTAGTGCTCGGCCGCCGCCTCCACGCCCCAGGCCGAGTCGCCGAAGAAGATGTCGTTCAGGTACATCGTGAGGATCTCGTCCTTCGAGTAGGTGGCCTCGAGCTTGAGCGCCAGGATGAGCTCCGCGAGCTTGCGGGCGAGGGTGCGCGACGGGGTGAGGTAGAGGTTCTTCGCGAGCTGCTGGGTGATGGTGCTCCCGCCCGCCACGACGCGGCCGGCCCTCAGGTCGGAAAGGAGCGCCCGCGCCGTGCCGATCGGGTCGACGCCGTGGTGGACGTAGAAGCGCTCGTCCTCGATCGCCACGACCGCCTCCTTCAGTGCCTCCGGGATCTGGTCCGAGCGGACGGCGACCCGGTTCTGGGCGAACCAGCTCCCGACCAGCCGGCCCTCGCGGTCGTAGACGCGCGTCGCCTCGGGCAGCTCGACCGGCGGAAGCGGCGTGAGGGCGACGGCCAGGGCGAGCCCCGCGCCGAGGACGAGGGTCGAGAGGACGGCGAGGAAGAGGAGCCGGAGCCAAAGGGGCCCCGACCGCTTCGCCCGGGCCCGCCTCTCCGCCTCTCGCCGTTCCCGGCGCGTCCGCAGCCGCCCGACACCCCGCCGCCCGTAGTCTCACCGCGGTCCGGGTGGCGATTGCGGTCGCGGGGAGCGCCCAAGCATAATGGACGGCGTGAATCGGGCCGGAGTGCGCTGAAGCGGAGGCCAGACCATGCTCCCCACGCCGAAGATCGTCAAGCTCGCGGCCGGCGCCGCGGAGGGCCGCACCCGGCTCACCGCCTTCGACCGGGCGCTCCTCGCCGCCGGGATCGGCAACCTGAACCTCGTCAAGGTGAGCAGCATCCTGCCGCCCGCCTGCGAGTACCGCGAGGACTTCGAGGTCCCGCCCGGCTCGCTCACGCCGACCGCCTACGGCACGATCGCGAGCGAGGAGCCCGGCGCCGTCATCTCCGCGGCCGTCGGGCTCGGTTTTTCGCACGACGACTACGGCGTCATCATGGAGTTCTCGGGGCTCTGCGGCCGCGAAGCGGCCGAGGCCGCGGTGCGGAGCATGGTGGAGGAGGCCTTCGCCGCGCGGGGGAAGGCCCTGCGCGAGGTGATCGTGAAGGGCGCCGAGCTCAGAGTCGAGCGGTGCGGGGCGGTCGTCGCCGCCGCCGTGCTCTGGTACTGATGAACAGCTGGTTCAGCGAGGACCAGACGAAGCACCTGCGCATCTCGTTCCGGATCGAGCGCGTGCTCCACCGGGAGCGGAGCCCCTACCAGGAGATCGCCGTCTACGAGACGGCCGAGTTCGGGCGGCTTCTCGCCCTCGACGACGTCGTCATGACGACCGAGAGGGACGAGTTCGTCTACCACGAGATGCTCGTCCACCCCGCGCTCACGGCCCACCCCGGGCCGGAGGAGGTGCTCGTCGTCGGGGGCGGGGACGGCGGCACCGTGCGCGAGGTGCTGAAGCACCGCTCCGTGCGCCGCGTGGTGCTCGCCGAGATCGACGAGCGGGTCGTCGCCGTCTCGCGCCAGTACCTGCCGTCCCTGGCCTCGGGGCTCGCGGACCCCCGGGTGGAATTCGCGATCGGCGACGGGGCGAAGTACGTGGCGGAGCACCCGGGGTCGTTCGACGCCGTCCTCGTCGACTCCACCGATCCCGTGGGGCCGGGCGTCGTCCTCTTCGAGGAGCCGTTCTACCGCGCGGCGCGCAAGGCGCTCCGGCCGGGCGGCGTCTTCGCGGCCCAGAGCGAGTCGCCCTGGTTCAACGGGCCCCTCATCCAGCGCGTCCAGAGCGCCCTTTCGGCCGCCTTCCCCCGCGCCTGGCTCTACCTCGCGAACGT
>JADGHG010000132.1 GCA_019689585.1 Clostridia bacterium
GCCGTGGGCCGCGCACGATCCTTCAGCCGGCCGCCACCCCGGGCGAGGACTGCGAGCGCCCGACCACGAGCCGGGTGAAGGCCATGGGCAGGGGCGAGAGCACGAGCCCCAAGCCCGCGATCCAGAGGATGGTGACGGCGGGCACCGCCGAGGCCAGGAGGGAGCCGGCGACGGGGCCCGCGATTCCGCCGAGGTGCGCGAGAACCCTCTGGAGCGCGACCGCCTGGGGCCTCCTCTCGGCCGGAACGATCATCTGAAAGAGCGCCTGGCTCATCGACTGGTACGCCATCGAGCCCACGTCGGCCAGGATTCCCCCGGTGATGAGGACCGCCGAGACGACGAGCAGGCCGCCGCGCGCCGCCGGCAGCGCGAGGGAGCCAAGACCGAGGAGGAGAGCGCCGGCGAAGGCCACCCGTCCCGGACCGAAGCGGCGGAGGAGAATGCCGGCGGCTGCGGGACCCAGGAGGAACCCGGGGCTCGTGAGCGTGCCCAGGACCCCGATGAGCTCCGGGGAAAGCCGGAGGCCCTCCAGCCGGTAATACATCGCGACCGTGCCGGAAAGTCCCGTGAACACGACCGTCCCGAACCCGCAGGCGAGAAGCGCGAGAACAGACGGTTGCCGAAGGGACCAAGTGAAGGACTCGAAAAGCCCGCCCCGCGAACCTCCCGACACACACTGCCCCTGGCCGCCGACCGGCAGGCGCATCACGACCACGGCCGAGACGGCGTACGTGAGCGCGTCCAGGCCGATCACGTATGAAGGACTCGCCGCGCCGGCCACGACGCCCGCGAGGAGGGGCCCAGCCACCAGGGAAGCACCGATGCCGAGCCAGAGCTTGGCGTTCGCGTCCGCGATTTCGTTCTCTGCGACGAGACTCGGGAGCACGACGGACTCCGCGACCCCGAAGAACGCCGTGCACAGGGGTACGAGGAACGCTACAGCGTAGAGGGCCCAAAGGGAGAGCTCGCCCGTGAGAAAGAGCACCGGCACGGCGCTCTGGATCAGAAAGCGCGCGGCGTCCGCGCCGATCATCACCCGCCGGCTGCCGCCAGCCTTGACGACGAGCCCGGCCGCCACGGCACCCGCGAGCCCGCCCACGGACTGGGCCACGACGAGCCGCGCCGTCTCCTGTGGACCCCCGTGCAGGGTGACGACGACCACCATCGGCATGGCGTAGGCGACCATGGTGGAGCCGAGGGACGAGAGCGTGTGTGCGGCCCAGTACAACCGGTAGGCTGGATGCGACCACACGCCGCGGAGTCGAATGGAGGAGGTCACACTACTTCACGTCCGCGAAGGGTGCCCTCAGCAGCACGGACACATCACTCGGAAGATCGAACTCCGTACCGAACCTCTCGCGCCACTCCGCCCGAGGAACGTCGCCTGCAGTGAGCGCGAACCTCAGCGCGGCATCGGGAGTGATGTGGGCATTCACGAATAGCCACAGCGCCGATGCGTACAACGTCCTCGTATCCTGCGTGAAGTGCACGTTCCTAAGGTAGGTTGCAAGATCTGTCATGTTGCTGGCCGGTGCGTCATCCCAGGAAAAGAAAGTCCCCGGTTGCGCCGACCCACCGCCGTAATACGCTCGCGCCTCGTTCAGCGGATCTCCTTCTGGCAGCCTGCCGAGCAGATCAAAAGCGCAGAGCTGCGCAAAACCCTCGACGAACCAGCGCGGTGGCGTGCACTGGTCCTTCAGGTGGTACTCGCACACCTCGTGCGTCAGATGCCAGATGTTCCTCTGCCAGCGTTCTTGGCTTTTCCACATCACCGGGAAGCCGATTGTGTCGTCGGGTCCGGCACCTGCTCCGACTGCACGTGGGTCGGCGGCAACCAAGATCTCCGCAAGACGCACTCGAGGGAAAGTAATCATTTCACGGAAAGCGAGATGCCAGAGCCGTACGCGGTCCAAGATCGGGCGGGCGTCGATCCCGGCAGGAACGTAGACGTGGCCACCGTCGAACTCGTACGCGTCCTCTGGTGCAGGCTCGACTTCCAGGCCGCGGTCAGTCAGCAACAAGAGGTGCGGCACCGTCGTCCCCCTCCGCCCCGTTGATGTCGCACGACGATCCGACGAATGGCCAGTGGGGCGCGCTCCCACTGGCCATACCGCACTACTCTCTGACGACGATGATGGTGCCGTCCCTCAAGATGATGACAACACCAGCCACAGGAAACCCCCTTTGCAGAGTAGTGGGGGTGCACCCATAATTTAACTACCGCTTACAAGCATGGCCTGCAATAAGATCCATGCGACACGATTCGACAAGTCTTGCAGTCGAGCGTCGCAGGCTCGCGTCGTGGTCTCAGACGCCGAAGTTAGGATCGGCGGCTCACGCGCCTCCGCGGTGACCCCACCGCTGTCGTGATGGCCACCGCAACGAGGACCAGGAGCGCCCACGCGAGGCCGTCGAGCGACCGCACGGCGATCTCGTGCCAGGGCCCGACGGCGGCCAGCCAGTGCCCGGGCGCGGCCGTGCTGACGGTCGGTCCGGTCCATCCGGCCACAGTCGGGACGGTTCCGGTGGCCGGGCTGCCCGCGAGCGGACCGCCGGCCCCCACGACCGGGCCCGCGGCGCCCGCGCGGGCCGCGCCGCCCGGGACGCCTCCACCCGAGGGTCCCGTCAGCCCCTTCGGCCAGAGGAGCCACGCGAGGATCGCGGCGAACACTCCGTGCACGGCCCGCGCGAGCGTGTAGACCCAGATGTTCACCCCCGTGTCCTACGTCACCGCCACCACCTCCTTGCGACCCGCGCCGTATCGCCGGTGTCGCGGACGTCGATCACCGGCCAGCGGCGAGGGATACCACCGCAGGTCCAGGATGTAGTGGCGCATGTCGGAGACGATCTCGCCTGGTGCGCAAGCTCGTCGACGACGTGGTCGCACCGAGCGGGCCGCGGGGCCACGTGCGGGTGGCCGACGGCGTCTGCGGCGGGGACACGGACGGTCGCCACGGTCGGGACGCGCACCACGGATTGGGCAACATGGAGGAGCGCGCCGGTGCCCTGGGAGGGTCACTGACCGTGCGCTCGGCGTCCGGCCGCGGCACGGGAGTCGAGGCCGTGGTGCCGGTCGGAAGCCGCATGGCGCGCGTCGCGAAATCGGATGCGACCCGAGGGGACGGTCGCAAGGGAAATGCTGGGTATCAAGACTTAATCGGATGAAGTACAATTTTATGCATGACAGTCATCCGGACTCGTCGCCCATTGGTGATGGCGAGGGACATGACGCTCTCCACGGAGAGGATGGTGGGACGAGGTGGACCGGAGCGTCGATGCATTTCAGACCGTGCGAATCGGCGAGTGGGCGCTCCTCGCGCTGGACGCGACGGTGAAGGGATTCGCGGGAGTGCTGGCAATCTGGTACCTGCTGGTTCTTCTTCCCGCGCCTCGGCTTGTCCGAATGGTCGCCGGCACGCTGCTCGCCCTCCTCTATGGTGGCGTGTCACCTCGAGGACATACGAGATCGTCGCTCGAACTCGTCAGCTACTTGGCCGGCGCGGCGCTGGGACTCCTCATCGTGCACCTGTAGGCGGACCTCCTCCCGATCCTGCGCTTTGCCAAGGCCGTGGGCGGCGCCGCGGAGGCGCTCGCGGTCGTGAACGGGCGGGACGAGCGCGCCGTCGCGGCCGTGCAGTAGCAGGCGACGGAGGTGATGGCCTGGCTGCGGACGCGGCGGTGGCGACCTCGGCGTCGAGAATGTCGGCGAGGAGCTCCGCACTGGACCGCGGTCCCCGCTTCGGCCGGCGCACGCGTGGCGGCCGTTGCAAGCGCCGCACGCGGCGCCCGCGCATCGCGCCGCCGCTGCCTTTTGCGCCCGCGGGGCATGCTATGCCGGCGCGGGAGGTCGGGCCAGGGTGACGCTCGGCGGCGTCGTCACGCTCGTCCAGGTC
>JADGHG010000133.1 GCA_019689585.1 Clostridia bacterium
GCGACGATCGTCGTCGGCCTCCAGGCCGAACCCACCGGCCTCGACCCTGCGCAGATCTCGGACTACAACTCGAGCCGTGCGACGATGGGCATGTACGACAGCCTGCTGCACTTCAAGGACGGATCCACCGAGCTCGAGCCGGGCCTCGCGACCGACTGGAGCGTCTCGCCGGACGGGCTCACGTACACGCTGGACCTCCGCCGGGGCGTCAAGTTCCACGACGGCACCGACTTCGACGCCGACGCCGTCGTCTTCAACATCGAGCGGCAGATCGACCCGAACAACCCGTACCACCAGTACGGCCAGTTCCCGTACGCCGACTTCACGTTCGGCATGGTGGACCAGGTCGTGGCGACCGGGCCCTACCAGGTGCAGTTCCACCTGAAGCGGCCCTACGCGCCCTTCCTCGCCAACCTCGCCATGCACGCAGCCGCCATGGTGTCGCCGGCGGCGATCCAGAAGTACGGCGCCGACATCGCCAAGCACCCCGTCGGGACCGGGCCGTTCCGGTTCGTCAAATGGGACCCTGGCGTCGAGGTCGTCGTCGAGCGCAACCCCGACTACTGGCGCGGTGCGCCCGCAGTTGAGCGGGTCGTCTACCGCCCGGTGCCCGACGACCAGACGCGGCTCGCCGAGCTCGAGGCGGGCCAGCTCGACTTCATCGTGAACGTACCGCCCGACGACGTGGCGCGGCTCAAGGCGGACAGCCGCTTCACCGTCTTGGAGCAGCCCGGCATGCACATCTGGTACCTCGTGATGAACACTCAGAAGCCGCCCTTCGACGACGTGCGCGTGCGCCAGGCGGCGAACTACGCGATCAACCGCGAAGCCATCGTCCACGACATCCTCAAGGACACGGGCGTGGTCGCCCAGAACTACATCCCGCCGGTCCTCTGGACCTACGACGACACGGTCAAGGCCTACCCCTACGACCCGGAGAAGGCGAAGGAACTCCTCCGCGAGACAGGGCTCAGCCTGCCGATCAAGGTCGATTTCTGGGTGCCGACGTCCGGATCGGGCATGCAGCAGCCCGTGGCGATGGCCCAGGCCATCCAGGCGGACCTCGCCGCCGTCGGCATCGAAGCCGACATCCAGACGTTCGAGTGGGGCACCTATCTCGACAAGGTCTTCACCCCGGACCCCTCCCAGGTGCCGGCGCTTCACGAGATGAGCTGGATCGGCGACAACGGCGACCCGGACAACTTCCTCTACATCCTCCTGTCCGGGGAGCAGTGGCCCGGTAACGGCTTCAACGACTCGTTCCTCAAGGACGACGAGCTCGACCGGCTCCTCGCGCAAGCGCAGCAGACGAGCGACCGCGCCCAACGGGAGGCGCTCTACAAAGAGGCCCAGCACCGCGTGATGGACCTCGCGCCCTGGGTCCCGGTCGACCACGAGACGCAGATCGTGGTGATGGACTCGGACATCAAGGGCTTCATCCTGCACCCGACGGGCGTCTTCCGCTTCGAGAACGTCCAGGTCGTGAAGTAGGGCCCGGGCGCTCGCTGGGGGCGGAAGGGTGGCGCTCTACGCAGTCCGGCGGATCCTCGCCATGGGGCTCGTGCTCCTCGGCGTGAGCGTGCTCGTGTTTCTCACACTGCACCTCCGGCCGGGCGACCCCGCCCTCATCATGCTGGGGCCGCATGCGACCGACGAGGCGCTCGCCGAGCTGCGGCACCAGATGGGCCTCGACCTGCCGCTACCGACGCAGTTCGCGCGCTGGCTCGCCGGCCTTCTCCACGGCGACTGGGGACGGTCCATCCAGCTGAAGACGCCGGTCCTGCCCCTCGTCCTCGAGCGGTGGGCGAACTCGGCCTGGCTGGCGGTCTTCGGGACCGCGATCGCGGTCGTCGCGGGCGTGCCCGTCGGCCTCGTCTCCGCCGTGCGGCGGAGGTCGCTCCTCGACCGCGCCGCGATGGTCGCCGTGCTCGTCGGCTTCTCGGTGCCCGTCTTCTGGCTCGGGCTCTTGCTGCAGCTCGCCTTCGGCCTCCACCTGGGCTGGTTCCCCGTGGCGGGCATGAAGGAGCCGGGGGAGCCCGCGACGTGGGCGGGGTTCCTGCGCCATGCCGCCCTGCCGGCCGTCACGCTCGCCGCCGGACCGGGGGCGGTCATCGCCCGCATGACGCGCTCGGCCATGCTCGAGGCGCTCGCGGAGGACTACGTCCGGACGGCGCGCGCCAAGGGAGTCCCGCCGGCCGGCGTGGTGCTGCGGCACGCCCTGAAGAACGCGCTCATCCCGGTCGTCACGATCGTGGGCATGCAGGTCGGCTATCTCTTGAGCGGCGAGATCCTGCTCGAGATCGTCTTCGGTTGGCCAGGCCTCGGGCTTCTTATGATCAACGGCATCCTGGCGCAGGACTTCCCCGTCGTACAGGGCGCGATCCTCCTCGTGGCGGCGAGCTACGTGCTCGTCAACCTGGCGGTCGACCTGGCCTACGCCGCCCTCGACCCGCGCATCTCCTACGGGGCCGGACCCGCGTGAGGGGGGCCGCTCGGTGACGGAGGGCCGACGCGCCGTCTGGAAGCGACTTCTCGGCGACCCGGTCGTGGCTCTCGCCGGCGCGCTGCTCGCCGCCGTCGTCCTCGCCTCGCTCGGAGCGCCCGTCCTCGCGCCCGAGAGCCCGACGGAGATCCACCTCGGCGACCGACTGCTCCCGCCCTTCAGCCCGGGCCATCTCCTGGGTACGGACCACCTCGGCCGGGACATGCTGAGCCGGCTCCTGTACGGCGGACGCCTCTCGCTCCTCGTGGGCTTCGCCGCGGTCGCCCTCGCCATGTCCCTCGGGACTCTGATCGGGCTCGTCACCGGGTATTACGGCGGCTGGGCCGACAGCGTCCTCATGCGGGCGATGGACGTGCTCATGGCCTTTCCGGCGGTGCTCCTCGCCATCGCCGTGATCGCCGCCCTGGGCCCCGGCCTTCTGAACGCCATGCTCGCCGTCGCCGTCGTCGGCATCCCGTACTACACGCGCATCGTGCGCGCGAGCGCCCTCTCGCTTCGCGGGCGCGAGTTCATCGAGGCGGAGCGGGCGGCCGGCGCCTCGGACCTCCTCATCCTGTGGCGCCACGTGTTGCCGAACAGCCTCTCCCCCCTCATCGTGGCGGCGACGCTCGACGTGGGTTGGATGATCATGGCCGCCGCCGGCCTCAGCTTCCTCGGCCTCGGGGCCCAGCCGCCCCGGGCGGAATGGGGCGTGATGCTGTCGGAGGGGCGCCAGTTCATGCGCGTGGACCCGTTCGAGTCGATCCTGCCGGGTTTCGCCATCTTCCTCGTCGTCCTCTGCCTGAACATCCTGGGGGACGGCCTGCGCGACGCCCTCGACCCGCGGAGCGAGGGCGGCCGGCCGCGCGGGTGAGGGAGGAGCGGGAAGGGGAGATCGCGGCGATGAGACAGGTGCGGTGCGGCGGGAACGGGGGATTTCGCGCGGGGCCGCGTCCCTCGACCTTTTCGATCGTGGCCGCGGATCTGGCTGCGTGCGAGTGGGGCGTGGCCGTCGCGTCGAAGTTCCTGGCCGTGGGCGCGGTCGTCCCGTGGGCGCGGGCGGGCGCCGGCGCCGTCGCGACGCAGGCGCTCGCCAACACGGCCTACGGCCCGGACGCGCTCGCGCTCATGGAGGCCGGCGTGGGAGCGGAGGAGGCGCTCCGGCGCCTCGTCGACGCCGATCCCGAAAGCGAGGCGAGGCAGGCCGGCCTCGTCGACGCGCGCGGCCAGGCGGCGACGTACACCGGCTCGGCCTGCCTGCCGTGGGCGGGCGGATTCGCAGGCGAAG
>JADGHG010000134.1 GCA_019689585.1 Clostridia bacterium
CGGGTTGGCGGCGAGGAACGGCACGGCGTGGCGCAGGTGGTGGAGGTCCTTCAGGATGAACGACTCCTCGAGCCGGCGCCGGTAGCCGGCGAGCCCCCGGCGCGAGAAGTCGCCGCGCTCCTTGGCCTCGACGACGGCGAGCCCGGCGAGCCGTCCCGAGATCATCGCCATGTTCGAGCCCTCGCGGTTCACCGCGTTCAGGAACCCGGCCGCATCCCCGACGACGACGACACCGTCGCCCACGACCTGCGGCATGTGGTCGTAGCCCGTCTCGGGGATGAGGTGCGCCATGTACTCCTGGGTCTCGGCGCCCTCGATAAGCGGCCGCACGGCCGGATGTCGCTTCAGGTCCTCGAGCAGGTCGTTCACGTTCAGCTTCTCGCGCACGAGCTCCGAGACGAGCGCGCCGACGCCGAGGCTCAGCGTGTCCTTGTTCGTGTAGAGGAAGGCGTTCCCGGTGAGGCCGCGCGTCGCCGCGCCGAGCATCTCGATCGTGGCCCCCTCGCCCGGGTTGAGGCCGAACCGCTCCTCGATCTTCTCCGAGGGCAGCGCCAGCACTTCCTTCACGGCGAGGGCGGCGTGCCCCATCGCGAGGTCTTCGCCGAGACCCGCCTTCTGGACGAGGAGGGCGTTCACGCCCTGGGCGATCACGACGACGTCGGCGTAGAGGTCGCCCTCTTCGAGCGACGTGCGCACGCCGACGACGCGGCCGCCCTCCATGATGAGGTCGGTGACGGTGGTGCTCGTAAGGACCAGCGCCCCGGCCGCCTCCGCCTGCTCGGCGAACCAGCGGTCGAAGCGGGCGCGCAGGACGGTGAAGGCGTTATACGGCGGCTTCGCCCACTCGAGGGTGCCGTAGCCGAAGGTGAGGGCGCTCGAGCCGTCGAGGAGCCAGATGCTCTGGCGGACGACGGGCCGCTCGAGGGGCGCCGTCTCCCAGAAGCGGGGGACGAGCTCCTCCGTCGGCTGCCGGTAGAGGACGCCGCCCTGGACGTTCTTCGCCCCCGGGTACTCGCCCCGTTCGAGCACCGCGACCTGGAGGCCGGCCCGGGCCATCGTGAGGGCGGCCGCGACGCCGGCCGGGCCCGCCCCCACCACGATCGCATCGAACTTGTCGTCGGCCAGCGCCCTCGCCCCTTTCGCCCGCGCCGCGCCGTGCGCGCGCGTCCGCGGCCGTCCGTCCGCACTTCAGTTTACATAACCTGGCGTGGCGCGCTCGTTCCGGTTTCCGGAACGCGTCACACCGGCTGGCGCTTCAGCCGTTCCGTGGCCGAGCGGCCGGGGATGCGGCCGCGCTTGGCCAGCGGCCGTCCCGCGACCTCCTTCAGGTCGAGCGTCATCTCGATCGGCTTCGCCGCCGCCACGTAGCTCCCGACGCCGAAGCCGCCCGCGCCGGCCTCGCGCAGCTCGGCGACCCGCGCCGGCGTCAGGCCACCGCTCACGAAGATCCGCACGTGCGGGAAACCCGCCTGGTCGAGGCGCGCGCGCACCTCGCGCACGAGGTCGGCCGTCACGCCGCCCCGCTCCTGGGGCGTGTCGAGGCGCACGGCGGAGAGGCGCGGGCCGAGGGCTTCGGCCACGCGCAGCGCCTCCTCGGCCTCGTCGTGGAAGGTATCGACGAGCACGGTGCGCGGCTCGCCCGCGGGCACGACCTCGTCGTACGCGCGCGCCACCCGAACCGTGTCGCCCGCGATGAGGACGCAGGCGTGCGGGATGGTGCCCGTCGGGTCGCGCCCGAGAAGGCGCGCCGCCAGGATGTTGCTCGCGCCGTCGAAGCCGCCGACGACGGCCGCCCGCTCCATCACCGACGCCACGGCCGGGTGGACGTGGCGCGAGCCGAAGCAGATGACGGGCAGGGGGCCGGCCGCGTCCTTGATCTCGCGGGCGGCCGTGGCCCAGCCGCTCGCCGAGGAGAGGATCCCGAGGAGCGCCGTCTCGTAGACGCCGAAGGCCTCGTAGGGCCCCGTGATGCGCATGACCGTCTCGCGCGCGGAGAAGCGCTCGCCCTCGTCGAGCGACTCGACCTCGAGCCCTCGGCCGCGCAGGAGCTCGAGGCACTCGTCTACGCCGCAGAGAAGCCCCTCGCGGCTCGCGAAGATCTCGGCCGTCACCGGCGTCCCGGCGAGGCCGAGGCGCGAGAGGATGGCGAGGGTCTTGATGAAGTACACATCCGCCGTGGCGCCGCGCCGGATCTCGTCCTCCGAGGCGGAGGCGAGCCGACCTCGGGCATCGGGGCGGAAGCGCTCGACGTCCTCGAGGGTGCGGATGTCGCCCTCCATCAGGCTCCCCTTTCGCCCCCGGCCGGCCCCTCCGCCCGCGGCGCGCCCGGCCCGCGGGCGCTCCGGCGGAGCGCTTCGACCTCGTCGCGTCCGAGGACGCGCCAGGCGCCCGGCGCGAGCGACCCGAGCGCGAGCGGGCCGATCGCGACCCGCTGCAGGCGGACGACCGGGTGGCCGACCGCCTTGCACATGCGCCGCACCTGGCGCTTCCGCCCCTCCCGCAGCACGATCTCGAGGACGGCGTCGGCGCCCGGCACGAGCGGGACCGCGGGGAGCCTCCGCACTTCGGCCGGCGCCGTGGGACGGCCGTCGAGCGGGATGCCGCCCGCGAGCGCGCCGAGGGCGCGCTCGTCCGGCTCCCCCCGCACCCAGGCGCGGTACGTCTTCGGCACGCCGTGGCGCGGGTGCATGAGCGCCTGCGCCAGATCCCCGTCGTCGGTGAGGAGGATCAGGCCTTCGCTATCGTAATCGAGCCGCCCTACGGGATAAAGGCGGCGGCCGAGGGGCACGAGGTCGACGACGGTCGTGCGGCCGCGCGGGTCGCGGGCGGCCGAGAGCACGCCGGGCGGTTTGTGAAGGGCGACCGCGATCGGCTCCTGCGGGCGGGCGACCGGCCGGCCGTCCAGGGTGACCTCGTCGCCCTCGGGATCGATCGTCTGGCCGACCGAGGCGATGACGCCGTTCACGCGCACGCGGCCTTGCCGCACCCACTCCTCGGCCGTCCGGCGCGAGGCGAGCCCGGCCCGGGCCAGGTAGCGCTGGATCCGCTCGCGCGGCATGCGCCTCAGTCGGCGAGGAGCGCGACGAGCTCCACTTCCACCGGCGCCCCGAGCGGAAGCTCGTTCGTCGCGACGGCCGAGCGGGCGTGGCGGCCCGCCTCGCCGAAGACGGCGACGAGGAGCTCCGAGGCGCCGTTCATCACCTGCGGCTGCGCGCGGAAGCCGGGCGCGCTCGCCACGAACCCCGTCACCTTTACGATCCGCTCGACGCGGTCGAGGTCGCCCGCGACGGACTTGATCGCGGCGAGGGCGTTGAGCGCCGCCTGGCGGGCCGCCTGGTAGCCGACCTCGGGCGTGACCTCGGCGCCCACCCGGCCCTCGGCCAGAAGCCGCCCTTCGACAGTCGGGAGCTGGCCCGACGTGAAGACGAAGCGGCCCGCCCGCACGGCCGGGACGTAGGCCGCGACCGGCGCCGGTACAGGCGGGAGCGTCAAGCCCAGCTCCGTAAGCCGTTCCTCCACCTTCGACACGCCGCGCCACCTCGCTTCGCGGGCCACATTCTACCACCGCGGTCCGGCCGGGCCGGCGTATAATGCGCCGCGGAGGGCTGGCCCTTGGCTTCTGCGCCCGAGGTCTACTTGAACGGCCGCTTCGTCCCCTACGACGAAGCCCGCGTCCACGTCGAAGACCGCGGCTTCCTCTTCGCCGACGGCGTCTACGAGGTCGTCCGCGCCTACG
>JADGHG010000022.1 GCA_019689585.1 Clostridia bacterium
AGCCCGACCTCCCGAAGCCGCTCGGCCACGACCGGCGCCTCCTCCGGTTCCCCCACGACGAGCGCCCGCCCCGGCGCCCCCTCGGCCAGCCCGCGGGCGACGGGCAGGAGCGAAGCCGGCCGCGTCACATCCGCCACGAGGAGGACGGGCCGCCCGTCGCCCGGCAGCCGGTAGCCCCGGCCGAGGGGGAAGAGGACGTCGAGCCGTTCGCCCGGCCGCCGCGCCGCGAGCCAGCGGGTGCGTTCGCCGTACGGCCGGAACTGGATCGCGACGCGCCCCGCCCGGCGATCGAGGTCGGCGAAGCCGAAGGCGCGCCGGGCGCCCGGGTGCGACGAGGCCTCGGCCTCGGCGCAGAGGATGTGCGCGAATTGGCCCGGCTGCGCCCGCCGGGCCGACTCCTCCTCGAACTCGAGCCAGACGAGCCCGCCGTCTCCCCCGACCCGTCGGAGCTCCGCGATCGCCGCCTGCCGCGGGAGGACCGCCGGCTGGGCCGCGCGCGGCCCGGTCCCCGTCACGCGCCGCCCCCTCCCCCGCGGCGGTCGGCTTCGGACGACGCGAGCTGGGCGCCGGCGGCCGGCAGGGCCTGGACGTAGTCCTGAAGCGCGCGCACGCCTCCGTCTCGCCCTTCGGCCGCGCCCGCCGGCGCCCGCACGACGCCCTCGACGAACGCCCTCGCCGTGTCGAGCGAGGTGAGGCAGGGCACGCCCAGCTCGACGGCCAGCCGGCGCAGCCGGAAGCCGCCCGTGTCGACCCGGGCGCCGTGGGTGAGCGTGTTCACGACGAGCTCCACCTCGCCCGACCGGATCGCGTCCTCCACCGTGGAGAGGGCCGCTTCGGGCGCCCCGGCCCGCTCCTTGGCGAGCGCGACGGCCGGGAGGCCGGCCCGCGCGAGCCGGGCGGCCGTCCCCGGCGTGGCGAACAGGCGGTAGCCGCGCGCGTGAAGCGCCTCGGCGAGGCCGACGGCCTCGGCCTTGTCGCGGTCGGCGAGCGCGAGGAGCACCCCGGACCCGGGCGGAGGCGGCGCGACCCCGGCCGCCCGGAAGCCTCGGGCCAGGGCCGTCTCGCGGTCGGGGCCGAGGCCCAGGACCTCGCCCGTCGACTTCATCTCCGGGCCCAGGGCCGCGTCCACCCGGGCGAGCTTCGTGAAGGAGAAGACGGGCACCTTCGCCGCCACCAGGTCCCGCGGCGGCACGAGCCCCGTCGTCCAGCCGAGCTCGGCGAGCCGTCCGCCCAGGATGGCGCGGACGCCGAGCTCGATCATCGGGACGCCCGTCACCTTCTGGAGGATGGGCACGGTGCGGCTCGCGCGCGGGTTGACCTCGAGGACGTACACGGTCCCCTCGTGGACGACGAACTGCACGTTCATGAGGCCGCGCACCCCGAGCGCGCGCGCGAGGGCGACGGTGTGGCGCACGACCTGCTCCTCGACCTCGGGCGCGAGCCGTCCGGCCGGGTATACGGCGATGCTGTCGCCCGAGTGCACGCCGGCCCGCTCGACGTGCTCGAGGATGCCCGGTACGACGACCGTCTCGCCGTCCGAGACGGCGTCGACGTCGAGCTCGAGCCCGCCCAGGTAGCGGTCGATGAGGACCGGGTGCGCGCGCGAGACGGCGGCGGCCTCGCGCATGTACCGGGCCAGGTCCTCGGGGCCGTGGCAGATCTGCATGGCGCGGCCGCCGAGGACGTAGGACGGGCGGACGAGCACCGGATAGCCCACCCACCTCGCGAGCGCCTGCGCGCGCGCGAGCGACGTGGCGGCGCCCCCCTTCGGCCGGGGGATGGCGAGCTCGGCCACGAGCTCGTCGAAGCGGCCGCGGTCCTCGGCGCGGTCGATCGCCTCGACCGAGGTGCCGAGCACGGGGACTCCCTGCGCGGCGAGCGGCCCCGCCAGGTTGACGGCCGTCTGGCCGCCGAACTGGGCGACGACGCCGAGCGGCCGCTCCCGCTCGACCACGTCCATCACCGACTCGAGGTCGAGGGGGTCGAAGTAGAGCCGGTCGGAGGTGTTGAAGTCGGTGCTCACCGTCTCCGGGTTGTTGTTGACGATGACGGCCTCGTACCCGAGCCGGCGGAGCGCCCACGCGGCGTGGACGGCGCAGTAGTCGAACTCGATGCCCTGGCCGATGCGGATCGGCCCGCCGCCGAGGACCAGGACGGCCGGCCGCCGGCCGGGGCGCGCCTCGTCCTCCTCCTCGTAGGTGCTGTAGTAGTATGGCGTCCGCGCCTCGAACTCCGCGGCGCACGTGTCGACCACCTTGTAGACCGGCCGGATCCCGAGGGACTTGCGGGCTTCGCGCACCTCCTCCCAGGAGACGCCGAGAAGCGCCGCCATGCGGGCGTCGCTCTCGCCCATCCGCTTGGCCCGCCGAAGGAGGCGATGCCACGCGGGCGCGGAGGCGCCCGCGACAGGCGCGCCGGACGCGGCCTCGTCCGCCTCCCGCCCAGCCCATCCGGCCGGCGCCGCCGGGGCGCGCGCGGCCGCTCCCCCGGCCGGGGTGGCGAGGGCCTGGACGCCGCCGGCCCGGGCGATCTCGCGCTCGAGGGCGACGATGTTCCGCACCTTGCGCACGAAATAGGGGTCGATGCCCGAGAGCTCCGAGATCCGCTCGCAGCTCAGCCCGCGGCGCAACGCCTCCGCCATCACGAAGAGGCGCCGGTCGTCGCCCCGCGCGAGCCCGTCGGCGATCTCCCCGTCCGTCCAGGTGCGGAGCTCGGGCAGGTCGAGGCCGTCGAGGCCCATGTCGAGCGAGCGCACCGCCTTCTGGATGGCCGCCTCGAGCGTCCGCTCGATCGCCATCACCTCGCCCGTCGCCTTCATCTGCGTCGAGAGCCCCCGGTCGGCCGTGCCGAACTTGTCGAAGGGCCAGCGCGGCATCTTGACGACGACGTAGTCGACCGTCGGCTCGAAGAAGGCACAGGTCGTCCCCGTGATCGGGTTCGGGATCTCGTCGAGCCGGAGCCCGAGGGCGATCTTGGCCGCGACGCGCGCGATCGGGTACCCGGTCGCCTTGGAGGCCAAGGCGCTCGAGCGGCTCACGCGCGGGTTCACCTCGATGACGAAGTAGCTCCGGCTCCCCGGATCGAGCGCGAACTGGACGTTGCAGCCGCCTTCGACGCCGAGGTGCGCGACGATGTGGAAGGCGGCCTGGCGGAGCATCTGGAGCTCGCGGTCGGTCAGCGTCTGCGTCGGGGCCACGACGATGCTGTCGCCGGTGTGGACGCCGACCGGGTCGATGTTCTCCATCGGGCAGATGGCGACGAGCGCGCCCGAGCCGTCGCGCATCACCTCGAACTCGATCTCCTTCCAGCCGAGGAGGCTCCGTTCGACGAGCACCTCCCCGACCGGGCTCGCCCGCAGACCGCGCAGGCAGACGGCCTCGAGCTCGGCCGGGTCGCGGGCCACGCCGCCCCCCGTGCCGCCCAGCGTGTAGGCCGGTCGCACGATCACGGGGTAGCCGATCTCGCGGGCGAAGGCGAGCGCCTCGGCCGGCGAGCGGCAGGCGGCGCTCTCGGGGACGGGCTCCCCGATCTCCTGCATGGCCCGCTTGAAGAGCTCGCGGTCCTCGGCCCGTTCGATCGCGGAGAGGCCCGTGCCGAGAAGCGGCACGCCGTAGCGGTCGAGCACGCCCGACTTCGCGAGCGCCACAGCCAGGTTCAGCCCGGCCTGCCCGCCCAGGGTGGCGACGAGGCCGTCGGGGCGCTCCCTCGCGATCACGGCCTCGGCCACCTCGGGCGTGATGGGCTCGAGGTAGACGCGGTCGGCCATCTCGGGGTCGGTCATGATCGTCGCCGGGTTCGAGTTGAGGAGCACGACCTCGACGCCTTCCTCGTGCAGGGCCTGGCAGGCCTGCGTGCCGGCGTAGTCGAACTCGGCCGCCTGGCCGATCACGATCGGCCCCGATCCGACCACCATCACGCGGCGAAGCCCCGGCCGGAGCGGCATCAGGCCTCGCCCTCCCGCCGGCCCGCCCGGACGCGCGCGAGGAAGGCGTCGAAGAGGCTCTTCGCCTCGCCCGGTCCCGGCGAGGCCTCGGGGTGGAACTGGACCGACCAGATCGGGAGGTCGCGGTGCTCCATGCCCTCGACCGTGCCGTCGTGCAGGTGCCGGTGCGTGACGCGGAGCTCCGGCGGCAGCGACTCCTCGACGACGGCGTAGCCGTGGTTGTGCGTGGTGATGAGGACCTCGCCCGTCCGCTCGTCGCGCACCGGGTGGTTCACGCCCCGGTGGCCGAACTTGAGCTTGGCCGTCCGGCCGCCGAGCGCGAGGGCGAGGAGCTGGTGGCCGAGGCAGATGCCGAAGATCGGCACGCGCCCGATAAGCCCGCGCACGCAGGCCACGCCTTCCCGCTCGTCGGCCGGGTCGCCGGGGCCGTTCGAGAGCACGACGCCGTCCGGCCGCCAGGCGAGGATGGCCTCGGGCGGCGTGCGGGCCGGCACGACGCGCACGCGGCAGCCGCGCCGCACGAGCTCGCGGACGATGTTGCCCTTGGCCCCGAAGTCGACGACGACGACCCGCGGCGGGCGGCCTCCCCCGGGCTTGGGCCCGTCCGCGTCCGGCCCGGCCTCCCAGGGCTCCTCGGCCGGCACCTCGTACTCGGCCTCGCAGGTCGCCTCGCCGACGACGTCCCCCATGCGCCACGCCCTCGCCTTCTCCGCCCAGGCCTCGGCCGCGGCCGGCCCCTCGGGGGCCGGCACGATGACGCCTCGGAGCGTGCCGTGCTCGCGGATGTGGCGGACGAGCGCGCGCGTGTCCACGCCCGAGAGCCCGGGCACGCCGTGGCTCGCGAGGTGCGCGGCGAGCGTCTCCCGCTCCTGCCAGTGGCTCGGCTCCTCCTGGATCTCGCGGACCACCAGGCCCGCCACCCAGGGCCGGCGCGACTCGGCGTCGGTCTCGTTGACGCCCGTGTTCCCGATCAGGGGATACGCCATCGTCACGATCTGGCCGGCGTAGCTCGGGTCGGTCACGACCTCCTGGTACCCGGCCATGCCGGTCGTGAACACGACCTCGCCGAAGCGCGGGAGCTCGCCGCCCCCGAAGAGCCACCCGTAGAAGGTGCGCCCGTCCTCGAGGACGAGCGCGCCGCGTCCGCCCTTCATGCCTCGTCCCTCCAGACGACGCGCCCGCCGACCACGGTCGCCCGACAGCGGCCGAAGAGCTCGCGACCGACGAGCGGCGTGTTCCGCCCGCGCGACTCGAAGCGCTCGGGCTCGACGCGCCAGCGGGCCTCGAGGTCGAAGAGCGCCAGGTCGCCCGGGTCTCCGGGCGCAAGCCGCCCGCCCCGAAGGCCGAGGACGCGCGCGGGTTCGACCGTCATCCGCCGCACGAGCTCGGGCAGAGGAAGCCGCCCGGGGCGGACGAGCTCGGTGTGGACGAGCGCGAACGCCGTCTCGAAGCCCGAGATGCCGAAGGGCGCGTCGCGGTAGGGGGCGTCCTTCTCGTCGGCGGCGTGGGGCGCGTGGTCGGTCGCGATGCAGTCGAGGAGCCCCTCGGCGAGCGCCTCGACGAGCGCCTCGCGATCCTCCTCGTCCCGGAGCGGGGGGTTGACCTTCGTCCGCGCGTCGTAGCGGAAGCGAGCCACCTCGGCGACGGTGAGGGCCAGGTGGTGCGGCGTCACCTCGGCTGTCACCGGGAACCCTTCTTCCTTCGCGCGGCGGATCGGCTCGAGGCTCGCGCGCGCCGAGACGTGCATCACGTGAAGGCGCGCGCCCGTGAGGCCCGCGAGCGCCACGTCGCGCGCGACCGCGACCGACTCGGCGAGGCTCGGCAGACCGGGAAGGCCGAGGGCGGCCGCGACCGGCCCCTCGTGGACGACGCCCTCCCCGGCGAGGCCCGGGTCCTCGGCGTGGTCGAGGAGGACCAGCCCGAAGCCCTTCGCGTATTCGAGCGCGCGCCGCATGACCCCGGCGTCGGCGATCGGCCGGCCGTCGTCGCTCACGGCGCAGGCGCCCGCCTGGGCGAGCGCGCCGAGCGGCGCGAGCTCCCGGCCCATCTGGCCCTTCGTCACGGCGGCCGCCACGTGCACGCGCACGACGGCCTCGCGCTCCACGCGGGCGACGAGCGCTGCGACGAGCAAGGGGTCGTCGAGGACGGGGACGGTGTTCGCGAGCGTCACGACCTGTGTGAAGCCCCCGGCCGCCGCCGCGCGCGTGCCGGTCTCGAGCGTCTCCTTGTGGGACTGGCCCGGGGTGCGTAGATGCGCGTGGATGTCGACGAGCCCCGGAAGGACGAGAAGCCCGCTGGCCTCGAGGACCTCGATGCCGCGCGGCTCCGACCCCTCGGGGAGGAGGTGCGAGAGGTCGGGCGCGACCTCGGCGACGCGTCCGCCCTCGATGAGGAGGTCGTAGCGTCCGTCGCGGCCCGAGGCCGGATCGAGGAGGCGACCGCCGCGGACGAGGAGGTTCATCTGGCGATCGCCTCGGGCGGCCGGGCGGGTCGGAGGCCGCCTTCGGCCAAGGCCCGCGCGAGCACGGCCATGCGCACGGCGACGCCGTTTCGCACCTGGCCGCGCACGAGAGAGGCCGGCGCGTCGTGGACTTCGCTCGTCACCTCGACGCCGCGGTTCGCGGGGCCCGGGTGCATGAAGCGCGCGCCGGGCCGGGCCCAGGCCATGCGCTCCGGCGTGACGCCCCAGAAGGCCCGGTACTCGGAGAGGCTCGGGATGTAGGCGGCGCGCATCCTCTCGCGCTGGAGCCGGAGCGTCATGACGACGTCCGCGCCTCGGAGGCCGCGGGCGAGGTCGTGGGCGACGCCGGCCCCGAGGGCCCGGCCGAGGGCCGGCGGCACGAGCGTCGGCGGCCCGACCAGCACCACCTCGGCCCCGAGCGCCCGGAGCCCGGCCGCCGTCGAGCGCGCCACGCGGCTGTGCAGGACGTCGCCGACGATCGCGACGCGCAGCCCGGCCACGCGGCCGAAGGCCTGCCGGATGGTGAGGATGTCGAGCAGGCCCTGGGTCGGGTGCTCGTGGGTGCCGTCGCCGGCGTTCAAGACCGGGATCGGGACGCGACCGGCGAGACGCTCGGGCTCGCCGGGCTCCGGGTGCCGCAGGACGATCGCGTCCACGCCCGTCGCCCTGAGCGTCTCCGCCGTGTCGAAGAGCGTCTCGCCTTTCTCGAGGCTCGACCCGGCCTCTCCGAGGAGCACCGCGCGCCCGCCGAGGAGATTCGTCGCCTGCTCGAACGAGACGCGCGTGCGCGTGCTCGGCTCGACGAAGACGAGCGCGACCGTCTTGCCACGAAGGAGGGCCGGCAGCGTCCCCTTCCGCCAGCTGGCGAGGAGCGCCTCCGCCTCGTCGAGGATGGCTTCGATCTCCGGGCCGGGGAGCCCGGCCAGGCCGAGGAGGCTTCCCGGGGCGGGCGCCCCGGCCGTCACGACGTCTCCTCCATGATGACGACCTCGTCCCGCCCGTCGATCTCGCGCAGCCGGCACTCGATGACCTCGCGCCTCGACGTGGGCACGTTCTTGCCGACGTAGTCGGCGCGGATCGGGAGCTCGCGGTGGCCCCGGTCGACGAGGACGGCGAGCTGGATGCGCCGCGGGCGGCCCTGGTCGACGAGGGCGTCGAGGGCGGCGCGGATCGTCCGCCCCGTGTAGAGGACGTCGTCGACGAGGATGATGCGGCGCCCGGTGAGGTCGGGCGGCAGCTCGCTCCCCTCCACCTCGGGCGCCTCGCTCTTCAGCGTGAGGTCGTCTCGGTAGAGCGTGATGTCGAGGCGTCCCGTCGCGACGCGGACGCCCGTGAACTCTTCGACGAAACCGGCAAGGCGCTCGGCGAGCGGCACGCCGCGGCGCCGGATGCCGACGAGCACGACGTCGGAGAGCTCGGGCTCCTCTTCGATGATCTCGTGCGCCATGCGGCGGAGCGTGCGCTGGATGGCCGCCTCGTCCATGATCCGGGCCTTCTCGGCGAGCGCCACGCCCGTCGCCCCCTCCCGCCCGGCCGGCGTCCGGGCGCGAAAAAAGCTTGCCGGAGGCATGTCCGGCAAGCTCCTGGGCTGGGTATGGGTGCTGGCGATCTGGCGCCCGCCTTGCCCGCCTCGCCGGACGTGCTTAAAGGCTTGCCGCACCGAGCCTAGTGCCGGGGCGAGGCGATGTCAAGCGGGGGATGACTCGAGGTATTTCTCCTTACCAGGCGGGACGCCGCACTCGCGGTAGTAGCTGGGGAAACGAGCCTCCAACGGGGTGAAGTCGAGGTCGTACCCGAAGGCGCGGGGACCCCAGACTTCCAGCGCCGCCTGGCTCCGCATGATCTCGGGCGTCGGGATGCCGACCACGGTGATGCGCTGGCCGTAGCGGAGGCGTTCGGTCGTCACGGCCTCCCCGGTCTCGCTGTCGAGGGTGCAAATCAGGTCCGGCACCGTAGCGAGCACGCTGCCGTCGCGCACGGCCACCAGGTACTCGTTCTGGAACCGGATGGAGAGCTCCGAGCCGGCGTCGTCCTTAAGCCCGGCCACCGTCGCCCGGCCGACGGCGAACCCTTCTCGCGTGCGCCGCTCCACGTCGACCACCTTGCCCTGGAAGAGCGGTATCCCTTGTCCGTACATGCTGTCTCGCGTCGCGCGACACACCGCCTCGACTGGATGCTCACCGCGACGACGCGCCTCGCTTACGGCGCGGCCGATGGCGATGGCCATGGAGATCGTCCCGCGGACGGCCGTGCGCTTGTACTGCGCGCCGGACATGGGATAGTCGACGAGGTGCGCGTGGCCGCCCATGCGGATCGTCACGCCTCGAGCCAGCCACTCCAGCTGGAAGTTGTCGGCCGCCTCGATCACCGCCACCGACCCCCGCTCGTCGGCGACGGCGGCCGGGCTGCCGGAGAGCCCGTACACGTGGAAGGTCTCCATCTGCAGCTCGGGGAACGCCCGGCCCATGCCGTCGCCGTCCAGGACCGGCAAGCCGGCCCGGGCACCCACGACGAACGGGATCATGGAGTTGATCCCCCCGCACTCGATGGGCGTGGTGGCGTCTGCCTTCCTCCCGGTGCGCGCCTCGATGGCGCGGAGCGCCCGTACCGCCTCGCCGCCTTCCGGTACCTTTTCGATCATGACCGTGGGCGCCCCCATCATGGCCGAGGGCAGGATCCACGCGTCGTCGTCGATCTCCTCGGCCCCGAGGAGAGTGACGGGACCGCGCTCCGAAATCGCCTGCTGCGCCATGACCTTCCCGATGAAAGGGTCGCCGCCGCCGCCCGTCCCGAGGATCGCGGCCCCGATCGACGCATACTCCACGTCTTCGACGGTGATCAACCGCGCCACGTCAATACCCCTTCAGCCGCCCGGCTGCCTTGACCTTCACCCTCACTGCGTTGCCGGGGAGGTAGGCGAGCGGCACCTCTTCGACCTCGATGACTTCCACGGCCTCCGGATCGGCGCCGGCTCGCACCGCCTCGTCCAACGCCATCTGGCGAGCCTCCTCCAGGACCGAATCGCGCGTCCGGTTGTCCGTGGAGAAGATGCGGTCCACCGTCCCAGATACCTGCGCAATCGCGGCGCCGATGGCGTTCGCGACCTCGTAATGCTCCGGCTTCAGGACCGTGGACGCGCCCGCCAGACGCTCGGGCAGGAGGACACTGCCGCCCCCCACGGCGACGACCGGCATGAGACCGGCGCTCGTCTTGACGCGGTCGATCGCCTCCTCCGCCATGCGCACAGCCCTGGCATAGGCGCGCTCCGCCAGGCCGGCGTCGACGTCGGGGACGACGTTGCCGATGCGGGCAAGTCCGAGCGCGACGGCCACGTCGGACATCGTGAGCGTCCTGCCGCCGAAGCAGCGCGCCTCGCGGACGATGTGGCTCCCCACGCTGTCGGGCCCGATGGTCACGCCCCCGTCCGTCTCGCGCACGACGGATCCGCCTCCCAGTCCGATGGAGACCAGATCCGGCATGCGGAAGTTGGTGCGAACCCCCCCGATCTCCACCGCCACCGCCGACTCCCTCGGGAAGCCGTTCATGAGGACGCCGACGTCCATGGACGTCCCGCCCACGTCCACGACGATGGCCTCCGCGAGCCCCGAGAGGTACGCGGCCCCCCGGATGCTGTTGGTCGGACCGCACGCGATGGTCAGGATCGGGTAGCGCATGGCGTACTCGAGCGACATCAGGGTGCCGTCGTTCTGCGACAGGTAGAGCGACGCGCGGATGCCGAGGCCGGACAGCGCCTCCTCGAAGGCCTTCGAGACGCGACGGGCCACCCGCGTGACGGCTGCGTTCAGGACGGTCGCGTTCTCGCGCTCCAGAAGGCCGATGCTGCCGATCTCGTTCGAGAGCGAGACGACGACGGCGTCCCCGCACTCCTCGCGGATGATCTCGGCGACGCGCTCCTCGTCGTCGTGGCGCACCGGCGAGAACACGCCCGTGACGGCGAAGGCCTCGACCTCTTCGGCCATCCTGCGGACCGCGTCTCGCGTCCTCTCCGCGTCGAACTTGGATATCGGCCTGCCGTCGTATTCCACGCCTCCGGGCAGGAGGGCGCTCGGCCCCTCCACGCGCGCTCGCAGGTCCTCCGGCCACGCGGCCAGGGGACGGATGGCTGCCGTGGCAGGGGCTCCGAGGCGAAGGATGCCGACGCGCGACAGCCCCCGCCGTTCGATGATGGCGTTCGTCACCTGGGTCGTGCCGAGCATCACGTGCGTGACCTGCGACGCGTCGACCGCAGCGTCGGCGAGCACCTTGCGCGCGACCTCCGCGATCCCGGTCATGACGTCGTCCGAGTTGGGCGTCTTGGCCTTGGCGAGCACGCGGTCCCGCTCGTCCAAAAGGACCGCGTCTGTGTTCGTGCCGCCGACGTCAATCCCGATGCGGTGCCCCATCGGCCTCGACCTCCTCCACCGGCCGGTAGTCGAAGTCGTATCCGAACGCGCGGGGGCCGACGACGCGAAGCCCCGCCTCGCTCCGCCACACAGGCGCACAGGGGATCGCGACGACGGTGACGCGCTGACCGTAGCGGATGCCTTCCGTCGTGATGGGCGCACACGAGTCCGAGTCCAGGACCGTGATCAGGTCGGGCACCGTGGCCACCGGCACCCCGTCGCGCAAGGCGACGAGGTGCTCGTTCTGGAATTCCACCCTCAGCACCGAGCCCGCGTCGCCGCCCAGGCCGTCGATCGTCGCGACCCCGCGGGCGAACCCGCCCGTCGTTCGCCGCAACACGTCGATCACCTTGCCCTGGAACACCCTGCGGCCCCGCGTGACGTCGAGGAGCGCCGAGAACGCGTCCCGCCCTTCCTGACGAGATCGGCGCAGGGCCCGCCCGATCTCGATCGCGCGCGACATGGTGCCCGGGATCACGCTGTGGCGCGCCTCTTCGGCACTCATGGGGTACAGCGCGATGATCGACGACCCGCCCATCTCGACCGTCGCAGTCCGCGACAGACGTTCCGTCCAAACGTTGTCGACCGTCTCGAGCAGCACGAGGTTGCCCTTGTCGTCGGCGCCCGCCCTGGGCGTCGCCGAGACGCCCGCGAGGCTCATGGAGCACATCGGGATCTCGGGGAAGGCTCGGCCCATCCCGTCCGCGTCGAGAAGCGGCAAGGACAACTGCGCCGCCGCCACGACGGGAATGGTCGAGTTGAGACCCCCGGCCTCGGCGGACATCAAGGCGACGGCCGGCCTGCCGAGCCGCCTCTCCACGGTACGGACGACCGTCTCGATCTCCTTCCCGCTCGGAACCTTCTCGACGAGCACGGTGGGGGCGCCCATCATGGCGACCGGCAGGACGAGACCGTCGTCCGGAAGGTCCTCGACCCGGAGTACGCGTACGGGGCCGCGTTCGGCGACCGCCTGCAGCGCCATCAACTTCCCCAGGTAGGGGTCGCCGCCTCCGCCGGTCCCCAGGATGGTCGCGCCGAGCGCGAGGTCCTCGATCGCGTCGGGGTCGAGGAGCGTCCGAGGGCTGTCCGGGCCGCCTGCGCCCCCACGCACCCTGCCGGTCACCACCTCACGCCCGCTCGGATCCGGCGGCCGGCCGGGCCGCGACGGCGGCGGTGATCCTCATCAGGACGTAGTAGAGGACGCCCGAGACGATGAGGGAGTTCAAGGCCGGGATGCCCCAGTGCACCGCATAGCCGACGTACGACGCGACCGCCCAGCTGATCAGCGTCATGGGGTTGAGGGCCTCGACCGCACCGGGCAAGGCTCCCTGTGTGCGGCTCTCGTCCAGTTCGCGACGGAACCGCCGAAGGACGAAGTAGTCGACCACCATGATCCCGGCGATCGGAGGGATCGTGACACCGAGGACGGTCAGGAAGCCGACGAACTTCTGCAGGATGCCGGCGGCCGAGAGGAGAGTCCCGAGGGCTCCCACTATGACGGTCACCATGGCCCGGTTGACGCGACGGCCGAAGACGGAGTCCAGGATGTTCACGATTCCGAGCGACCCCGAGTACAGGTTCCAGTCGTTGATCTTGAGCGTCGCCACGATCAGGATGAGGACGCCTACGGCGCCGCTCGTCGAGGTCACGATCGCGATCACGTCCGAACTCTTCACCGCGTGAGCGAGCAGTACGCCGATGAGACCGATGGTGTATTCGCCCAACGTCACGCCGACGACCGTCTGCTTGACCACGTCCGCGATCGATCGGTTGAACCGCGTCATGTCCGGCGTGATGACGGAACCGATGATGAACCCACCCGCGACCGCGGTCGCGCCGGCGCCGAGGGTCAGCGTCGGACCCGGGGCGGGCGAGGAGATCAGTTCGGAGAACGAGTAATGCGTCAGCGCGGAGCCGATCGAATACCCGCTCAGGAGAAGGAAGGCAGGGACTGTGATGTACGCCGTCCACGCCATCGAGAGAAAGCCGTAGATCACGATGACCGTGACCGCCAGGCCCGTGATGATCGACCACAACCACAGAGGAAACACACCCAGGAGGGACTGGAGCCCCTCTGCGAAGACAGCGTTCTGGACGCCGAACCAACCGATCAGCCCGATCGCGATGACGAGCCCGATGATGCTGGACCCATACCGGCCGAAGCCCGCCCATCGGGAGAGCACGGATGTGGACAGGCCCTCCCGCTGGCCGGCGATGCCCGTGAAGATGGCCACGACCTCGAGGATGGCCGCCCCGAGCGTGAGCGCCCAGAACGCGGACCAGAAGTCCATTCCGAATCCGAGCGTCGCGCCGAGTAGGAACTGAGAGAGGGCGGACAACTGCCCGAACCGCTGCACCGCTACGCTGACCCAGGAGTACCTCTCGCCCTCCGGCACTCGAGACAACGAATAGTCGTCTCTGCCGATCACGCCATGGCCTTCAGTCACGCGACTCGACCCCCTTCCTTTCCGGGCGTCGGTTAGGCCAGGGCCGGCGCTGCGACCTTCAGGCGAGCGCGAGAACATCACGCGGTTTTATGTGCACGCCGCACAGGGCCCTCCGGTGTGTCAGCCGCGGGCCGCGTGATAGGCGCGGAGCGCCAGGGTGAGGAGAAGGCGGTTCTCGGGGTCCCCGAGGTCGAGTCGGAGGAGCTTTTCCAGCTGTGCCAGGCGGTACCGCGCAGTGTTGCGATGAATGTTGAGCGACTCGGCCACCTGCGCGACGGTGCCCCCCGAGCGCAGGAAGGCGTCCAAGGTCTGCAGCGCCGCCTGGCGACGGGCAGCGGGCAGTTCGAGAAACGGCCGGAGAAGCGCGGCCGACATGGCCTGCCCCTCTTCAGACAGGTACCACGGGTAGAGATGCCTCTCGGGGCCCAACTCGTCCGACGTGACGATCGCCCCCGGGCCGTGCACGACGCCACCGATCGACAACGCCTGCAAGGCCTCGCGGTACGAGCGGGCGAGCCCCTGGAGCCCGACCGCGACCGAGCCGATGCCGGCCGTCACCGCGACGCGCCGTTCCCCGCCCAAGGACTGCTGGACTGCGGCGAGCGTCTTCCGCACCTTGGCGAGGTCCAGACGGCTGCGCACCGACGGTCGGAAGACACACACGAACGTCCTGCCCTCGAGCGGCCCGGCGAAGGCCCAGAGCTCGTGGGCGCGCGCCAGCTTCTCGAGCGCGTCGACCAGCTCGCCCGACGCTCTCAGCCAGCTCCCCTCGTCGCCTGCAGCCCCCCCGACCTCCACCGCCATCCGGATCGCGACGACCACGTGCTCGCGCCCGAAATCCCAGCCGAGCTCCATCGCCCTCGCGACGACCTCCGGCGGAGGTTGGCCGCCGGAGAAGATCTGCGTGAAGAAGTCTTGCTTGAACGTCATCCGACTCTCCCAGGAGCGGTGACGCTCCGCCAGCTGGGCTTCCAAGAGGGCCGAGACGATGTCGAACACCCGCGGCACCACGAACCGCAGGTGCGGGTCCTCTCGGAACGACACGCGCAGCTCGTACCGGGGCCGCCGCCCGACGTACAGGTGACAGACGAGCTCGACCCGCTCTCCGAAGGATCGAACGCGAGGCGCGCGTCCCCGTCCGCCGGCCTCCGGCGCGCGGCCCGCCTCAGGAGCCTCGGAGCCCATCGGAACGAGTTCGCAGCGCACATCCAGCGCGGACTCCAACCGCTCGAGGATGGATTCGGCCGGCTGCCATTCCCGCCACTCATCGAGGGCGACTGCGACGGCCGCTTCGATCCGCCGGTAATCCGCCTCGCGGTCGCCGTGCCGGAGCGTGGCGAGGCGCTCGGCCAGGCTCATCGGATCGACCGCGCCGACGTCGACGAGCGGCAGCTTGAGGCGATCGGAGAGGACCAAGGTGGCCAGCGGCAGCGGCGTGGGGCGCGAGGCCCGGTCCGGCCCGAGCCTCACCGCCACGCCCGCTGCCGAAGCAGCTGCTGCGCGCCGGAGGATGACATCGATCGTCGGCGCCTCGAGCGCCTCGTCGCGCCAAAGCACGTACAGCGTACGGGGCGCGAACCGCCCCGAACCGTCCTCCGCCATGCGGACCGCTTCCACCGGGGCGGCGAGTCCGGCCGCGCCCGCGAGGAGACGCATACCGCGGAGCGCGGGATCGCCGAGGAGCTGCGCTACCGTGATCGACGGGCCATCCATGCGCGGGGCTTCGGTGCTGCCGCGGGAACTCCTGTCGCGGCGGCCTTTCGCGCCGGAGGCGGGCGCGCCTTCGCGCCCCGGGCCGCGCTCAGCCCGCGTTCACGCCCGCCCCGTGATAGAGCGTCCAAAGGTAGCTCCGGTAGAGCGCCTCCCAGACGGCTTGGAGCAACACCGCGGCGCTCGTCACCCCGAGCGCCGCGACGGTCGCGGCCCGCGCGGCCTGGCCGAGCGCGAGGGGCCCCTCGTCGAAGGGGACGAGCGCGCCTGGGACGAGCGCCCGCACACCGGCGTGGAGCGCTCCCGCCACGAGGAAGTTGGCGAGCACGGCGAGGACCGTGGGAAGCCAGGCGCGCACGGCGAACCGCATGCTCGAGGCGGCGGCGGCGAAGGTCGTCCGCTCGCCGAGCACGACGGCCGGCGCCCAGTAGACGAAGAGGAAGTCGATGAGAAGCCCGACGAGGAACGGTACGGCGAGGGCCGGCTCGGCGAGGACGGCGCGCACGAGTTCGAGCGAGGGAGCCGCGGCGAGCCCGGGGAGCCCGGACCCGAGCTCGACCGCCTCGCGCCTTGCGACCGCCGCGAAGACCGGACCCGTGACGAGGACGGCGATCGTCACGACGAGCGTCCAGCCGCCCAGGACGCGCCAGTAGTACCGCGCGGTCCCGTCGCGGAAGGCGTCCCAGCCGGCCGTGCGGCCCCGCACCGCTTCGCCGAAGAGCGCCATGACGCCGCCGGCGAAGGCGGGCGCGGCGATCGCGAACGGTAGCGACACGAGCGCCGCCGCCCCGGCCGCCTCGGCCTGGTGGAAGCCGGCCTGGGCGACGCCCCGCGCGAGGAGCCAGCCGACGGCCTGCGGCACCCAGAGCCCGACGAAGAGGGCGAGGGCGAGCGCCGGCTCGCTTCGGAACATCGCGAGGGCGCGCGCCAGGTAGGGGCGGATGCGCATCACAAAGGCGACCTCCTCAGGCCGTCGCCGCGTCCTCTTCGGCGACCGCGCGCCGCACCCTGCGCTCCGTCCAGGCGACGGCCGAGGCGATGAGGACGAGAAGCGCCACCTGGGCCAGGACGGACTCCCACGTGGGGTAGAGCCCGATCCAGGGCCAGGTCGGAAGGGCCGCGGCCGGGTGGGCCGGGAGGAGGCCGACGGCCTGCAGCGCGTGGACGGCCGTGCCGGCGAACTTGAGGGCGAGGTAGTCGATCAGCGCCTCCGCCGCAAGGAAGAACGGGCGCACGGGCACGGCGAGGCCGAAGCGGACGAGGACTGCACCGGCCAGGACGAGCGCGAGGGCCCCGCCCGCGATCCCGAGCACGAGGTCGGGCGTCCGGATGCCGGGCGCGAGCCCGAGGTAGAAGATGGCCGTCTCGGCTCCCTCGCGCGTCACCGCGAGGAAGGAGGCGAGCGCCAGCGAGAGGAGCGCCCCACGCGCGAGGGCGCGCCCCACCTGGCGCTTCACGTACCCGTGCCAGACGGCCAGGCTGGCCCGGCTGTGCAGCCACGCGCCGACCGTGAAGAGGAGGGCGACCGACACGAGCCCTGCGATCCCCTCGACGAGCTCCGCCCCCACGCCGGCCGCCGCCGCCGAGAGGAGCGCATGGAGCAGGAAGGCTAGGAGGACGCTCGCCCCCACCCCTGCCGCCGCGCCGACCCAGACCCAGACGCGCCGACGCGCCTCCCCCGTGCGGGAGAGGAAGCTGAGGAGCGCGACGACGACGAGCATGGCCTCGAGCCCTTCGCGGAGGAGGATGACCCCCGCGTCCCAAGCCGTGTAGTGGGGAGGCTCGTCGAGCCCGGCGAGCCGCTCCCGCATGCGGGCGACGAGGGGCGCCGCCTCGCCAAGGCGCGGCGGGTCGGCCGAAAGGAGCGCCAGGGCGCGCGGCATGTCGGCCTCGGTCTCCTCGTAGACCTCGTGGGACCGGGCCTTCACATCGTCCTCGCTGCCCGGCCAGGCGGCGACGAAGTCTTCGAGCGCGGCGCGGGCGGCCTCGGCGTCCTCCGCCGCGATCGCGCGCGACGCCCGGTCGAGGGCCGCGACGAGCGTCGCGATCCCGTCGCGGGCGCCTTCGCCTTCGCCGCCTGCGCTCGCCTGGGCCGGCGCAGGCGGGGCCGAAGCCGCCTGCGCGCTCGCGTAGCCCGGCCCCAGGCCGAGCGCCGCCAGCCAAATTCCGAGCGCTGCACTCAGGATTCGGATGGAAAACGGCCGCCCCGCCATGACCCGCAAGCCGCCCCCCCGCCATGTCGAGAGATCCTCGGCCGCACGCCCCGCCGCCCCAAAGCGGGGGCGCCTTGCCGGCGGCGACGCCGCGTGTAGTGTACGCGGCCCATATCCGAGTGCGCAAGTCAGGATTGGACCGGGCCGCTCCCTCCGTCCCGCGCCCGTTCGCGCAGCTCGCGGAGCGCCTCGCGGAAGTCTTCGGGAAGCGGCGCCTCGAAGGTCAGAGCCCGGCCGTCCGTCGGATGGCGGAGCTCGAGGCGGAAGGCGTGGAGCGCCTGGCCGCCCAACCCGAGCGACTCCCGTCCCCCCGGCCGGAGGGGCCCCTTGGCGTAGACCGGGTCGCCGACGATCGGGTTGCCCATGTACGCCAGATGGACGCGGATCTGGTGCGTCCGACCCGTCTCGAGCCGGCACTCGAGGAGCGCGTGGCCCGGCAGCTTCTCCACCACGCGGAAGCGGGTCACCGACGGCTTGCCGTGCCCCGGTCGCACCGCCATCCGCGTCCGATCGGACGGATCCCGTCCGATCGGGGCGTCGATCGCCCCCTCGTCGGCCGGCGGCCAGCCTTTGACGAGCGCGAGGTAGGTGCGGGTCACGAGGTGCAGCCGGATCTGGCGGGCGAGATGCGCGTGGGCGCGGTCCGTCTTGGCGACGACGAGGAGCCCCGTCGTGTCCTTGTCGATGCGGTGGACGATGCCGGGCCGCAGGACGCCCCGGATGCCCGAGAGGTCCCGGCAGTGGGCGAGGAGCGCGTTCACGAGCGTGCCGGAGGCGTTGCCGGCCGCCGGGTGCACGACGAGCCCGCGCTGCTTGTTGACGACGATGATGTCGTGGTCCTCGTAGACGATGTCGAGGGGGATCGGCTGCGCGGGCAACTCGACCGGCTCGGGCTCGGGGACCTCGAGCCGGACGCGGTCGCCGGCTTCGAGCCGGTCGGAGCGCCGTCCCTCGTAGCCGTTCAGCTGCACGAGGCCTTCGGCGATCCAGGCCTGGACGGTGGCGCGGCTGGCGTCGAGCTCCTCCTTGAGCGCGAGGAAGCGGTCGAGCCTCAACCCGGCCTCGTCCGGGGCGACGACGTACTCGTGGACGGTGCGCGGCCGACCGTCGGCCGGCCCCTCCTCGACCTCGAAGCGGGCCGCGAGTCCCTCCCACTCCCGCCGCTCGGCCCGGGGCCGCCGGACCCGTTCGCGGGAGCGCCGGCTCATCGCTCCCTCACCGCCGGCTGCGCGTCCGCGGCGTCCCCCGTCGCCTTCGAGCCGGCGCGGTCCGCCTGGTCTCCCCCGCTCCGGCCGAGCGTCCAAGCGATGAGGGCGCCGCCGACGACGACGGCCGAGTCGGCGACGTTGAAGACCGGCCAGTGGTGCAGGTGGAGGAAGTCGGCGACGCCGCCCGCCGTCAGCCGGTCCCAGAGGTTCCCGGCCGCCCCGCCGACGACGAGCGCGAGCCCGATCCGCGCCGCGCGCCCCCTCCGCAGGAGCTCCCCGCCGTAGACGAGCACGGCCGCGAGCACGGCGAACGTCACGACGACGAGGAAGAGCGTCCGGCCTTCCAGGAGGCTGAAGGCGGCGCCCGAGTTGCGGATGTAGGCGATGTCGAAGACGCCCGGGAGGACCGGCACGACCTCGCCGATGTGCATGTGGGCCTCGACGTAGCGCTTGGAAGCGAAGTCGAGGGCGAAGACGAGGGCGGCCAGGACGAGGACCGCCGCCCACAGGCGGGCTCGCACGCGATCACCCCCAGAGCCCTCCGGGATGGCCGCGCCCTATGATAACTCCTCTCTCTCGGACGCTCGGGCGCAACCGGCGCAGAGCTCGGCCTCGGGAAGGACGGCGAGGCGGCCTTCTTCGATCGGCCCGCCGCAGCGGAGGCAGCGCCCGTAGGTCCCCTGGTCGAGCCGGCGAAGGGCGGCCTCGACCCGCTCGATCGCCCGCCGGGCGCCGTCGCGGAAGGCGACCTCCTGGGCACGGACGGTGGTCTCTGTGGCGACGTCGGCCGGGTGGTTGTCGTAGGTCGAGAGCTCGCCCGTCGCCTCGCCGATCGAGCGCGGCTCCCCTCCGCCCGGCGCCCCGCGCGCGGCGCGCAGCTCGGCCCGGCGGGCGAGGAGGCGCCGCCGCGCCACTTCCTCGCGCGTCTCGTCCATCTGCCTCACCTCGCCATCACAGCCTTCCGCCGCGGGGGGCCGGGGATGCAAGGTCGGCGTCCCAGGCGGCGAGGAGGGGGCGCACGTCGAGGAGGCTTCGCGCGCCGCGGAGGGCCGACGCCGCGCCCGGGCCGAGGGCGACGAGCGGGACCGGGTTGCGCGTGTGGCCGCGGGTCCGAAGGTCTTCCAGGTTCCCGTGGTCGCTCGCGAGAAGAAGCCGGCCGCCCCGCGGGCGCAGCACCTCGACCGCCCCGGCGAGGAAGCCGTCGAGCCGGGCGAGCGCCTCGCGCGCGAAGGCCAGATCCCCGGCGTGGCCGGCGAGGTCCGTGAGGAAGTATTCGAAGAACGCGAATCCCGGCGTCGCAAGCGCCTCGCGCGCCGCCCGCCGCCCCGCCTCCTCCGGCGTGGCGCGGGGGACGTCGGCCGCGGGCGGGGTCGGCTCGGGGGGCCCAAGCCGCCTCGGCCGCCCGGGCCGACCCGGGAG
>JADGHG010000135.1 GCA_019689585.1 Clostridia bacterium
CTGGTCGTGCGCATAGAGGAAGTGCTCCTCGGCCGTCTGCGTGCCGGGATCGATGCGCACGTGCACCTGGAAGCGGCGGGGGAAGTCGAACGCGTCCTCTGGGTCGGCCGGCCCTAGCTTCGCGCCACGGAGCCACAGGCGAAAGCGCGCGTCGGACCACCAGGCCGGCTCGCGCGCCGGCTTGCCGAGTTGGATCTCGCGGTCGGGGAGCGGAAGCCAGAGGAGGTCCGTGGCGGCGGACTCGTCGCGCCCCAGGACGCCCGACTCGGCGCCGAAGGCGCGCGCGAGCGGCCGCGGGCGGAGCGCGACGACCTGCCGCTGGCCACCCTCGTCGACGGCGAGGGCGTCGGCCGGAGCCGGCCATGCGAGATGCTCGCGCCCCCAGGCCTCACGCCCGCGGCGGGAGCCCCGCCAGCTGCGCCGAAGCGGCAGGGCGGTGCCCAGGCGGATCTCTCCCGCGAGCGCGAGCCAGTCCTCGCGCGTGTACGTCCGGCCGAGGCGCTCCTCGTCCTTGCGGCCCCAGGCGCTTCGGAGCGCCCCGGCGAGCGTCGTCGGCCAAGGCCAGGCGAGCGCATTCCCCCGGCCCGTCCAGTGGGACTGCCAGCCCCGGCCGTCGTTGCAGAAATAGCCCTCCCGCGGCACGACCGCCATGCGCCGAAGCTCAGTCGCCGGACTCACAGCGCCGCCTCCCCCGCGCCCTCGGCCTCGTCCTCAGGGGGCGCGTTCTCCGCGATCGTGAGGGCGACGAGGACGCGGTCGACCCAAGCCTGAAGCCGCTCGTGAAGCACCGGCGCGTCCGCCCGCGGGTCCGCCGGGGAGGGACCGAGGTCGAGGCCGAGCTCCTCGAGCCGGAGCTGTTGCGTCCCGTCCTCTGCCCGGGAGAGGAGGCGCACGACCTCCCCCTTGAGGGCCACCTCGTCGGCGGACGAAGCGACAGACGCCCCGCCTCTCGAGCCGGCCGCCCACGGGCCGACCGCGGGCGCAAGCCGCCTGAGGACGTCCTCGATCTGATGCACCTTGCGGCGGGACAGGCCGGCCCCGAGAAGCTTCACATCCGCCTCGAGCCGGCCCACGGGGTCCCCCTGCCACTCGTCCCAGCCGGCGCGGAAGGTGCGCCGGCCGCCCGAACGCTTGTCCACGATGATCGCGAGCGCGTTCTTGCGCGAAGCGCCGCCACCGCCCAGAGCGCGCGGACCGCCGGACTTCGCGAGCCGGAGCGCCTCCTCGCCGAGCCACCTGAGATCGGCCATCGTCGCCATCACGTGACCCACGCCGATGCCGACCGACAGGGTCGGGACGTCGCCGCCGCCGGCCCCGCCCGTATCGAGCGCCTTTCGGATGGCGCGGTCGAACTCGCGGTGCAGCTCGCGCGCGATCGCGGGCGCCGCCGAGACCGGCGCAAAGGCGAGGAGCTCGTCCCCGCCCGCATACACGAGAGAGCCCAGGTGGCGCTCCTCGACGACGGTCCGCGCGATGCGCGCGTACTCCGAGAGCTGGCGCGAGAACGCCGCGTTCGCCTCGGGCGTCGCGAGGCGGTCGAGGGCGGCCCCCACGCCGTCGCCGTCGGCCCGCAGGCAGGCGACGTAGCTCGGAGGCGATCCAGCCTGCTTGAGGAGCGGCCGCACGTGCTGCTCCCCGAACCGGCGCGCCCGGAGGGCGGTCTCGCGCTCGGCGTCCGCGCCTTCGGGCCCTTCCATCTCCTCGAAGATCGGCACCCAGCGGCTCGGGAAGAAGATCGAGGCCTCGAACGGGAAGAGCGCGCCGCAGCAATTGCGCGCGCCGTGGCGCAAGGCGTCCGACCCGGGCCAGGCTTCGAGGGCCGAGACGAGCGCGCCCCAGGCGTCGGGCGCCTTGCGCCGTGCGTGCCGCATCCAGGCGGCGGCGGCCACGTTCGCGATCGGCACGAAGGGCAGGGCGCTGCCGCCCGCCCGCTTGATGAGCCCGATCGCATCGAGCTCCTCCCCCGGTTGGATGCGGTACTTCGCCCTGATCTTCCGCTGCCTCGCCCGAAGCTCGCTCCCGGTGGCGCCCTCCGCCGGCCGATCCAGGCGGGTGAGGACGGAGCGGCGGGCGCCGTCGAGGCTAGAGCGGCGCACACCGGGCGCGTCGTGCCGCCAGGGCCGGAACTCCCGCAGGTTCTTCCGCGCCTGCGCCATCTCATGCACGCGCCGGCGAGCGCTCCGGTAGTCGTCGTCGAGCGGCGTCCAGGCGGCGATGAACTCGACGTGCTCCCGCACCTGCTCGTCCCAGGCCTTCCGCGCGCCCTCGTCCACGATGGCCTCGACGGCCCGCCATACGCGTCCGGCGACGTCGGACCAGTAGGCGAGGACGGCCTCGCGCGTCGCCTTCGCGACCTCGCGCGGGTCGGAACCGGGAGGCAAGACGGCGAGGATGTGGTTTCCGATGCTGAGGCGCGGGCTGCCGTCCGGGCGCAGGGGACCGGTAGCCTCTTCGAGCTCGGGATCGTCTGGGGCGAGGGCGGGGACGACGAGCATGCCGCCCTGGCGGGCGAGCGCCCGCGCGGCCGCGCGGCTCAGCTCCGAGAGGAGGTGGCTCCCGTGCCAGAGATCGCGCGTCCGGCGGGCCTGCGCGATGAACTCCTGGACGGGTCCGACGGTGACAAGGACGAGATGGCGCGTCATCGCGCGATCACCTTCAGGCCGTATCGCTTCTCGGCCCAAGTGAAGAAGCGGTCGCGCAGGCCGCGCGCCGGCCGCCGGCCGGCCGCCTCGCCTTGCGCCGAGGCGGCAAAAGACGGGTCGAGGACGCGGTAGAGCGGATTGTCCCCCTCGCCGAGGAGCTTTCCGAAGGGGGCCTCCGAGTTGCGCACCCGCCCCGCGGCCCCATGGAGCACGACCCTCCCCGGCGGGTACGAGCGCTCGAACCAGAGTAGGCACGGGGCGAAGCGTCCGTCGGCAAGCGGCATGGCCTTCACTACGAGCGGGCTCGCGAGGCGGTCGCGCGGCCACCTCGCCTCCGACGCCGGCTCCCATCGGATCTCGAACGGGTCAGGTTCGATCAGCCGACTCCCGTCTCGTCCGTTCGTCTGGAAGCGGCCGACGATCGGCAGGCCGAGCTCCGCCCGCGGCCAGGCCGGGTCGGGCCCGTAGCGCGGCTTGTGCGACCATCGCCCGCTGCCGCCGTGGGCCGCGAGGTGGCGCACCTTGTCGGCTTCAGGCCAGTTGGACACGGACGGACGGCGGCCGCCCCCGGGGTCGGGTTCCCGGGCGCGATCGCCCGCGCCGCCCGACGTCCCCTGGCGGAACTCGCGCAAAACCGTGAGGGCGGTCTCCCACGCCCGTTCTGCCTGGGGCACGGGACTCCCGACGGCGAGCGCGGCTCCGGCGAAGCGGGGCACGTGTGTCGCCGGCGACGGCTCCCACGCGAAGATGTCGCGTCCGAAGGCGCGAGCCAGCGCCTCGCGCGTCGGCGCCTCGGGCAAGGCGAGCGAGCCTTCGCCCACGGCCCGAAGCATCAGGCTTCCGAGCCCGCGGCGCGTGCGGCCGCCATAGCCGCCGAAGACGATCCACGCGAGGAGCGCCTCCCGCACCCGCGCGGCGGCGTCGGCCTCCACGCGCACGACGAGCCGGAACGACGTGCCGGGCTCGCGGTAGTATCCGGCTGGGGTATTCGTGGCCCTCTCCCCTCGCAAGGGCCACATGGCGTACCCCTTGGCG